>VBHI01000045.1 GCA_005881495.1 Chloroflexota bacterium
CTATGGTTTCAATACTAGACAGATTTTTAATCGAGAGGATGGTACCACCCAGGAAGAGTACGCCTGCAATGGCGGATAGCCCAATAGCCCAGAGGACGCCACGCGGGGCATTTCTCTGCGGGTTATTGGTCTCCTCGCCCAGCGTTCCTGCCGTGTCGAAGCCATAGATGACGAACAATGACATGAACATTGCCGCGGCGAACGCTCCAAAGTAAATGTCACCCAACGGTGGCGTCCATTGTGCTCCTGGAACGCCAAGAGCTGCGGAAAGAACCTTGGGAGCGACATTGGGAGTGGGACCGGTGAAGAGGAAACTAAGCGACTGATGATTGAAGAAGATCAGTAAGACGAGCGCGAAAACGAACATGCCAATGATCTCGGCGACAACGCCAATGTTGTTGATAATCGACACCAATCTTACGCCCGCAATATTAATGAGGGTACCAACGACAATCGAGGCCAGTGCGATGAAGACAGCATTGGGCATCCCCAGGATGGTCGCGGGAATGCCGGGGAAGATGGCCAGCAAAGGAATAGGAACAGTGAACGCTACGGCTGTGATGGTGAGAACCCCTGCGAAGAAGTAGAACCAACCAGTGAACCAACCTAAAGTGTAACCAGAGAGGCGCTTGCTCCACTGGTAGATCGAACCCGCGATGGGGAAGTGTGATGAGAGTTCAGCGAAGTTTAGCGCTACGATGAACTGTCCAATTGCGACAATGATCCATGTCCAGAAGAATGCAGGGCCACCGGCCAGGATACCAAGATAGAAGAGCGCGAATGTGCCGGTAGCGACGGAGATGTAGGAGAAAGCGACTGCAACATTGGAGAGGAACCCCAGCGATCGCCGCAATTCCTGTTTGTAGCCAAACTTTTGCAGTAATGCCTCGTCCTTTTGTTGCTGAGATACATCTGGTTGCGCCATTGATAAACGCCTCCTTTGCGGTAGATAATACCAACGATCAGGAACGTGAAAACGGCCCCACTCACCTATTGCCATTGCTCTAAGAGGCAGACGGTTGAAGAACCCTTGCCCTTAATAGAGGGAATGGTAGAGGTCCAAATGTCCTTTCCCTTTTATACAATGCGTAGGATATCAGGTGAGTTAAAGAAAAAAGGGGATACCTCACGGATGTAGATTTGCGAGATTCGAACCAGATAACGATTAGTTAGCAAAAATTCGTAATGCTCAATTCTGAAGAATCCGAAATCTGCAACTGTTAATAGTATATAGTAGGGTTAGTTCTTTATAAATGCCATGTGCAATGTAGCTATATTATAGGCTCAAAATATGTGTATTTAGAAAACTGAGAGTCCTTTGCCTTTTTTGTGGTGTACGACATACAATATTTTTAGTAATTGGTTTTAAGAATAACGTTACAGGACGGTCGAAAATATCGTCCCTCTATTTTTCGTTGAAAGGGATAGTTTTATGCGCAGTAAGATAACCGTTGTTGGTGCCGGATTTGTTGGTAGTACGCTGGTACAGCGTTTGGCAGAAAAAGACTATGCCGATGTCGTGATGTATGATATCGTACCTAATATGCCCCAGGGCAAGGCGCTGGACATACTCCAGGCGGGACCTGTACTTGGCTACGATTCGCTGGTGACAGGTACGAATGATTATGCTGAGACGGCAAACTCTGATATCGTCGTGGTAACCTCTGGTTTCCCTCGTAAACCAGGAATGTCCAGGGATGACCTGGTCAAGAAAAATCAGGAGATTGTGGCGCAGGTGACTGAGAACGTCGTCAAGTATTCTCCTGATTGTATCATGATTATGGTTACCAACCCGTTGGATGCAATGGCACAGCTCGCGTTTCATATCAGCGGTTTCCCACGTAACCGTGTGATTGGCATGGCCGGAGTGCTGGACACAGCACGTTTCCGAACATTCATTGCGCAGGAGCTTGGCGTCTCGGTGCGTGACGTGCAGGCCTATGTGCTGGGTGGCCATGGCGATACGATGGTTCCTCTTGCTCGTATGTGTACTGTCGCTGGAGTTCCCATTGCGCAATTGCTTTCAGCAGAGCGTATTGAGCAGATTGTGCAGCGTACGCGTGATGGTGGGGCTGAAATCGTGAAGTTGCTTGGGACGGGCAGCGCATACTTTGCGCCATCGGCTTCAGTCCTGCAAATGGTCGATTCAATATTACTTGACAAGAAAATGATCATGCCGTGCGCAGTTTATTTGCAGGGAGAATATGGGATGCAGGATCTCTTTGTTGGTGTACCGGTGAAGCTTGGAGCGCAGGGTATGGAGGAGGTCGTCGAGGTGGAACTGGATTGGGGCGAGCGCGCTCAGTTGCAGAAGTCTGCTGACGCTGTGAAAGAGCTGATCGAGGTGATGGGTATTTAGATAATAGAGAAGGGGAGAGGCGGGCGGTGGGCCAGGTTGACCGCAGAGGAAGCAGGTTGACCGCAAGGGTCAACCCTACTATAGACGATGGTTGCTTCACTAGCGTGAAGCGAGGATGGGAGGCGCATGGTGGACCAGGTTTGCACTTTTATGTTGGTGCGAATACTGCCCCTGCGATAACAATAATATACTCACCGCGCGGTTTTGACTGTGATACCGCTTCCAGCAGCGAGGAGAGCGTTCCTCGCTGTACTTGTTCAAACAACTTCGTCAGGTCGTTGGCGATAGCCGCTTCACGATCGCCAAAGGTGTTTATTGCGTCGCGCAGGAATCCTTCAAGCCGGTAGGGGCTTTCATAGAAGATAAGCGTGTGGGGAGATTCTTTATCGATTGCCATAAATTTGCATCTCCCCACAGATTTGCGCGGTGGAAAGCCGCAAAAGGTGAAGCTGTGAACCGGTAATCCGGAGAGCACCAGGGCCATCACAAAAGCCGTAGGTCCTGGAATCATCGTCACAGCGACCTGGGCGTTGATGGCTCTACGCACCAGCGTGAAACCTGGGTCCGAGATGCCCGGTGTCCCGGCATTCGTCACAACGGCGACAGACTTCCCCTCTTTCAGAAGGCGATCTGTGGCTTTGTAATCGAAAAATGCTTGAGTAACAATCCCGTTTTGCGTGTATCTTCACTGGCAATCACGTCAACCTGCCGTAATGTGTCGAGAGCACGCAGTGTAATATCATTGAGATTACCGATAGGGGTAGCAATCAAATACAGCATTTACTCAGCTTTCTTCTACCGGGTTATGGATGATGTTCACCTGTTTCACTGCGTATTTTTTCCAGCTTACTGAGCACATCAAGACGCTTTACTTTGAGTGTATGGGTTCGAGGAAAGTCTTCTTCCGGCCAGACGGTAAAACCGCGTACCTGTTGATGTGGGGCAAGCTGTTTATTGGTTTGATGTATGACGCTTTTCGCTTGGTTAGGATCATCCATGAGCAGAACAGCATGGACTTCTGGCCCCTGATCGTTCTCCATGAGCCCAAAAACCACCGCATCTTTGACCAGAGGGTTTGCTTGTAAGATGTTTTCGATATCTTCTGGATAGACATTGAGGCCATTGGCGAGCACGATAAGATTTTTCTTGCGCCCCTTTAAGTAGAGGTTATTTTTTTCATCGAGATAGCCAAGATCCCCAGTGGAATACCAGCCATCCTTAAAGGAAGCAGCGGTGGCATCTGGATTCTTCCAGTAGCCCAATGCCACATTTGGACCATGAACCAGTATCTCACCGTCATCGGCGATGCGCACCTCAACTCCGTTGAGGGATTTACCAACCGAGTCTAATATATGTTCGCGGTAGGGAGTAGCGGAAATAATGGGAGAGCATTCTGTTGCGCCATATCCCTGTAATACGCGGAAGCCTATATTTTCCCATCTCTGGGCGAGTTGAGGAGATAAGTATGCACCACCACTAACAAAGAAGCGGAAGTGTCCTCCAAAGCGTTTATGTACCGTTCCGAAGAGGAAACGACGCCAACCAAATGGCAGGATGGCTGCAATTCGAAGCAGTTGTTCAAATTGTTGCTCTCTCTTTTGCCGTCTTACCTCTCTTTCTATGCCATTAAGAAAAAGCTGAAGAGCCTGTGGAACGAGGACGCTACAGGTTATTTGTTGTGAAGAGAGCAGCCTGAGGAGAGTGTCAGGTACAAGTGAACGGGCATAGACGATACTGGCACCGCAGCAGATGAGAGCGATTTCAACGGTCAATTCAAACATGTGACTAAGCGGCAAAATAGAGAGCGCACGATCTTCAGCCGTCATATTGATGAAAGCTAATGCTGCGGTCGCATTGCTGGTAATATTGCCATGACTTAACATTACGCCTTTGGGGTGGCCGGTTGTACCGGAAGTAAAGACTATTTCGGCAAGGTCGCCTGCATCGACCAGCGGTAATTTCGTGGGGTCTAATGGTTGCTGTGGCAAGGCATCAATGTCAATGAGAGGAAGCGATACTTGCTTCAATCCTGCAAACTGTTTCTGAGAAGTAATCAGCAGGCGAGCATTGGTTGTCTCTGCAACGCGTACGAGGAAATCTTCTTTACTATTGACATCCAGGGGGACAACCACAGCACCGATTAATAGCGCGCCCAGGTAAGCGATTATCCACTCAGACCTGCTTGGTGACCAGATAAGCAGACAATCGCTCTTGTTTATTTGAAGATTCTGTAAAGAGGCGGCAAATCCTTTAGCTCGTTCTTGTAACTCGCGATATGTGAGGGTAGACATTGTTCCCACCCTTGCCACCTCGACAGGCTCGATAAGCGCGACGCGATTCGCGAAGCGTTCAGCGGATGCAGCAAATAATGAATTGATCGTCTGCATGTGCTTTCCTCCTTAACCGATGATGCTATTGTTGAGGTTGGCCGAAACAAATAAAACCGATGGATAGGATATAGTATAAGGGAAGTAGCCATTTTTTGCTAGTGTAAAAAAAGAAATAATTCGACGGTTAAAATGAGCAATTCTGTCAGATTTAGGGTGTGAGAACATTATGAAGTAAACTTACGAAGAGTTTTGAGAGAAACTGCTTCATTTTTTTCATAACTTAAATACTCTAGTAAGCTTATCCCATTTCTTTTGGCGCGGCATTTCTAGTATGATCAGGCAAGGCGGTATTTATAAGAAAGATTAGAGATATAATCACAGCACTATTGACATCTTCTTAATAACATGCTACTATGATAACTACTGGCATTATGTTAGCATTTCTTGTCATTAAGAGATGTATTCAAACCTTTATGAGCCACTTTCTATAGTGAAGGGGGTAATAAAGGTTATATGTGTCTTAAACATAAAATGCGCATAAGCGTTTGTAAAATGTGTGCTGGTTTGTCTGGAATATAAAGGAGTTACAGATGATTCCTTTATAGTGCTCCATTGGATGGAAACGCTTATAATGCTCCATTGGATGGAAACACTCAAGTCAAATTGAAGGGAAAACTTGACAACTTGAAAGGAAATTTAACAATGCCACCATCCCTCGAAGCTGCAAATGTGGGTAAGGCGGTCGCAGCTAGGGTCGGTACCAACATTCGAGAAGTTCGTACCAAGCTTGGAATGACCCAGGCTCAGTTGGCTGCACCTGAATTTTCCATCTCATATATCTCTGCGATTGAGAGAGGAAAGATTCGCCCATCCCTCAAAGCGCTCTCTATCCTTGCGCGCCGCCTGGATGTTCCCCTGACATTCTTATTGGAAGGTTCGCCTTCTGGCGCTGCTGAAGCGAGAGCAGTAGGTTATTCCCCCGCTGACTCAGGTCCTGACCAGAAAATTGATGTCGATTTACTACAGGCAAGTGTGCTCGTACAACAGGGTGCCTTTGAAGAGGCTGAGCAGTTGTTAGGGCCCATTCAACCTGAGCGTATTACAACGGATCAAGTATATCGATTATTCTTGTTGCGAGGTCAGATACATTTGGGGTCGAATGAGTTCCAGGAAGCTGTAGTGGACTTACGCCTGGCTGTTACTCAGGCTGAAAGCTTAAATGATAGCGAAGCAACAGAGAGAGCGCGTAATCTGCTGGGTAGGGCCTACTTCATGTTGTACAATTATACCCTGGCGGTAGAAAATCACCTCCGCTGTAACACTGCAATCGAAAATAGCCAGATTCATGACCCTGTTTTCGCACTCGAGGTTTACAGTAATTTAGCGAATGATTATTTCCGCATGGGCGAATTAGAAAAAGCTGTAACTTATTATCATCGTGCGTTAGAAGTGTTCGATGATTTCAATCGTGACAGTAAGAGCTTTGCGCAGAAGTATATGGAGATCAGCCAGAGTTATAAGGCAATTGGTAAACTGACGATGGCACGGGATTATGCTATGCGTAGCCTGGCTCTTTATGAAATGCGGGATGAGCAAAGGCTCGTTGGTCTCACACACCAGCGCCTGGGTAAAACGCTTGAGAAGCAGAACGACCTGGATGAGGCGGAAAAAGAGTATAGGCAGGCTATCGCAATTGAACAAGAGCTTAACGATGCGGTATCGGCCTCAACGTGTCATACATCTCTGGCAGAGCTTCTATTAAAGCGCGGTAACCTACAAGAAGCGGAGAAAGAAGCCCAGGAAGCCCTCACTTTTGCTCGTGCAAGCGGAGATTCTCAGACTCAGGGCCAGGCGCTTATTGCGCTTGCCCAGTTGCGTCACCAGACCAAGGACTATGCAGCTGCCGATGAACTGTTCACCCAGGCTCTCGAATTGCTGGATTCGTCGCACGCCCATGAAATTACGGCGGGTGCGTATTTCCGCTATGCTAATTTGTTGGAGGAGCGTGGCGAAGTGCAACGCAGCTTGAACGCCATTAAAAAAGCGTACGAACATCAGCGTCAAGGTAAACGCGGAGATAGCGAATAGTCGACGATACGAGTGTGGCACCTGATGTGCCTGACATGTCGCGCCCCTACGAAGTTTAACAGTAAACCGAAAGAACGTAGGGGCGCAATTTATTGCGTAAAATGTAGAATTTAGGTACAATTTGTAAAGGTAGTAATTAAGCTCCCTATTTAGCAAACGACAGCCTGTTGAGATGCGTGCCGATAATTGGGTTGAATGATTTAGTATGCGCATAAGCAGGCAGTGCGGAGGGAATTCGTATGCCCTTTACGGCACACGATCTGAGGTATCACGCGGAACAGACCTATGCGACCTTGTATGCACATTTAAACTGGCATGCACAACGCTCTTTAGGTGAATTCAAACATGATCAAGTTGAGGTTGATCTGGTTGTAGGACATGTTGTAGAGCAACTACTTCGTCTAGGTCTTCTCGGTGGTGGGGATAGAACGTCACTTACCGTACTAGATGGACTGAGCAATGCCCAGTTTTATGCTTTCCTCAATCGCAGTATTCGCAACAAAGCCATCGATCGGCTGCGCAGAAAACGACTGCTAATGACGTATGCCATTGATCTTGAAGGAATGGAAAGCACAGAAACTGAGGAAGATATACTGAACGAGGCGACCGAAAACCTTGGCGGAGCGCCGCCGTTTCCTACACCAGAACATGCTGTGCTCGCGCTGGCCTCTCAACAAGAGCTGCGCAATCTACTGAAGCATTGTATTAAAGTGCTAAGCGCCGCGCCCAAGCAGTTTCAGGCAATCATACTAGAGATCGAAGAGTTCGACGCAACAGATCTACTCAAGAACATTTTTGAGGAGCTACCAGACAAAGACCTGCTGGCGAGCCGTGGGGAACCTATTGCTAATATCAGTCAACACAAGGACCACGCGCACAAAAAGTTACGCCACTGTCTCCAACAACAAAGTACTAATTTGACAGTTATCGTTGCCTTACGTTTGACAGAGTATAGAGTACAATCTACGCGTCCCGATGAGTTTGTGGTAGATATGCAGACCCTTGCGCAGCAAGATCTTACTGAGAGCGATGTGCGCACAGGCCTGAATCAACTGGTGGCTGAAGGTTTACTTGATTGGCATGGCGATTCAGTCGTCCATATCACGTCGACCCAAATGAAGCAATTAACGCGCTTCTATAGGGAGGAGTAAGTTGCCTACATCATCCCCTGGATGCGCTGCCTTATTTGCTCGGGAGAGGACAAATTATGAACGATAACGAACAATTCGATAAATCATCCAATAGTCAAGACGAGTATGAAAAACTGGCGCGCTGGTTGCTGCATGTTTTAACCCATTCTCCACAAGATACAGAAAACGTTTCTACAAACGAAGAAGATACAGGCGCGTATGAAGTAGTAACTGGTGACGAATATCATCCACAATTTTACCGGCAGTTGCCGGATTTCATCATGGCTCTGCTGCGAAACGATGCGAAGACGACGGTCCATTATGCTCCACTACTCTATCATTTAGCAGGGTGTACTGTTTGTCACAGCGCTTACCTGGAATTGTATGATGCTTTGCGCTATGCTGTGAAGTCTGGTGAAAAGGCGCAGAGTATCAATTACGGCAGACGCTCACTCCCTGATGGGGCGTCGGTAAAACTCTGTCAGTTGCTAATCAACCAGGCAGAAGCTGTGTTGCGCCAGGCTCGCCGCGAACATATAGATGGGGAAGCTCAGGCTCGTTCACTCTTGCAGTGGGCTATGAGGGTGAGTGCCCATATAACGCAGAGCGGTATGCGGGCCAGGGCGCTGCATGACCTCGTGCGTGTCGCAACAATTACTGATAACCTTCATACCACTGGTCAGCAAGAACTGGCGACTCATTCCTATTCACCCCTGATTGGCGCGAGTGGGACACGTCATGGAAAAGTATTGCGCAAAGCCGATACGCTGATGCGCTCGACGGGGACTCCGGCTGAGCAAGCTATGATCTACCTGCAATCAAGTCACCTTGAGGGAGGTATTATTCAGCGGGAGGGTACCCTTGAGCTTCACCTGCACGACCTGGATGAGAAGTTGCGCGGGCGCTACCTGACGATCTCCGTGCCTCTGGGTTCATTGATCGAGCCTGTGCGCTGGAATGGGGGGAATCCACGGTCTATTCTTTCTGTGGAGCCTGTGGATAAAGATGGCACCTTGATAACACCGCTTGGCCAGACAGACTTACGGCTCAGCAATCCAGATGAGCGTAACCTGTTAGAGGTGATGTTCTTGTTATTAGAGGTGCGTCCTGCTAGTTGAGGTGGCTGCCTTACTCATCCCGCGGATGCGGCTGGTTGAAATTCGACCGTGCCACTTTTGCCACCGCTTTTTGAGGCAACGTATGCTTGTTCAAGTGTAATAGTTGTATCCACTCCTTTGCACATATCATAGATTGTCAGTGCGGCCACTGTGACAGCCGTCAGTGCCTCGACGTCCACGCCGGTCTTATAGTTAGTGCGAGTACGTGCCTCTATCTCGATCAAGCCTCTTCCCCTATCAAGAGTGAAACGGATATCAATGTATGTCATTGGTAGGGGGTGGCAGAGGGGAATGATCTGCGGTGTTTGCTTAGCTGCCATAATGCCTGCGATCTTCGCCACTTCCAAAACGCTTCCCTTGGAAACCTGGTTTGTCTCGATGAGCTGTACTGTTTGCGGCGCCATGCGTACAGTAGCTCTGGCGGTAGCTTCGCGCACCGTCTCTGGCCGATCAGTCACGTCGACCATATGGATATTGCCACTTTCGTCGAGGTGGGTGAGGTGTTTATTAGAGTCAGATGTCATGGGCGATTACGCCTCCTTTGGATGCCCAGTGAAGCCAGCAAAGCCAGATAGCGGTTGTAATTGGGAGCAATGGGTTTTGTTTTCATGAAGCTATTTTAGCACATTGTTCAGCTACGTTACCAAGTTGACAATACCAAATCTTAACCATTTCATAACCGAATCTCAACCGTCTTGCCATTGCCAAGTCCATAGCTTTCTTCAATAATTGAGCCGGTGGATTTTGTCCCATGTAACGAGGCAAATCAGACCTTTTGCTGTCCCACAGCGCGACAGACTTCAAAGACGCTTGCAGTCCTCATTAGCAGAAAGGAAGAGTATGACATGCGTAAACCTCATCT
>VBHI01000046.1 GCA_005881495.1 Chloroflexota bacterium
CTCTTTGTGCGCGAGGATTCCGTCGAGGAAGAGTGGAGGATCGTAGACCCCGTCCTTGGAAACGTATCTCCTGTCCTGGAGTACACACCGAATACCTGGGGACCGCCCGAAGCAGAACAACTTATCGCAGGTGATGGAGGCTGGCATAATCCCGCGCCAGGTGTGCCTCCAGGAGCCTCCTGACCACAACCAGCTAAAGAGGAAATTGTATGTCTAAAGATGTAGAACGATCCCAAATCATCCTGCCACCCGGGCGCGAGGCCAAGAGGGAAGCGGAGCAGAGCCTCTCGCTTCGCGCACCGCGGCGGAGACGACGCAGGATCGGCCTCATCCTCTCGCTGGCCCTGGTCACGCTGGCCGTGATCGTGGTCCTGACGGGACTGTTGATGCATTTCGGCTCCACACACCCAGTTCCCCCGAGCAGGCAGACTACAGTACCGGCAGGGCCATACGGCCCTTTTATCAAACCACCCTATAATGCTTCTCAGGTGAATGCGCTCATGCACCTGGTCGATGGTATGACCTATAGGGAACTGGCTAATCTCTACGTTGCGCATATGTCGTTGGCCGAGAAGCTAGGCCAGATGATTATGACTGAGAGCGAGCAGAACAACTATTCCGATGACCTGGACTATATGATTACCCAGCTGCATGTCGGCGGCATGATTATGTATGAATCCCACCTGCAGGCCGCCGGTCAGGCCAGGGCGACAACCAGCCTGGCTCAGCAGCGTGCGAAGATTCCTCTCCTGACCTCGGTCGACGAAGAAGGCGGCATGTACGTCAATCGCCTGGAACACATCTACGGTGCGCGGCCTGGTCCCTGGGAGATCTCCCAGTCGGGGAGTCTGAATTTTGATCGACAGCAAGGGGTGAAGATGGCTCACGACCTGCTCACACTCGGACTCAATACCGACCTGGCCCCTGATGTTGACGTGATGATTGTCCTTGGCTACGATACCGTCGATCGCACCTTTGGCACCACTGCAGCTCCGGTGATCAAATATACCGGCCCCTATATCGAGGCCATGCAAAGCCACGGGCTGATTGCCTGTATGAAACACTATCCCGGCGGCCTGGGCGACACACCATACGACGCGCACGATATTCTGCCAACTGATAACCGCTCGCGGCAGCAAATCTACGCAACCGAACTTGCGCCATATAAGACCTTCATCAACTCGCCGAACCCGCTGATGCGGCCTGGGATGATTATGTCGACCGATGTGTTGATGCCCGCCATCGACCCAAACATGCCGACGGAACTCTCACACACATTCATGACCGACATCCTGCGCAACGAGTTCGGCTACGATGGCGTGGTTCTCACCGATGCGCTCTATATGGGTGGCATTTCCGCGCGGTGGAGCGAGCCCGAAGCAGCGGTGCTGGCGATCCGGGCCGGCAACGACATGATCCTCGGTCCAATGGGGAGCGCTCGCACGGCGGCAGTGATCGAGGCACTCAAACAGGCACTCCACGATGGTCGACTCACGATGGCGCGCGTGAACGAGGCGGTGGCCCGCATCATTGCGCTAAAAATGCAGTACCACCTCTTACCTGTCACGCTGCCGAGGAATTAATGGCGGTACGCAACAAACATTCGCAAATTCGCGTTACCACGTATAAGCGGGTTGCTAACCGAACTAAACGATGCCTTATCATTTATTTTTAAGTGAAGCCAGAAAAAAACAGGAGTCTTTATGCCAATACTGACAGAACAGCCGCAGATGCCTCTCCCTCCACAGCAAGGATCGCTCAGGAATCCGGTTTCAGGGGAGGAGCGACTGCCGGAACGCCCCAGGAGACGCAAGGCTGCTGGATTGGCAAAGGTGCTGGTTCTGGTGATACTCGCCTTCATCGTCACACTCATCGGAGGGGATATCCAGCAAATGGTGGCAGGTTCAGCGACGCCCACCACGCTGCAGGCATTCGTAGCCACGGGTCCCTTCATTCAGACACCACTCAGCCCGGACCAGGTGGAGAAACTACACCAGATCTCGGCGTACTTGAGCTACAAGACCCTTGCCAAAATGTATCTCTCGCGTATGACCCTTAATCAGAAGCTGGGTCAGCTTTTCATGGTGCAGTATTGGGGCTACTCTTACTCAGCCGACCTGGAGACGATGATCCACAATCAGTACGCGGGCGGCGTAATTATGTATGGCGCCCAGATGAACACCTATAATCAGGCGAAAAACGATATTGCACATATGCAGAAGAAGGCCTGGATGCCACTGCTGATCTCCGCCGATGAGGAGGGGGGCTTTGTCGAGCGCATTATGAATATCTTCGGGCATCGTCCGGGGGCCCTGGAAACATATCAGACAGGGAAGATAGAGAACGCGGCGAAGCTGGGGCACAGCATCGCGCACGACTTGCACTCACTGGGAATCAACACGGACCTTGCGCCAGACGTGGATGTGCCTGTGGTAATGGGGCCAGACCAGTATATGCGTACCTGGGGCTACACGCCGCAGTCGGTGATCCGATGGGCTGGAACCTACCTGCGTGCTATCCAGGGAGATGGGGAGATCGGCTCCCTCAAACACTTCCCAGGCCTTGGTGCCGCCACTACGGACGCTCACGTAGAACTACCAGTGGTCAAGCGCTCACTGGACCAGCTCTACTCGACCGAGCTGGCACCCTACAAATACTTTGCACAGACACAGAACAGGCTGGAGATTCCAGGTATGATTATGACGACCGACGTGCTGATGCCAGCGGTTGACCCGAACATGCCAGCGGAACTCTCGCACCCCTTCGTCACCGATATCCTGCGCCATCAGTTTGGCTATGACGGCGTCGTCCTCACCGACGCGCTCTACATGCTGGGTATTGCGAAGAAGTGGAGCCTGCCCCAGGCCGTGGTGCTCGCGATTGAGGCAGGCAACGACATGATCCTGGGAATACGCGATTCCTACGATCTGAGTTCCTCGGTCGCGGCTATCAAGCAGGCCATCGCCGGTGGAGGGCTCTCGATGGCACGCATCAATCAGTCAGTGGAACGTATCATCGCCCTGAAGATCCAGTACCACCTCTGGCCCAGCACGCCAGAGCTTTAAGGGCTGGCTCCCTTCGTGACCTGTAGCAACGCGGCGAGCCGTTTACGATACATGTAAGGTCGTATTCAAAATGCCGATGTAGGCGTCGATACTCTCACCGCCACTAACACGGATACGATTCAACTGATACGGGGTCTGGACATTCTGGACGGCTGTGAACGTCGCAGGATAGCAGAAGAATTGAATCGGCTCACCAAGCTGCTTTTCTAGCGTTTGTTTGGAGCGAACAAGTTCAGATTGCGTGCTTGTTCCCGCGGGCGGTTCTCCTATGTTAACGTGATGAACGGTGTGTGAAGATATTTGCATACCAACGCGAGCAAGAGTACGGACCTGAGCCCATGTCATATACCATCCACCAATCATACCGGTAATGATGTAAAAGACCCCCCTATAATGATGAGCTAACAACACTGGCAAGGCATCGGTATACACATCCTCGTAGCCATCGTCAAAGGTCAGCATCACTGGATGGGCAGGGAGTGCTTTTCCATAGTAAAACGCATCAAAGAGTTCGGTTTGTGAAATGCTATGATACCCATGTTGCTGAAGCCAGATCATCTGCTGGTCAAAGTCGGCCGTTGTCACCGTCAGGTTGTAGTCAAGAAGATTTGTGGTAGGTTTGTGAGAAACATGGTGGTACATAAAGATAGGAACAACGAGCGTGCTTCCATGGGGCGAAGCCGGCACGAGAATAGGTGCTTCTGGATCTGCCGGCCCGGCAATAAGCACCTGCCATGCATGATTGTTCTGGACCAGAGCAAAGTCGATTTCGTTGAACAGCCCATGATTCAAGGCAAACTCAGAGGGAGCTGTGAGTAACCCCTTTGGAGCGGACAGCTGAAGAGAGACGCGAAGAGTGGCCACATTGGAATAGATGAGCGTTGTATCAGGGTTATACCACGAATGCTCCAGTTGGACAGTGCTCGAACTATAGCTGCTGAACTTCAAGGCGCCAAACTTTGTTTGTTCAAAATGAATGAATTCACCTTCTCCTTTCCAGAGCTGTTGGGCATCTGGATGGAGCAGAGACCACATCGTTTTCCAGTCCTTCTGCATCATGGCTTCCATAAAATGGTTCACGACATAATCTACGTTTGACGAGTGTAAAGGGGCCGATGACGAAGGGAGAGATGGCAACTGGTAGTGCGCATTTGGATAAAGCATTACATAGAGGAGAGGCGAGGAAAGGTAAAGGACATTATATGCTGAGGTTATCGCCGCAAAAAAAACTCCACTCAGCAGGAGTGTACACAAAAGCAGGCCTATCGACTTCCGTAGCGTTCTCACCGGTCGATATTGCCTCTCCACGGCTACAGGTATTGTGGGCTGTTGCCCTCCTGAGAACTCTTCAATAGATTGCATCTAACCAACATATTCCTCGTTCTTTAAACGCCAGATCATCATACCATAAAGTACATGAATAGCGAAGAAAGAAGGACTTTTTTCTTTAGCGAGGTTGCCTAAGAACCATCAAATGCGTCAAAACGGTCGCATTTTTCCACTATCTCAGGTATACTTGCTCTTGAGATGGCATACGCCTGACTTCTTCCTCCCAAAAGAGTCGGCAGGCCGGTACAGAGGGGGTACGATATGACTGATGCAGAGCAGGTTCAGCAGCAAGCGGCCTTGTCACTCGAGCGACTATGGCCGCGCCTGGAGATCACCTTTCGGGACGAAGCCAACACCGCGCCCGCCGACTGGCGCGCGTTCGAAACGCGGCTGCGGCACGAGTGGGAACGGCTATTCGGGCTACTGATCGGTCTTTATGGCGGACAATACGACTTTTTCTACCACCTTGAGGAGATCCTGGGCGCGGTAGCGCGCAGCTGGCTCACACGGCCGACCTGGCTCAAGCAGTTGGATGCGCGGCGCGAAGTCCCACCCGCGTGGTTTCAGTCGCAGCAGATGGTTGGCGGCATGTGTTACGTTGATCTGTTCGCCGGGACACTGAATGGCTTGCGCGACCGGTTGCCCTACTTAAAAAAGCTCGGACTCACCTATCTGCACATGATGCCGCTGTTCGAATCGCCCGAGGGGAATAGCGACGGCGGCTACGCCGTAAGCAGCTACCGTCGCGTCAACCCCAGACTCGGCACGATCGGAGAGCTAGCCGGGCTGGCTCGCGAGTTCCAGGAGCATGGCATCAGCCTGGTGCTCGACTTCGTCTTCAACCACACCTCCGACGAGCACGAGTGGGCGCGGCGGGCCCAGGCTGGCGACCAGGAGTACGAGCGCTTCTACTTTCTCTTCCCCGACCGGACGGTACCCGACGCCTACGAGCGCACGCTGCGTGAGATCTTCCCCACCGTGCGCCGCGGTAGCTTTACCTGGCGTGAGGACATACACAAGTGGGTCTGGACGACCTTCAACAGCTTTCAATGGGATCTGAACTACGCCAACCCGGCGGTCTTCCGTGCGATGGCCGAGGAGATGCTGTTCATCGCCAACACCGGCGTGGAGTTCCTCAGGCTCGACGCGGTCGCGTTCATCTGGAAGCGTATGGGTACCAACTGCGAGAACCAACCAGAAGCTCACCAGATCATCCAGGCATTTAACTCCATCCTGAGAATAGCCGCCCCCGCGATGCTGTTCAAGTCCGAGGCTATCGTCCACCCCGACGACGTGCTGAGCTACATCAGCCCGCGGGAGTGCCAGATAAGCTACAACCCACTGCTGATGGCGCTGCTGTGGGAGGCGCTGGCGACCGGCGAGGTCAAGCTGCTCGATCACTCGATGCGCCACCGTTTCCGGCTGCCGCAGGGTACGGCCTGGGTGAACTACCTGCGCTCGCACGACGATATCGGCTGGACTTTTGACGACAACGACGCCCGCTGGAAGTGGATCGATCCGACCGGCCACCGGACGTTCCTGAACCAGTTCTACATTGGGCGCTTCCCCGGCTCTTTTGCACGCGGCATGCCGTTCCAGGAGAACCCGAACACCGGCGACGCCCGCGTCTCAGGCACGCTGGCCGCGCTGGCGGGGTTGGAGCAGGCGATCCAGTCGGCAGACGAGCAGCAGATTGAGCTGGCCGCGCGGCGCATCCTGATGCTGTACAGCATCATCTTGAGCATCGGCGGTATCCCGTTGATCTACCTGGGCGACGAGGTCGGCACGCTGAACGAGTACTCGTTCGCCTCTGATCCGAACAAGGCCGACGACAGCCGTTGGGTCCACCGCCCCAAGGCTGACTGGGCCTGGCAGGAGAGGGTACGGAATGATCCCAGCTCGCCGCACGGCCACATTTTCGCGGAGTTGGTGCGGCTGATCGCACTGCGTAAGCAGCAACCGGCGATCTACGATAGCGATACGGAGTTCGTCAAAACCGGCAACGGGCATCTTTTCGGCTACGTCCGTCACAGCGGCAGCCAACGACTATTCGTAGTGGCCAATTTCTCCAATCATCCGCAGGAGATGGATGCCAACCAGCTGCGGGTGTACGGGGCGGGCTACCGCTTCACCGACCTGATCAGCGGCCAAACGCTCACGGCAGAGCGGCCGTTGCGGCTGGAACCCTACCAGTGTGTGTGGCTGGAGGCATGCAGTGCTGTCTGAGGAAAGTATTGGTGTGGCTCCTATCAAGGATGCCATAACGAATTTTGTGTAACGACGAGTTGTGAAACAAGACTTCGGTGAGCAATTACTTCAGGCATAGACCGTCCCTTTGACGGTCTTCATTCAGTCACAGAAGGAGGACGCTATGCCTGTTCATCGTCAGAAGAAGGAGACTACAGCTCACACCCCTGGCTCAACCCAGCAGCTGCCAACTTCACCGCTGCCCGATCAGCAAGAATTCCACCAGCATCTACGTGCCCTGGCTCGTGGAGCAGTGCGGGTGGTGATCGAGGAAGTGATGCGTGAAGAGCTCGATCAGTTCCTTGGAGTAGTTTGGGGAGAACGTAGCCCCAAGCGTAAAGGCTATCGCAACGGCACCTAAACGCGTGATCTGGTGACCTCCACTGGTCGACTCGAGGACATCCGCTTGCATAAAATTTCGCTGTGATGCACCTGAACCATCATCAGTGCTCGTAAACAAGCAGCCAGCCAGAAAGGGTGGTTCGGGGGAGGTGGTTTTTGGCCGTTTTGTGCTCCCTGAGCATCCCTTCTTGAGACTGTTTTCTGCTCTTCTTCTCCTCTGGTTTCCCCTCGGTTTTGGGAACGTGAGGAGGGCACCACGTTGGGGTTGAGCTTAGGCAGAATCTGACCCGAAGAGTGGGAAATGGCGCCTCCAGGATGGAAATGGGTGATGGAGTGCCTGGAAATTGCGCACCACACCTGATATACTTCTCCTGAGGGGTGTAAATTCGGTTCCTCTCTCTCAGCTTGAGCCGTATGATGAGTTCCATCTGTCGCGACGAAGAGGGACGCCGATGGTCGCACCGGCTGTACAAGGCATCGAACTGTTCAAAATTGCGGGCCGCTCCATTTCAGGGTGGATGAAGAGCCTCAAGAAGGGCAATGCTGGCCCCAGTTCGCGGGGCAGCACTCTCTCCAACTTGACCTCCTGGTCCTGGATTGTAGGGATGGATAAGCAGGTCGCACTCTTCAACCAGACTCATCCAATATTCATGTCACCTGGAGCAATGTGAGTTCAGGTCCGGTTGAATACAACAAGGTATTTACAGCCATCAAGGCCACTAATGAGCCAGAAGTGGAGAAAGCAGATGCGTATCCTCTATTTTGACATTGACTCCTGTCGTCCCGATCATCTGGGATGCTATGGGTATCAGCGCCCAACTTCTCCGGTGATTGATGATCTGGCGCAAAAGAGCATCCTTTTTCGTCAGTGCCATACCTCGGATGCGCCCTGCCTTCCCAGTCGTGCCGCGCTCTTTTCCGGGCGATTTGGGATCAATAATGGCGTGACCTGTCATGATGGGCCTGCCAGTCAGTTGCGTTATGCAGGCAGAGGACATCAACACGATCCCCGCAGTCCCATGTGGATGCGCTATTTGCAATTACAGAACTGGGAGACGATTGGCTTCTCCGGCTTTGGTCAACGGCATCTGGCCTGGTGGTTTTTTGCCGGGTTTACGCAAAATTTTGGCAATCAACTTCCTGGGTACAGCGAATCTGCCACGGAAGTGACCGAGAAGGTGCTCTGGTGGTTAGGAGCCAATGGGACCACCCAGAACTGGTTTATGCATGTCAACTATTGGGATGTGCATCATCCCTACGCGGCCCCGCAGAAATTTTTTGACCAGGTGCGCACAGTTGCGTATACCGGTGCGCCTGATGCGGAAGCCATCGCTCGTGACGCCCATGATTACTATGGTCCACGTACGGCACGCTCCTGGTGGAGCGAATTCCCCGACTGGCACAATCCGCAGCAGGGACGAACGAGCAGGATGCCCAAAGACAATCCAGACACGCGTGAGACCTTGACAGGCTTTGTTGATGGACATGATGCGGGGGTCGCTTATGTTGACGAGCAGATTGGCAGAGTGTTGGTACTGTTAGAGCAACTGGGTATCCGGGAGGAGACGGCGATCATCGTGAGCAGTGATCATGGAGAGTCGGTGGGAGAGTTGGGAATGTATTTCGAGCACGGCAATTGCTGTGAAGGGACCACCCATGTCCCACTGCTTGTCCACTGGCCGGGTATGACAGATAGACCGGATTTTCCACCCACACGTCGGAGCAGAGATGGGTTGATCTATCAAGTAGATCTCGCGCCCACGGTGCTTGAGTTGTTAGGGATGGAGGTACCGACGCGCTGGGATGGAAGCAGTTTCGCCCCAGCCGTGCAGGGGAAGTCCTTTGCCGCGCGTGATCACCTGATACTGGGGACTGGTATTTTCTCGTTCCAGCGTGCGGTTCGCACAGAGGGCTATCGACTGATCCGTACCATTCATTCCGGGCTCTTCCCCTACGATCCGCTCTACCTCTTTGACATGCAGAGCGATCCCCAACAGCGCCACAATCTGGCGGCAGAACGTCCAGGCGTGGTCGCTGAACTTGATCATCTGCTGCTCGAGTGGCTCTGGCGCTATACAACTGGTCCAGACGGAGTGCGCGATCCCTTTCAAGAACAATTAGAGGCGGGTTTTGATCCCGATCTCTACTGTCCACGGCAGCGCATAGAGGAGCGTATACTAGACTTAGGGCGTAATGATCAACTGGCTGATTTACGTCGTCGCCGTGATCTCCAGCCGATCCTCCGGCCGACCCTCGTGAGAAATTCCCAGCTCAAGCTGTAAATCCCAAGATGTTGTGGCTCTTCCGCACTTTCGATACTTCCCTGAATGCCCTTTGCCAGAATAAGAGGCCCTCGACCCAGGATTCTCGTTCGACCCTTCAGCCTATTTACCAACTTACAAAGGGCAGCAAACTTTCTGTGAAAGCAGACACCAGCCCAGACCAGAACGTCGTATTGTCGTTGGCCGAGTGTTGAGGGATGAGTTGGAGGACATCCCAGTGTTCGACGATTTTGCCGTGGTCATCGAGCCGAAAAATATCAATGCCTGCCCAATCGGTGTCCCCTGGCCACTGCTGATAACAATGCAAGACCACGTAGTGGCCTTCGGCAATCACCCTCTTGAAGTGGACACGCTTGCCTGGATAGTCCTTTGCCATCTTCGTGAAGGAGGCGCTTTTGTTGCGCAAGGAACTCCGCCGCCATCCCTTCCCAGTCGACGACGACCCGCTGCACACCCATCTGATCGATCGCCTGCTCATAGCAGTGGAGCAGGTGCGGCAACCCAATCGTCAAGTGTTGATCCCCTCGATGCGTGGTTGAAAGCCTCGGATGGCCTTGCGCATCGTGCAGCAGTACCTGTTCGCGACAACCCAGGATTTTCCCGTCGAGCCTGCCCACCGGCCCGCGCGGGACAAGCACGGCACTGTAGACGGCGAGGCGTCTGTCCGTACCCGATTGATCTGACGGACGCTGACTTCTATCCCAAAGGTGCTCTTCAGTTCAGCTTGGACACGACTGGAAGCTACCTGCGGGTTGTTGGTACAAAACTCGACCATCCACAGGCATACTAGCTTCGTCAATTTGTAGGGATGCCCGTGGCGATCATCCAGGAAAACCAACGCCGCTTTGTCTTCATCACGCGCCTGTTGACGCAACCGGTAAGCGGCGGAGCGAGAAATGTGCAACCCGCTCTGGCTCACTGTGGCCTGCCACGATTGGCCTGCAAACAGGTGCTCCAGAAGTTGCAAC
>VBHI01000047.1 GCA_005881495.1 Chloroflexota bacterium
GGACGCAGCAACAAATGACCTTGCAGGAGATGCTCGAGGCGCTGCATGATTTCAAGGAAGTCGTGACGTTCAAGCTGACGGGAGGTTGGGTGAGAGATGAGACGAAGCTTCCTGCACAGAAATGAGGTGTTTTTAATGAGCCACGAGGAGTTTTGGCTCATTTGACATGTTGGCGACCACGACCGGGCGATCCAAATCCCGAGCAACCAGGGGAGAAGCTCTTTATAAAGCACGTTGTACCCCTCGACACCTCTCCAGAACTGTCCACTTTCTCTCTGGGAGTTCCAGATGAAATTTTCAGGAAAGAGATCTGAACATTGTCGAGAAAGCATAGGAGGGGAAAATGGTTCCCCTCCCATTCACCAAGCAATCCACTTCAGCGAGAAGCTTGCCCCTGATAAGTACTACCTGGTCAGGGTGGCTTTGAGGTTGATGGGCGTGGCCGCGAGCGCTTTGGATACTGGGCAATTTTCTTTGGCATCCTTCGCCAGCTTCTGGAAGGTCTCTTCGTCTATGCCTGGCACAACGGCCTCGGTCTCCAGGTCGATAGGGTTGATGGCAAAGCCGCCGGGCACTTGATTGAAGTGGACGCGCGCGGTTGTATGCACGCTCGTTGGCGTGAAGCCAGCACTTGCGAGCGCGCTCGACAGCGCCATCGAGTAACAACCGGCGTGCGCCGCACCAATGAGCTCCTCGGGATTGGTGCCGACTGTCTCATCGCCCATGCGTGATTTAAACGAATAGCTGCCCTCGAAGGCTCCACTCCCCACGCGCATGGTCCCCTTCCCCTGCCGAAGATCCCCTTGCCATTCGGCGTCTGCTGTACGTGTTGGCATACTTACGTCTCCTTTTCAACACTAATCAATCACCTTCACCACTGAAGGTGTCCTCTTCATGGTCCCTTCTTTCCTCACCAAAGGAACAGGTACATGATGAATCGTAACTCTAAAGCGGGTCAATGTGTACATGTCAGGATTACATGGCTCTCGTCTATTCGATACAGGCGGACAGGGGCCTCTCGCTTGTATCAAGCCGATCTCTGACGTTGTACTTCTCCGCTGATATTCTAGCACTTTTTCATGCGCAGTTCTACGAAAATGCCCCCTTGATACCAAAGGGGAGGCGGCGTCCTTTGGCGTCAGAGCAACTGTGTATCCCAGTTAGCGTAGACATTTTCAAACAGATCAGTGTACTTTTTCCACGCTCAGAAGAGAATTCACGTTCATTCAACGCTTATAGTAGATGTTACATGAACTCTTCCCGTTCCTGCACCCCCCATCGGCCAGATCCCCCGCCTCGACAATCTCCATCTGCTCACAGGCTTGAGTTCCTGCTGACCCTGCTCGGCAGGTGAGCATGCGATCAATTTGAAAGTGATAGCCAGCGCATTTTCTTGAAAGGGACGTTCACTGTCTGCCATAACGCTTTCATTCTTCGACTTCCGTAATTGATGCACCTATCTCACCAGGCAGTAGTATCAGAGGACCAAGAAGTTCACATCGTGCTCAGGAAGAGGATATCATGACCGCACAGATAAGAAGGAACAAGTATTTGTTGAAGCTATGTGCGAACAGGCAGCTGCTGTAATGACCAGCTATTCCCATCGGGATCGCTAAAATAGACAAATGAACCCCAAGGCATAACTTCGATCTCACTTACTTCAACACCTCGTTTTAGCAGTTCGTCGCGTACTTCTTTCACGTCCGATACCACCATTTGAAGACCTTTGACTGATCCCGGCTGCATGGCTGTAATCCCAACCCCAATAACTATCGAGCAGGCGGAACCGGGAGGTGTCAGCTGGACGAAACGAAGATCATCCCTCACCTTGTAATCATGATCAGCATTAAAGCCGATCTTCTCAGTATAAAAAGCCTTTGCGCGGTCAACGTCCGATACGGGAACCGCTACTAGTTCCAATTTCATTTGCATACGGTAATTATACTAAAAGTTAACGTAGAATGTCAATGTGTCAATAGCGGCTGTAGCCAACGCACCCTTGAAAAAGCTACAAATATGTGGTAGAGTAAGATGTGAAGCGGTTTTAGAGGCTTTTGTACATACCTTGAAGACCTTTTGCTCTTTGCAATGGATAAACGAGCAACGTGAGACACTCACAGAAGAAAATGACTCCTCATAGGTGAGGAAAACCTGCTTTGAATGCATGAAATCAGCCCCCAAAAACTCCTTCACCGTGCGTATATCATTTGATGTTCACTTGATGCGGTTTCTTTTGCTTTTCGCTAAGGAGAGCAGCTGACATCTCGAGGGGGAAGTATGGCCGATCTCACAGGACGCCAACTAGGGAACTACCGCCTCGTTCGTCATCTAGGGCGCGGAGCCTTCGCGGAGGTCTATCTCGGCGAACACTTGTATCTTAAAAGCGAGGCTGCTCTCAAAGTGCTGCGCACTTCCCCTAGAGACGAAGAAATGGAGCGCTTCCTCAAAGAGGCACAGACACTGGTTGGCTTGAGGCATCCAAACATCGTGCGTGTGCTTGAATTCGGTGTGGAAGGCGATATCCCCTTTCTAGTCATCGACTATGCACCCGGCGGAACGGCGCGATCCCGTTACCCATTAGGGTCGCGCCTCCCACTCACGACGACGGTAGCCTTCGTTAAGCAGATAGCTGCTGCTCTCCAATACGCTCATAACCGTGGTATCATCCACCGCGATGTCAAGCCAGAGAACATCTTGCTGGACTTAGACCAGCACATCCTGCTCAGCGACTTTGGCCTTGCCTTGTTTGCTCCCTCGCCTGAACTGCTCAGTCTGCAAGAGGGAGCTGGTACCGCGCCGTATATGCCGCCTGAACAATTGCAAGGAAAACCCACGTTCACCAGTGATCAGTATTCCCTTGGCATTGTCACCTACGAATGGCTCTGCGGCAAGCGCCCTTTCGAAGGGCACTTCTGGGCACTTATCGACCAGCATATGCATGTCGCCCCTGCACCCTTACGGCAAATCTACCATGAGCTACCTGCCGCCGTGGAAACCGTGGTACTTAGAGCACTGGCAAAGGACCCACAGCAGCGCTTTGTGAGCGTGCAAGCTTATGCATTCGCATTAGAACGGGCCAGTCGCGAGAACGCCGTTGCCCTGGACGTTGACTCCGAGGACACGGCCCCACTCATAGCCGTCTCGCCTTCATCGGAGACCACGCCCAGGGCCAGAACTCATTCACCTTATAGTACACAAGCCCAGCACCAGGTCTTTCTTATTTCCGCCCCCGCTGACGGAGCCTTCGCGATGCGTCTGCAAGCTGATCTGCAGGAGCGCGGCATCCTCGTCTCCAGTGATCATTTAGTTTACGTACCCGGTGCGACCCAGCAAGACACACTGCGACAGGTGGTCCGGGATGCACAGATGGTCCTGGTGGTCGTCTCTCCTCACTCGCGCTCCTCACGCACGATTAAAGAACGGCTCCGTATCGCCGGCATGTACCAGCGGCATCTGGTGTTCGTCTGGGCAGCAGGCAATGATGTCGCCTCCGTACTCCCTGAAACCTGGGGTAGAACCGCCATGATTGACCTGGTCGATGCACGCGAGACGCGCTACACGGCTGCACTTGATGAGATTATCGCCTTCCTTAAGGCAGAAACACCCATCGGTACTCCTGAGGAGCCAACCCTTCCATTACCACCAGGCGAACCACGCAACCCCTACAAGGGCCTGCGCGCCTTCACCAGGGATGATGCCGTTGATTTCTTCGGGCGTGACGCGCTCATCGAGGAACTGGCAGGAACCATTGAGTACTTCCTCACAGAAGAAAAACCCACCGCTCCCTCTTCACGCTTACTCACGGTGATTGGACCGAGTGGCTCGGGCAAGTCGAGTGTGGTGATGGCAGGCTTGCTGCCGGAGCTCCAGAAAAGCGCGCTACCCGGCAGTGAGGCGTGGGTCTACCTCGACCCCGTCGCGCCGGGGAAGCGTCCTCTTGAGTCCCTCATCCTGGCGTTTGCGCCCCGCTTGCCCGAAAGGAGTTTGCAGGCCATTCGTCACGACCTGGAAGACGACTCGGCCCGTGGTCTCCACTTACTTGCCACCCAGCTGGTCAAACGACCGGGAGTCAAAGTCGTGCTCATGATCGACCAGTTTGAAGAACTATTCATCCAGACCCTGTCAGAGCAGGAGCGCCAGCAGTTCATTGACCTGCTCGTGGCCGCTGCGACAGAGCCTCATGGCCCGCTCATCGTTCTGTTGACGCTGCGCGCCGACTTCTACGACCGGCCGATGCATTACCTGCAACTGAGCCAACTGATCGAGGCGTATCGCACATCAGTGCTCCCCATGGATCCACACGAGCTGAGAGCGGTCATCGAGCAGCCGGCCGTCTTGCCTGATGTGCAACTGCTCTTCGAGGGCGACCTGGTTGGCGACCTGCTCTTCGAGGCACAGGGACAGGCCGGCGCCTTGCCGCTTTTAGAGTTTACGCTCGACCAGCTCTTCCATCAGCGCGATGGCTACTGGCTCACTCGCAAGGCCTACCAGCAGATCGGCGGAGTGAAGGGCGCTTTGGCAAAGCATGCCGAGTCCACTTATGCATCGTTGCCTTCCGAAGAACACCGCCGCCTGGCACGCGCGTTATTCCTGCGCCTGATCGACCCGGGGGTTACCGAGCAAGACACCACGCGTCGTCGCGTTTCCCTGACAGAACTCTCGCTCCCCGATTCTGAGCAAACGAAGATCATGCATGAGGTCGCCGATACCTTCGTTGCCGCGCGCCTGCTTATGACCAATGAAATGGCGGGAACTACCACCATCGAGGTGAGCCACGAAGCCCTCATCCGCGAATGGACACGCCTTGCAGAGTGGCTGAGCGAGGCACGTGAGGATATTCACTTGCAACAAACCATCAGCGAGGATGTTGCGGAGTGGGAGCGGCGCAGCATGCCCAGGGACCGGCTGTATCGTGGTTCTCAGCTCAAGGAAGCGAACACATGGGCCAAGCGCAGTGTGCCGAGTCGGCAAGAGGTGGCGTTCCTCCAGGCAAGTACCCGCCGTCGTGTTCAGTCTGCGCTGAGCGTAGTCATTGTAGTGTTGCTGCTCCTCTCCACAACGGCGGTGACAAGCTGGTTTCTGTTGCAACAGCCAGTCGATCCGACAAAGGTGACGACCTCGAACGATAATGGAGCAGGATCCCTCCGCTGGGCTATCATCAAGAGCATGACCATCCGTGGTCCAGGTGCACAAACCCTTGCTATCAGCGGAGGCAAGAGTGGGCTTATTGTCCATGTGCTCCCCGGCGTGACCGTTGCTATCTTCGACCTCAGTTTCATAAACAGTGACACCGGCCGGAGAGCAGTCGGCTTTATTGAAAATGAGGGGACGTTAACGCTCACCAACAGTATCGTGTCGGGAAATAGGTCATCGGATCTTGGTGGCGGCATCTACAATGGAAGCTTTAACGGCGGCGGCAACCTTACCCTCGTCAACAGCACCGTGTTGAGGAACAGCGCTCAACACGGTGGTGGGATCTACAATGATACGATGAGCAAACTCACGCTCATTCACATCACCATTGCTGAGAATGTGGCATCAGGTGAGGGCGGCGGCATCTATGATTATGAAAACAGCGACCACCAGTCCCTTCTTATCTCGTGCACCATTAGTGGTAACACTGCGCACGACGGGGGTGGCATCTTTATTGATGGCGGCCACTCCGTCGAGACGAGAAACAGCCGTATTACAGGGAACCATGCTCCTACCCACCCGGATATTGAGGGGAGAATCATCCAGAGTCAGTGACCGCAGCGTCGAGAAGTCCTCTGCCAGATGGTTCCCTACTACGGGCCTTTGTGGCAGACGTGGCCTATACAACATTGGCCGACCCCGCCGCACGGACAAGGTGATGATGCAGGAAGTTCTCGTACAAAACCACGATCCCTGCTCAGCTCCTGTATGTTAAAGAGCCAATACAGCGTGTCAAGCATGTTCCAACTTTCAGCAATCTGCCCGTTATCAATACGATCTATGCTGACTCCCCTCGCTGGTATTTCCCGGTTGATCTCCCGGTCGATCTCCTGGTCGAGAGGGTGCATCCCAAGCATCAGAGCGGTCTCCCATTGTATGCGAGTTACTACCTGGGAGTCCTGACCTGTCTGGTTTACAATGTTAAGGTGTATGCGAGAGAAGGATTCAAAATAGTGGACAGCCACTATTTTGAGCGATTCTCGTCCGAGCAAGTCTCCCTGGGGAATGTGCACGACATAGTTTTCAACTGTGAGCTGATCTATGATCGACAAATTCTGCTGATTCCACAGTTCATCAAGAAATTTGGCAACGAGGGCTGCATTATCTTCTCCTGGCATAGCATGCTCCTTTTCATTTCGAGAGGGCTCGCTACATATACACGAGCCTATAAACTACCATGTGCTTAGCCGCGCTAAGCCGCTATCACTTGCAGACCTGGCAAGTCGTTGTTGGCCTGCGATCCAATGAGTAAGACGTTAGAAGCAGTAGTTTTTCGTGCACACATTCCTTTCGCTTTGTTCAACACTGGTACGTATGCTTCTGAATAGGGTCGAAACGAGGTATAGCTTGCCCGTTTGTCCAACTCTCGTTGTGCGTCCAAAGCTTTGGCCTGAAATCCTGAGGAAATATTGGTAAACGGACTTCTCAAACCTACGCTTCTACACCTAGACAATATACTCAATGAGTAGAGTATATCAGGAAATGAGTCTTTTGACAACTGGCGCGCCTAGAGCAGCGTGAGGGTGTGTGTAGGATTTTTGCATGAAGTACCTGTAGGGGCCATCGTTTCGCTCGGCTACATGTTTTTGCAAAAATCCTACACACACCCCATCTAGACTAAGATAAGTTCAAGCGCTACCGTCCGATGGAAAACGACTGGTGAAGGCAGGCAGGGAGCGACTTCACGCTCGTTTCGACCGCAAGGGGAGGTGAAACGGTTGACTGGGATGAACAAAGGCAAAGTCTTCATCAATGGTGGCACCTCTTGCTTTAGAGGTTTTCTAACTGCCCTTTCGTCAGTCCGACGACTCCGCGTAAGTTGGCCCATTTGAGATCAGCCTCGCTGAGTTCAGCCTCGCTGAGGTAGGCCCCGCTGAGCCTGGCCCAACTGAGATCGGCTCCGCTGAGATCGGCCCCTCTGAGATCGGCCCCTCTGAGATCGGCTCCGCTGAGCTTGGCCCCGTTGAAGTAGGTCCTGTTGAGATCGGCCTCGTTGAGCTTGGCCCTAATGAGCTCGGCTTCGTTGAACTTGGCCCCGCTGAGCTTGGCCCCGCTGAGATCGGCCTCGTTGAGCTTGGCCCCGCTAAGATCGGCCTCGCTGAGATTGGCCCTACTGAGATCGGCCCCGCTGAGATCGACTTTTCGCATGGATGCCTGTGGCATCCACACCTGTTTCAGATCAGCTCCCCTAAGGTAGGCACTGTCTAGTTGGATGTCCGTCGCATCTAGAGACTCAGGGCTTCTTTTATTCTGATTTCGGGCAAGCGGAAAGGCTTCCCTGAAGACTACAATGAGGGCCTGGCTGAGTGTGGTGAGCGGCAGGGGAGTATTTGGATCTTCTGGTGGGTGAGGAGTTCGGGGAAGACGTAGATTGGCAACCGCAAGATCAAAGGTCTGGGTATAAAACTGTTCGTAGCCCGGACGGAGGAAGGTCCGCAGGAGAATAGCCGCACCAATCCTGGCACCCTCTTTTTCGTCTCCTAATCCCGTCACAGCCGACTGGAAGCGCTCTTCCGCTCGTTTCTCTTGCTCAGTACGTTGGTCCTCCCGACGCTTCTCGTGTTCGTCTCGCCGGTCGCCAAGCCAGCGCCACAGACCAATGAGAGCACCGATCACCACAACAAGTGTTGAGAGGAGAATGGACGTATTCGTTCGGAGCCAACCAAGAGGATCAGACCCATTCTGGTTTTTTAGCTGTTGGACTTCTTGAGCAAGCTTCTCTTTACTCAATGTGGTCACAGTGGCATCTTCTGTCGGCGTCGCCAGCGCCGTTACTGACCTGGTGGATCCAGAAGCTCCTTCATGCGCACCAGCCGCTAATACAGAGATCCACGCCATGAGCATCAAGAGCAGCAGCATGCCTGCTATGGCGATACCAGTTCTCCACAGATTTCTCTTGAGCCAGCGCATAGGTATAGCCTCCACATTGCCATGACCGAATATCCTGGAAAGGGATCGCTCATTTCCTTCATGATACCATAGAAAACAGATCAATTAGTAGGCCTGGAGTCACGCAAGTTGTCATACTCTGCATGAAGTGTGGGAAAGATACGCCGTTAGAGCGAACAGATTACCTGCATCAACTGCTCTCGCTCGCGTGCCTCGTCCTCGACAGGCACCAGCATCAGCAACAGCTCGTCCAGGCCGCTCGCCATCAGCTCTCGCAGGCGCTTTTCCACCTGAGCTTCGTTTCCTGCTACCACCAGCGCTTTGACGAGTGCAGCGATGCCGGTTCCATCCGGGGCAATAGGAAAGCCCGCCGCTGCAAACATGTGAGCGTAAAATGGCGCTTTCGTGTAGAACGAGATCCGCTGCATCGCTGCCGCTTGTACAGCAACTTCATCGGTACTCATTGCCACCGGGATATGCGCTACGAGCGGTGGAACGGAGCGATTTTGCGCCTGGGCCCCTGCCCGTAGAGCAGGCAGGGCTGTATCGAGCAAATAGGGAACCGGGCATACCCACGAAATCGCGCCATCGGCAATTTCACCGGCCAGACGAAATGCCTTCTCGCCCAGTGCCGAGATGAGCAGGGGAATCTGTGCCGGGCGTGGGTTAGAGGCAGCCACCTTGAAAAATGTTCCTTGATGATCTACGTGTCCCTCCCATAACATTTGCCGCATCACCTCGACATATTCACGCAAATACGCCAGGGGGGACGGCATCGAGAGGCCATACATGTTTTCCATCGCCTGGCGGTGACTGGTGCCAACACCCAGTCGCAGGCGTCCCGGTGCAAGAGCGTTGACGGTAGCTGCTTGCAGCGCCATCACGAGGGGATGACGTGGATAGATCGGCACGATCGATGTGCCCAGGCAGATCCGCGTTGTTTGCGCTGCCACGGCGGCAAAGAGCGTCAGGGTATCCAGCATGCCCACCGATTGCGTCATCCAGACTTGTTGAATACCAGCATGCTCTGCCTCGCGTATCCTGGTGATCGTGGTGGCGGCATCTGTTGCCTGGATGACCAGACCGACACGGCCACGTATCGGCAGTTGAGAAACATCCGAAGATGTGAGGATGGAGCGAACATTTTCCTCCTGGGACATAACGTTTTCCGCCCTTCTTTCGTTTGCGAGAATCCATATTGCACAAGCGAGGGGTTTGGTCCCCGTAAGTAGTACCTCCTCGTCAAATAGAATTGTATCACTCCATGTCAGCGCCGCGCATTTTGCCCCAATTCGGCCATACTGTGCTAGAATGCAGGTTGGATAGCCCTGGCCGAAGGGCTGGTGGTGCCTGTAGTGTTGCAAATGGTATAAAGAAGAACTTGAGGCAGCAAAATGCCAGAGTCCTGACAGATGCCGAATTGATGAAGGCGCTCTCAACTGGGAAGTGCCAATCGTTATGAAACATGAGAAAGCTGGAGGTACAGACATGTCTTCGTTGCCTGAACAACTCGCCGCAGGGGCAGGCGGAACTTTCGTCACATCGACCTGGTTGAGACGCTTCCTGATCGCACTCACAGTCCTGGCCTGGATGGTCATTATAGAGATGGTGTACGCGTTTTTCGGCATTATTGGGACACCAATCATTTTACTCCTATTAGCAGCGATCGTGGCCTACGTCCTTTACCCGCTCGTCAAGGTTCTGAGCCGCTTCATACCCCTCGCTCTCGCCATCGCGCTGGTTTATCTGCTCGTCTTTGGCGCACTTTTTTTCGTGGTCTATTTTATGCTTGCCGTAGCCATTGTGCAGCTGACGGCACTTATCCACACCGTCCAGATAGTCTTTCAGCACTATCAAAAAGGGGACTATCCACAATTTACCAGTTTTCTGACCGGCGTCGGAGTTACGCAGGAAGCGATCAAGTCGTCGGAGCAGCAATTGATCGCAGGTTTAGGGGGGGCGGCTGGGAATTTAGTCCCGCTGCTGGGAAACCTTTTCACGTACTTTATCTATATGGTGGTCATCATATCGGTGAGTGTCTACCTGCTGGTTGGTGGACCACGGGTCAACAACTGGCTCAAGAATGGAACGCCTTTGCGATTTCGCGCAACGATTAACTTTTTCCTGGATACCGTGGATAAAAAGGCTGGTGGCTACCTACGCGGCCAGATTGTCTTAGCGGCAATTATGTCGGTCCTCATCACCATTGGAGCCTTTCTCATCCGTGTGCCTTATGCCCCCCTCATTGGGATCATCGTCTTTATCTTTGAATTCATCCCGCAGATTGGTGCCTACATTTCCGGGGCGATCGGCGTGCTCTTTGCACTGACCGCAGGCTGGCAAACGGCACTGATCTATGGCATCTTTGTCACGGTGCTTCAAGGCGTTGTGGATGGACAGATACTGGCACCGCGCATCCTGGGTCAATCGGTTGGGGTAAATCCGGCGGTCTCGCTCATTATGTTGTTTATTTTCGGCACGCTCTTTGGTCTGTGGGGGGCTTTTTTATCTGCACCTATCCTAGGAGTCATCCAGGTTTTCATCATTGCTTACTGGAAGGAATGGAAACGGAGAAATCCCGCGGAGTTTTCAGGAGTGGAAGAGCAGAAGGAGCCGAAAGAAATTTCTCCACCTGAGCAGGAGGGCCCTCTCTGAGTGTTCAGTTCTCAAGCCTACTGCTGTCGTCCCCATACCTCGGCATTCACAAGGTTCGTTGGGCGTTCGCCGCGCAGAGCGCTGGCGATCTGCTCGCAGGCCATCACGTGCATACGTTGGACGCTGGCAGTGGTATGCGAGGCAATGTGTGGCGTGCAGATGGTATTGGGCAGGGTAAAGAGTGGGTGATTGGTCATCGGTGGTTCCGGGTCGAAGACATCTAGTGCCGCACCCGCCAGGTGGCCTGAGGATAATGCGGCGAGCAGGGCCGTCTCGTCGATCAATGCTCCACGTGCGACATTGATCAGGTAGCTCCTTCCAGGCATCAGGTTCAAGGTCTCGGCATTCATGATGTGGTAGGTCTCCGGTGTGGAAGGACAATGGAGGGAGACGATTTGGACGCAAGGCAGCAGTTCCGCCAGAGAGGGGGCAAGTTCCACACCTAGCGTACTGGCTCGTTCAGGAGCAACGAAAGGGTCATATGCCAGGACCTTCATTCCCAGAACACGCGCTATAGCTGCAACGCGACTCCCGATACGTCCCAGGCCAACTAACCCCAGGTCAGCGCCTGCTACCTCAAAGCCGGGCGTCACTTGCCTGAGCGGCGGAAAGGGTTGCCCAGAACGCAGGATACGATCATTGACCATAACTTGCTTGCAGAGATTGAGCAGCAGCGCGATAGCGTGTTCGGCAGTAGACTCGGTTGGCCCATCGGGAGCGTTCACGACCAGGATGCCGCGCCGGGTTGCTTCAGCGAGGTCAATGCGATCCACACCAATGCCCGGGCGAGCGATAATGCGCAGGCACGGGCCGATGCGGTCCATCACCTCACCTGTCACAAACGTCGCACCTTCAACGATGATCGCGTCAGCCGTCGATGCTTCCGCATACCAATCGTTGCGCTCTCCCACAGCGCTGACGGAGATGGTAGCCAGGCCCTCAAGTACAGCCAGGGCCTCGGGATGCAGCGCTCTCCCTGTCCAGACGTGCGCCTGCTGCATGCTCGCTCTCTCTTTCTGGTCTCGTTCTTGTCCTATCCGTGCCCCTTCGCTAAACGCAAATGTTGTGTTGCAGTCGCAATCATGCTGCCGATATCGGTCGTGACGCTGATCATCTGGAAGCCCTGGCGCACGCGTTCTGCCGCAGCTACCCCACCGTTGCTAAAGATGCCCAGGACGACGTGATGTTTCTGCGCTGCTGCCTTAATCCGTTCCAGGGCATCCACGAATTCGGGTTCGGCTCCCTCGGTGCTTGGCGTGAGGCCGAGCTGAGCGTGGAGATCGTTTGGCCCTACGAACGCTACGTCTATGCCCGGCACGGAGAGAATATCGTCGAGATTTTCGAGCGCCCGTGAACTCTCGATCTGAACGGTGACGATAATTTCATCGTTCGCCATCCGCGCATAATCCGGCCAATTGGTGATGCCGAACCCGTAGGGGCCAAACGCGCCGCCGATACTGCGCGAACCAAGCGGCGGATATTTTGCGTATCCTACTACCTGCTGCGCCTCTTCACGGGTATTGACCATTGGGACTATGATACCCCATGCTCCGGCGTCCAAAGCCCACTTGTACCACTCGACGCTATTTCCAGGAACGCGCACGATGGGTGCGCTGGTACCGGCATCAGCGATGGTGGCAACCATATCGGCCATGAGTACAGGATTGTGCGCGGTGTGTTCCATATCCACCACGAGCCAATCGAAGCCAAGTCGCGCCATGATTCTTGCCGAGGGTACGCTGGGGAGGCTCAACCATGCTCCCAGCGCTGGCTCACCTCGCTTGAGTTTTTCTTTTACCTGGTTTGTGCGCATCAGTCACTTACCTTTCTTATGGCAACTCTTAACCACATATACCATATCATCTCTCTGCTATTCTGAACAGGTACTCCTTGCCTGGTACGGGAGCTTTTCAGAAGTCGTCTGCCTGTTTATGTGCTGGACATGTGAGGCGCTTACACCGAGAAAGGCGCCCCAGGAGGAAGTGGTCACGTTCAAGCTCGCTGGAGGTTGGTGTAGATAGATTGCGAAGCTTCCCACGTTAAAGAAGAAGTAGTGCGCAATCGAGATTAATTGCCAGTGTGATACACTAGAGCCATAAGTTCCCTGGAGGATTATGGAGCATGCTTGAACGAGGGAAAGGATAGTTATGAATCGCTTTATGCTAGAGAAATGGCCGTGGATTGAGGGATCACATGGGATGCGCTCGCAGTTGTTAGACATCCTGAGCGATGCTGACCTGGCTTTTAGCCCTGGAGGGCAGAATATGACCTTAGGGGCCTTATGCCGCCAGATGGGTGAAATTGAGCATTCGTACGTGCAGTCGTTGCAAACCTTTCAGCAAGATTGGTCATATCGCAACATGGAAGCGGATTTGGAGAGGAGCGTCGCCCGACTCAAGGCATGGTTTCAAACGCTGGACGAAGAGTTGAAAGCAACGGTTTCTGCTTTCTCGGATGAGGATTTGAAGAAGACGGTTGATCGAAGCGGCTTTACGATGCCAGTTGAACTCCAACTCGATGTCTATCTCCAAGCACTGCTGATTTTCTTCGGGAAGGCCACAATCTATCTCAAGGCGATGAACAAAGCATTGCCCCAGTACATTCAGGAGTATATTGGGTGAGTTTTCCCAGAATTGAAAAATACCGATATCATCGGTTTCTTCTCGTGTTACCTTTACTTTGTACATTTTTGGGGGAAACAGAGGATGAATATGGCTGAACAACCAGAACCGGATGAGACTACCAAATATGCTCAAAGTAATCGCTCGCGTTACTTTTTCGCCATGATGAGTTTCCTCGTCGCACTCCTCTTCCTCAGTGCCTATCTCAACAACTTGTATGACCTTCTTTCCGGTTGGCTCCTCCTGCTCGGCACTTTCGCCTTTGGAGCCGTGGGAGCATTCTTCCTCTTGCCAAAGAGTGTATTGAATCGCACAATAAGCCCAGGGAGAAACTACCCGAGCAGCGAAGGTGACAATAGCGTGATAGAAGCTGACACAGATGACAGTTTTGTCGAAGGCGAAGATGCAGATGAGGGTGAGTTGAGTTCGTTCGAACTCCTCGTCGAGGAGGCGCTCAGTTCTATTCCTGCTGAGTTTCAGGAGAAGATGGAAAACGTGCTGGTGCGGGTGCAGTACGAGCCGGGCGAAGAGGTGATGCAGCGAGTGGGCATCAAAGCAGGATATACGCTCCTCGGACTCTATGAAGGGGTGCCGTTGACCTCCTATGGTCAAGCGAGAGTTCCGCACCCGGAGATCATCACCATTTATCAGCGCGCGATTGAAGCCTATTGCCATGGTGATCCCGACCGCATTCGCGAACAGGTGCGGCACACTGTTCTGCACGAAGTTGCTCATCACTTTGGCATCGATCATGAGGAAATGCCTCTATGGATCCAATGAAGAGGTCGTATTCTCTGCTCTACTGGCGATCCACAATATTCTTAAAAGTTTCGTGCCAAACTGCGGAATGTGGGTTTAATCCTTCGTTTTTCCAAAACAGGTAGAAGGTTCCTAAAAGACATCCAAGTGTAAAATAGTAGATGAGATCTTCGATAGGAATGCCCGCAATTGTTATTCCGGTCAGGTTACCAATGAGCCAGGTTTTGTTAACAAACTCTGGTGATAGATACTCAAGAATGATATATACAGGTATTGATCCTATCATCGTTATTGTACCCGAAACGAGGGAATAAACTATCAGGTCACGCCTAAGCAATAACAATGCGGTGACTGCTACAAGAAAACTAATAGGAGTTGCAATAGAAGAATTAACGTGAAATCCCCAAAATAAGAGCGTTAACACAAAGACAAGTAATAAAAAAATGAAGAGTGCGGATACATTGGTATTTTTCTTCTCCAGAAGCAGATGCTTTTTTCCGAGAAAAAATTCATAGCAGATTGCGATTAATCCGCCGTTAGTAAATCCTAAAAGGATATCCTCAAAACCAATTCTGGTTCCCTCTAAGGTAATTGGACGCCAGTAATCCACAGTCCAAATAAAATATTCTGCAATGACCGCGGGCACCATAAATAGCAAGCCCATTACCAACATTTCTCTTTGCAAGTCTTTTCTAAAGAAGAAGACAACAAGCCACGGAAGCGAAGCGACGATAGAACCGATAAAGTAAACGTATTGAAGCGGAATATGCATAATAAAAAGTACCTACTTGCTTAGTTAAGAGCGTTCGACTCCCAAGAAACTATTATCTGGTGAGATGAGTTAAACTGTCAAGAAAATGCGAGCTAGATAAGGATGACAAAGTGAGTGAAAGACATGCAACAGCGGCCCCATACAAGGGAAGAGAAATGTCCTTCACTTCTTCACGCCTTGGAGGATTACTGAGAGACAAGACAATAGCTGTAACAAGGAAACCAGCCAGGACCCCGGCTAAGGAAGAATAAGCACTCGCGGATTGGGAAATATTCCAGCACACAATAATGTGAGCGCAAGGCTCGATGGAAGAGTATACCAATTTGGTACCTCCTGTACTAACTCTTGGAAGCATCTGTTAGATGTAGCCCCAAGAAACGAAAATGATCCACATATTTAATCAGGGTCTTGGGTATTATTCATCTTTGCTTCCTGGTGCTCCTGTATCGGTTTCAATGGTATCATGCGCATCAATCCCTTTCGTTCGCGTGGCTTTTCCTGTATATCCCGTGTTTACCTTTGAGCATTCGTAGCGTATGATAAACATTGCCGGGCTACATTAAGAGGCCTTCTGATAAATAGGAGAAAAGTATGACAGAAGATGCACAAGCGGCAAAACCACGAGTTGGAAAGCCGGAGACAGCAGTGTTGGGACGACTGAGGAAGAAAAGCCACGAGGAGTTGCTCTTTCTCGTGGAACAGCTTCTGGAACGCAAGCCTGACATTGGGCCGCTGATTGAACTGCTCATAGAACTTCCAGTCCCCCATTCGAGCCAGCAAGAGAAAACACCTGGCAGGGGTAATAATCGTACACTCAATCTTTCCAGCATCCGCAAGCAGTTAGAAGCGGCTTTATACTACGCGGGCGAAGGGTGGGAGTCCGTAGGTTTGATCGAAGCGGAGTTACGTCGGCTGTGTGGGATAGGCGATGATTTTGCAGATGCCGGAGAATGGGCCAACGCCCAGGCAGTGTATGCCGCGATTACAGGGGAAGCTATCGCAAGATATGAGGAACTGGAAGATGAATGGCAGATCGCTGCGATCATTGACGAGTGTACGGATGGTCTGGCATTGTGTCTGGACACGCAACGTGACCTGCCAGAGAATGAACAACTGAGCGTCACCAATCGTGAGGAATTGCTTACCTCCCTGTTCGAAATCTGGAAGTTTGGACAGGATTACGGAGGGATCGACACGGATGTCGTAGGAACGATTGCGCGGAATGTGACGAAAGATGAACACAGGATGGTTGAGGGATGGCTCCGGCAGGAAATACATTCAAACCAGGGGAGCAAGTGGCGCAACCAGGCTCTGGTGAGTTTTAAAGAGGAACTCGAGAAGCAGGGCCTGTAATCAAGCGAAACCATCAGACCGAACAATTGCTTCATTCTCTACGCGATTTCTTGATGATTTTGAGGCCTGGCTTGAGCAATCGGGCTTGAGCGAGAAAACCGTCGAAACCCACGTCGGCAACATCGACTTTTTTACCAACTATCTCGTGTATTATGAGCCGTTGAAAAAACTCGATGAGGCCAATAGGGACGATGTGTGGATGTTTTTAGCGAACTGGTTTCCCCGGAAAGCATTGTGGGCCTCCGTAACCAGTGTAAAATCCTATTTAGCATCATTCAAGAAGTTCTTCCGGTGGATGGGAGAAACAGGTCGTGGCTCTCCCGAAACCGTTGCTGATGTGCTGCATACCCTTAAATATGACCGGGACGAATTTCTCGAAAGAGTGGCTGAGTAGGGAGTGTTCAGCATGTCTCGAAAGAAAGTGGGCGAGTGACGACCGAAATCAATGCAACGTGCTACATTGAAACCATGTCCTGTATGAAAGAGTAGCGACACTGACAAGTGAAGGAGGGTCTATGAAGCAGAGAGATAGGGCGAAAGGTGATATGCACCTCGTCGATGAAATCGTCCACTTGGATCCGAATGGGGGAGTTTTGGTCCATACGACCTGTTGGCGACCACAACCAGGCGATCCGAATCCCGAGCAGCCGGGAGAGAGGGTCTCCATCATGAGCTACCACCCGACAGGTGCCGAGGATCCCTGTCCTTGTAGCAGTGGCAAACCCTTTGGTGCCTGTTGCCGACTACTGCCGTATTGGCGGCCTGTCTGCCCCAATCCGAGCATGCAGGGATATAGCCTGGTGCACCCACAATCAGCCCGCTTCACGAATATCCTTGCCGATGTGGTGTACGCTTTCTTGCAAGACGATAAGCGGCTCTATTGTGTCGAGGATAGCCCACGTCGCGCGCTTTGGACCTATTCGAACTGCTAGAGAGTCGCACCTTATTGATTACTGCACTTAGCGATGCCCGCATGGAGATGTTGCTAGAGCTTGTGCACCCTCTCAAGCTAGGCCCCCCTCAAGTACAGCTAGAACCCGTCCCACGTCTAGAGAAACCGGTACGGAAAGCGTCAAGAAGGCGGTTTAGATAGTAGAATGACTTTTCATGATCAAACTGTCCCTGTACAGTAATCGGGCAATGCACCAGAGAACTTGTCGGGATGAGCGATCTGTGCCAGACAGCGCAGCCCCTCTACCAGTCTTGGGCCGGGATGCTGCATGATGTTGACGTTGATGCGGTACACCTGGTGCAATTTAAGCGCATCGATGCTGCTCCAGTTGGGGCGCTTATACACCAGGGTGGGATTGCCACCAAAAGCCGGATCTTCAGTCAGAATGACAAACTGCGGGTTGGCGGCGAAGATTGCTTCGTCTGTGACCTGTGGATAACCACCACCACCCGTATTGCCATGGAAGATATTTATGCCATTTGCGTCCTGCAGCAATTCATCACCAAAGGAACCACCGCCAAAGACATAGGGTTTTCCTGGCGTGCTATCATCTACTTCGAGTAGCACTCTCGGCGCGGCCGTGCCTGCCACTGCCGCCTTGATTCCATTGATTTGCTGCTGCAGCTGGTTCACAAGCGATACAGCAGTGGCCTGTGTGGATGTCAGGTGCCCTACCAGCAAAATTTGCTGGAGCACCCCTGAGAAATTCGTGATTGGCAGATCGACGACCCGCAAGCCCAGGTTTTCGAGCTGCTGATCATACTGTTTCGTCTCGCCACCCCAGCTCAGGATCAGGTCAGGCTTCAATGCAACGATCTGCTCAACATTGTACTTTCCATTGACATCCGAAACCTTAGGTAGAGATGCCAATTCAGGCGGGTAGCTCGTGTAATAATCAACAGCGATTACCCGACCCTGGAGATGCAATGCCCCCAGTATTTCACTCGTACTTGGAAGCAGCGAGATGATACGTCGCGGAGCAGTGGTCGGAAAGACAATCGGTGTTCTGTAAAAATCGAGCGCTAAGGTGGAAGTGGGCGTCGGGGGTGTTGGCAGTGATCCGGTCGTTGTTGATGTGCTTTGTCCACATGCAGTGAGCAGCACGAATAAAGACAATAGCAGCACCAGGGACACTCGAAAAGAGAGAAGACGGGAGAACATCGAGTTGTAACCTCCTATTACAACGCTCGCTGTCTCCTCGCGGCAATGGAGGCAAACCAGGGACATATTCGAACCCAACTCGTGAAGCGATGTTTTACTTCACTTTGGTCGCCGATGTCTCGGTAGCTCGCTCCTCTTACGCGAAGGATCGTGAGCATACCTCACCGGGCAGGTCTCCTGGCTTCTGGCTTCAAGCGCTTCTCATCTTGCCTTCCCATTCGATTGCGGAACAGTGGCATAATCTCTTGAACGAAAGAGGATGAGTCGCTCACCAGTTACAGTAGCGCGTGAGACTGCGCCGGATTTGCACCGGCTTCCCTATTCTGCCTGTTCTCCAGGCCACCCAATGAGCACAATAGTGATGGATGTAGTATACGCATGGGGCCTGGGTGATGTCAACGATATAGCTCGTTTCCATCTACTACATGTGGGGAGTTATGGCCGGGTCTTATAAAGAGGCCTCCTCGTGCAAACGCTTGATATCTACTGCCATGCCTGCCACCATCAAGTACACGCGATCAGCAGCCTGCGCAAGGCGCTGATTGACATATCCAAGGGTATCGCGGTAGACTCGTCCGAGAGGATAGGCCGGGACAACGCCAAGGCCAACCTCGTTTGTGACCACTATGAGCGTTTTGTTTGGCCCCGCAGATTGCACCACAGCGAGAAGCGTTTCGATGTGTTTCAAGGGCCGTTCATCAAACAGGTTGCTCGTTATGCGCAGTTCTTGTTTTCCCTTATCATCACTTTCACGCTGCCCCGACTCTTGCTTCAACATGTTCCCCAACCAGAGTGTCACGCAGTCCAAAAGCAATACATCCGCAAGCTTGTACGCCTGCCGTACCGCTCCTGCAAGGTCAAGTGGTTCCTCGATCGTGTGCCACTCCCGTG
>VBHI01000222.1 GCA_005881495.1 Chloroflexota bacterium
CAGGCGTAAGTTGGCTTCTACCAACTGCCTCCTCGCCTCTTCACCGTCCTCGATAAGGCCCAGGTTCGCCTTACCATCTGCCTCGAGACGTTCTCGCTTCCCACACTCTATGCGTTGTGCGAGCCGAATCTCTTCCTCAGCCGAGAGCAGGGGAATACGAGAAATTTCTTGCAGATAAACTCGTACGGAGTCAACGGCATTCTTGTCTTGATCGACATCTCTGGTGTCGAGGCCATTATCCAACGTATTCCATAGGGTCGCATCTACTGCACCAGGCTCATCTTTAGTTTCCAGTTCCCAATCCGGGGATGATTCTTTCGCTGCATACGAAGCTTCCATATGCATCTGGTCATTCCCGCCTCGGTCTCTTGCATTGTTCATCTCGTATTTCCGCAACTGATCTAGTATCTCTCCTCGTGCGAGGAGATGAGTGGTGAGAAACGACTGATGGTCGTGCTAAAACCTTTGGTGCCAGGGAGGAGTAGAGGAGGGAATCAAAGTAGCAGAGAACCCTCCGCATCCTCCCATTGTAACCATACCTTCACTGTATGAGATGGAACTGTGGATTGGCTGAGATGGATCTGAGAGACGCCATGCTATTCTACGAATGGCTATCTGTCGGTACCTCAGTTATTGTGATTGACTAGACGAAGGATGCGATCATCGTCAGGAGTAGGGTTGCCACGCCCATCTCGATTACTCGTAAGTACCCATAGAGACCCATCAGGTGCTTGCACGACATGACGCAGCCGACCGTACTGCCCTTGTAGAAGCTGTTCGCGTGTCGTGATAGCACCTGTGGAGTCAAAGCTCAATCGCCACAGTCGCTCACCACGTAGCCCTGCGATCAAGAGATTTCCTTCCCATTGCGGAATAGCTCCACCATGCAGAAACACAGCACCACTTGGGGATGCTTCTGCCGTACTGAACACCGTCACAGGTTTGATATATTGGTTACCACCTTTATTGCCCTCGACTTCTGGCCAACCATAATTACCCCCAGCAACGATCCTGTTCACCTCATCGAATGAGTTTTGACCGAACTCGGTAGCGTAGAGCTGGCCTTTGGCGTCCCAGGTGAGACCCTGCACATTGCGGTGGCCAAAGGAGTAGACCGGGTTGTTCGGGAACGGATTATTCGTTGGCACTCCTCCATCCGGCGTCAGCCTGAGAATCTTTCCGGCTAAGGAGTTGCGATCCTGGGCAGCACCTCTGTTGGTCGCATCACCAGTACCAATGTAAAGCATTCCATCTGGTCCAAAGGCAATCCTGCCCCCATTATGGACGCCACTCACAGGTATGCCAGTCAAGATTGGCTGAGGCTTTTCTCCAAGACGGAAGCGGACGATACGGTTATCCTCCGCCGTCGAGAAGTAGGCGTAGACGAAACCATCGGTTGCGTAATTGGACGAAAGAGCAATACCGAGAAGACCTCCTTCACCTGAACCTCTCGCGGGAATTCGCTGTACCTCCTCGACGTGTCCCGAGGAAGCAACGATGAGTAGCTTCCCACTATCGCGTTCACTCACGAGTGCTCGACCATCTGGAAGAAATGCTAGTCCCCAGGGGGCTTCGAGACCGCTGGCAACTACACTTACCTTCAATTGGAGAGATGGCTTCGCTGCAGGTGAGTTACAAGCGGAAGTTACGATGAGGAGAATGGTGGCGACGATAGCAGTAGCAATGGAACGATAGTAGCACATAAAACAGGCTCCTGTATCTCTAACAACAGTCACATTCTATTTTTAACCCTACGGGAAAGGTGCTGTGGAATGCTCGTGACCTTGAAACTACCAATTCCAATAAGCAGAAGTGTACTTCCGATAAAGATATAAGTGGGAATAGCGAAGATTGCCCCCGATTCGCGCACTCCGCGCAAATTGACGAGTGTGATGAACACAACAAGTACAACAGCAAGGGGCACAACATAAGGAGACAACTCGCCGAAGAGCGAGGCAAGGTTCTGTACTCCCGCTGAGATGCTCACTGCAACCGTCAAGACGTAGTCGATGAGCAGGGAGGCAGCAGCAACCAGACCCGCCAATGTTCCTACATTGTCCTTCGCAACAATATACGATCCCCCACCGCCAGGATAGGCTGCAATCGTTTGGCGGTATGAGAGCGTAACGATGCAAAGCAGGAAAACAATAGCAACGCTAATGGGTAAGGCAAGCTGCAAAACGCCTGATCCGGCCACTATGAGTGATATGAGAATCGCTTCAGTGGCATAGGCTACCGAAGAGATGGCATCTGATGAAAGGACCGCCAGGGCTTTGAATTTTGTCAGCCGTTCATGTTCCGCCTGAGTAGTGGTAAGAGGTGACCCTATGAGGAAACGCTTCAGAGGATAGATGATACGCTCCAACGTGTTGCGCGGACCCTCTGTTTCTTCCCTGGCCTCGAGCAAGCCGGTGCTGATACGCCGAAATGAAGAATGCTTTGGACGCACGAGACGCACGCGTACATCTCCCAGTATACTACCCTGGCGCACCTCAGCCCGAACCAACAATGATGGGTCATCGTCTTCATTGGTACTGGAATTGTTTTTGGGCTTGAAATTTTCATCACGCTGATTCTTATCGGATGTCGTTTCTGGCTCGCTCATCTGTTGCTTTTTTCTCGTGTCACAACTATCTTCACGAAGACAGAGCTTCGAACAAGGTTCTTTTCCCTGGCATGTCTTGATGGCACTGCATTTCATTTCAGCACTAGCATAGCGCGTTGATATGAGTTGATGCTGAAGGGTAACTGAGACGAAGCTGAGAGCACCCGGTCCATGTTTATATTGATCGAATCCGAAATGTATTGATTTACTCTCTGGACTCGACCAATGAGACTGGATAAGGTGAACGGTGCACTCTCAGCTTCATCTCAGCATGTCCTCAGAGTCATCTTACGCTCATAGTCTATGCTTATTTCAGCAGATGGAGAGAGTAGAAACACGAACTGACCCCCCACTCTCCATCTGCTGACCATGTTATGTAGTCACAAAGAAATACATGCTTATCAAAGAGTCACGAGGATTAAATAGTTGTTTGAATTTTTGGGTGCATTAGGAAGTATTGTCCTGATCGATCTGGTCTTGAGCGGCGATAACGCTCTGGTCATTGGCGCCGCTGCCGCTGGACTGCAAAAGAAACAGCGCTGGTATGCCATTGTCCTGGGTGGTGGGGGAGCCATCATCCTGCGCATCGCCTTTGCCTTCGCTGCGACCTTACTGCTGCGGCTCCCCTTGCTTCAAGCAATCGGAGGAATCCTTCTCCTATTGATCGCTATACGACTCCTGATGGACAGAAGCAATACGAAGCACACTACATCTGCTCGGCACACCGAAACAACGCAAGAAGGCAGGCCGCTCTCAATGGTGGATGCGCCAGCCAAACGCGGTTTTTGGGCCGCACTGCTCACCATCCTGGTCGCCGATGTGACGATGAGCCTGGACAACGTGCTGGCCATCGGCGCACTGGCCGCAGGAAATCTGCCACTGCTGGCAGCAGGTTTGCTCCTCAGCATTGCGCTCCTGCTGCTCGGGAGCGCGCTCATTGCCGAACTGATCGGGCGTCTTCCCTGGTTGCTGGATGTTGCCGCGCTGGTACTGGCGTGGACGACTGCGCACATGATGCTCGACGACATCCGATTGGGTCCGGTACTCGAGCATTTTCCCTGGACACAGTTCGCACTTCCCGCAGTGGCATTCGCAATAGTCATTGGCACAGATATCCTTTTACGGGTACGCTCAAGTGAAGTAGCTAGGAAAGGCCAATAACAGGCAATTTCGCAAAAGCATGGCTTCTCAGATCCATCTTAGACGATTCACAGTGTTGATAGTTCTCGCCAAAATACTGGTCTCTTACCCACATCCCCAGGTTGGCCAGTCCCACCTTCAACAGCGTCATGATCTGGTCCTTTGAGTGATCGAGTTCGTACATCTCTCGGGCTTGGGCTTCTAAATCTTCTTGCCGCCTGAGCACTTGCCGCAGTTCCCGACAGTAGCCCTCACATTTGTTCAAGAGGCCTTGGCTGCGCACCGCATGCTTTTCCAGCTTGGAGTTGCTGATCCTGATCCCGGAGATCGGTCAAGCGTGCTCGACTGGCCTGCGCCAGGTGTTCCAGACGCTGGGTTCGTCCCTCCAACACCACCTGACGCTTGGCGAGTTCCGAATTCACGACCGGCTCTTTCGCGTAGCCGTGATTGGTATCCAACCCCAAGGGCCGTAAGTAATCTTTGATGATATTTTCTTGCGCCGGCCAGCGATGAATGTAGGTGTGCGCAAGTTCGACCGCATCGATGGTCTCTGCGGTGGTGACAATGGGAATCAACTTGGGAGTGGTCTGGGTGGCCGGAGCAGCAGTGGCTTGCCAGCCGTCTTCCCACCACCGCCGTTCGGTTCGCCCCAGATCTGCGTCCCAGCGGGGCGGTCGTTCTCCATCCTCAGGGTTCGGCGGCACCGGAACCAACCGACGCAGGTCGCGGATCAGCGCCACGCGTAAGGAGAGGACTTCGCCCGGATGATCAGGCCGTGGCAACGCAAGACGAGCGCACGCGACTTCTCGCATGATCTGGCCTCGCGCATCAGTGTCGAGCGGAACAAATGCTCCGATCTCAGAGAAGGATGCCAGCCTCCGTCAAGCGTTCATCCCCACCGGCCTGGGCTACCTGCGACAAAAAGGCTTCCGTGTAGCGGTATCCATACGCCCGCCTGCGTCCGGTGAGCAGGGCCAGCCTGTCGGCAGTGTAACTGCGCAGATCCCAGTTCCGTTGCAAGCCGGCAGCCCCAAGAAAGAGCAACGTGAGCAGAAGCCTTTGGCACAGAGCCGCTGAACTGCCCGCCAGCGGGGGACGTGCTGGAGTGCACTCGGTGGGCAGCGCTTCGCACAGATGCGCGATCAAGCTCGTTTCTCAGGCTCCTGCCAGCAGCAACAGGCCACCTACCCCCTCTTGCCACCCTGGCTCACTCGTTTGAGGTGGTAATATGTTTTTTTTCTCGCAGTAGCGGCTTCCGGCTCAGTCCGAGAGAGGCACGCACGCGGTTGAGTTGACTGACGCTGATGGAGAGACCAAAGCACCCTCGTTGCACCGTTTTCCAATCCGATCCAGAAAGCGCGGCCACTTTGCTGATACCACCATACCCGATCTTGAGCGCTTCTGTTCCCAGATACGGTCGTCACTGCCCTTCATTTAGTTCCTTAATGCAGTACCTCGTACTGTTGTTGTGTCCTCATACTATGACTCTACCATATTTCAGCGCATTGCGGATATTATTTGCGGAAGAGCCCTTAGACGGCTGAACAGAGAGAAAATCATGCGATCTTAGCATGTGTTTTCGCGTTTTTCTGCTTATAATTAGCATAGGACCATATGGGAGCATGATGAACAGACGAAAGCTTACTCAAAAAAAGCGTTTTGAAGTCACATCTAGTAGTTCAGAAGAATCTTGTCAGCGTAACCGATTAAGCAGGTGAAGGAAGATTCTATGCGAGATAATATCATGAGATTTTTCTATCTTGGACCTCTAGCCGCGCTACTGGCCATCGTTCTAGCCTTTAGCCTGTCTTCTCCACATCTAGCCAGCGCAGCTCCGTTAGCCGCTCCCTGGTCCGGCCAGACGACTGATTGGGCAAGAGTACGCACTGGGACAAACACCAGCGCTTCGATTACGGCGGTCTATGCGCCCGGCACCACCGTGACAGTCTACGCGACCGTGTCAGGACAGGTCATATGGAACGGCATCTCGGACTGGGATCGTATCTCCAACCTCAATAGTGCTCCCCTTTACATCTACGGAGGATTAGTTACCAGAGCGAACAATCCTGGTAATGGAGGTGGGAGTATTACTCCCTCTGCTCGGGGCAAAGTTATTGTCGTGAGTCTCTCACATCAATGGCTCTACGCTTATGAGAACGGCCAGCAGCTCTTTAATTCAGCAGTGATGACGGGTCGCCCTGGTCTGGCAACGCCAACAGGGACGTTCCATGTCTTTGCCAAACTCAGTCCCACAACATTTATATCGCCCTGGCCCTATGGCTCGTCATACTGGTACCCGCCCACGCATATTAACTATGCATTAGAATTTCTGGCAGGTGGCTTTTTCCTGCACGACTCCTGGTGGCATACCGTCTATGGTCCTGGTACCAATCGCTGGCACTACGATCCAACCTACGGCTGGCAGAATGGGTCACATGGTTGTGTGGCCATGCCATTGAAAGCCGCTGCCTGGCTCTATAACTGGGCGCCAATTGGCACAACTGTACAAATTAGAGCATGATATGTCGGGAGATCGCATCCGTTTTAAGGGTTCCTTCAATGTATTTTATCCTCGAAAATTTCTGAACCCTTTCACGAATTCTGCCCGCAGCCAATACAACCTTTTTCTCCGTTCCTGCCACTAGATGAATGAACCCAGTTGTGAAGAGAGGAGATACCGTGTTACAGATGCATGAACTGACCGAGGCAGACCTCGTCGTGTTGGCCCGTGCAGACGACGCCGAAGCATTTCGTCTGCTGCTCGAACGGTACCAACCCATGGCGCTCGCCATTGCTCTGCACCAGGTTTCACAGTCGGAGACGGCGCAAGACCTGGTGCAAGAGGCGATGCTGCAAACCTACCTCTCGCTCGACCGGTTGCGTGATGTGACCCGCTTCAAAAGCTGGTTCTATGGGATCGTGTTAAATGTGTGCCGGAATTGGCAGCGCAGGCACTCCTCCTACGTGCTCTCGCTTGACCTCTGGGACGAGTATCAGCTCTTCTCTGGCATCGCCGACCCCTACGAGATGATAGAGGAGCACGAACTGCGCTGTGCGGTCCAGCAAGCGGTACAGAGCCTCTCCGTCAAAAATCGTGCGGTGATGTTTCTGTGCTACTACGAAGGTCTGCGTCTGGAGGAGATCGCCACACGGCTCCACCTGTCACTGGCCGCCGTGAAGAGTCGTCTGCATGAGGGCAGGAACCAGTTAAAGAAGCATCTGACACCGTCTTATCCTGAGCTCTCGCTCACTCGTTCAAGCAAGCGAAGGAGACCAACAATGCTGAACATGAAACTCATCAAGGTCGTCCCACAAGAGCAACGGGCACTCGTTGTCCTGCTCGATCTGCCAGGCCGACGCGTCCTCCCACTCTGGCTCAACCCGATGGAAGGATTTCCTCTCGCGGTCCTGCTCAAACACGTATCCCAGCGTGAGGCTCCTAATGAGCCATCGTCTTTCGAGTTCGTATCCAACCTCCTGAGGGCAACAGGTGGAACGGTTCAAGCCGTCCACATCGAGGAACTCCAGGACCAGTTGCTCTACGCCCGGCTCCTCCTCCAAAGCCTCAATGGAAACCAGGAAGTGAAAGCACGGCTTGGGGACGCGCTCGCTCTTGCCATACGTGAAGGCAGTCCCATTCTGGTCGCTGATGAGATCGTCAGACGGATTGGCATGAGTCTCCCACCTGGAGAGAGCACGACAGCCAATCAGCAACTCGATCAGGTCGTAGAAACACTGACCGCCAAAACTCCTTTCCCTGCATCCCCGGGACTCCCCCGGATCAAAGAGCCACACAATCTCCAGTTTACGGAGGGACTCCAGCGCTGGGAACTGCGTGGCACCTTCCTGTTCGACCAAAGTGGAACCCATTGGCAAGACTACATCTGCGGAACGGAGGCAACGGGGACAGAACCTGGGACAATGAGTGGCTACCTGAAAGCCCGAGTGCCTCAGCCGGTGGGCTTCGCTGACTTGCGCCAGGCGATCTTGGCCGATGACTACCGCGGCAAGCACGCGCTCCTTTTAGCGGAGATCAAAACGGTAGGCGTTGAGCAGCAAGCAGGAGTATACCTGCGCGTCGTCGATCCAGGCAGGACCAGGACGAGTGAGGAGCGCGAGCAGGTCACGTTTCAGGGAACTCAGGACTGGACGCGCTCTGAAACACAGATCGAGGTTCCAGCAGATAGCGTGTTTCTCCTGTTCGGGATGAGCTTGACCGGGAAAGGGCAAATTTGGATAAAGAACGTGCGACTAGAGAGCGTCTAAGCAACAGAGAAAAAGTCGTTTCACTGTTGACATACTGCTGTCACTCGCATGGGGTAGACTGTGGGTATGGAAGATATGACATACCACTGAGGAGGCAACTTCTCAATGGTGAAAGGAAGGACACACATGGCAAAACTGCTCGGACCCGATTTTATGAGCTTGCAGGTGCGCAACCTCTCCGCCTCGCGCACGTTCTACACAGAGCTGTTGGGCTTGACGGTCGATAAGCGCTTCGACACTCCCGATGTAGTCCTCTTCGATACCAACTCGATCCCCTTTGCGCTCAGCGCAGCCAAAGTGAACCTGGATGAAGCACCACATCCGGGATGGGGGGTGGCGCTCTGGATCGACTGCGATCAGGTCAATGAGTTGCATACCAAATTGGAAGCGGCGGGAGCTACCATCATCACGCCACCCTACGATGGTCCGTTTGGGCGCACCTTCGTCTTTGCTGATCCCGATGGATACCGGATTACGGCCAACAAGAACCTCTGGGATCGGTTTCCTTTAGGCGGCAGGCACTAACGTATGGTATAATCTTTAAAGCGAAGCGTAGGCCACCTTGTAATCAACCGTCAAATATTCCAACAATTTTTTCCCATTAATCGGCTTTCACCCACAGGTATCTACCTCACACCCGGCGAAGAAGACCTTCGTCTGGCACGTGGACGCGCTGGTCTGTAGGCCCGGGGAGAACTTTCAACAGTAGGTATTTTGGGGCAGATCGTCACAATCGTAGGGGCGAATTGTCCCAGTCGTAGGGGCGGGAGAGGAGAGGAGTGGAGAGGGGACGCTTGCGTCGCCCATGGGGGCTTGTCATCCTGAGCGTAGCGAAGGATCTCTGTCGCTGTGGCAGCCAGCGCGCCCTGACCGAGGCTGATGAGGCAGAACGCGCCCAGGACCTCAAAGCAGTACGCCGGGCTCTCACACGGGCCGTGGAGGTGTACCAGGGCGATGTGTTGCCCAGTTGTTATGACGAGTGGATCATCCCGGTACGCGACCGCTTGCGCCAGGCATTTCTACAAGCCCTTGATCGGCTGATTGGCCTGCTCGAAGGCGAGCGCGACTACGCTACTGCGATCAGCATGGCTCAGCGCCTGCTCCGTCTGGATCCCCTGCACGAGGCGACCTATCGCCAACTGATGGACCTGTATGCTGCCAGTGGCGACCGGGCCAGCGCCCTACGCACCTACCACACCTGCACCACGGTCTTAGAGCGCGACCTGAAATACGCACCTTCGCCGATATGACCCGCTGCGCCGGAATTCCACGCCGCATTGCCAGCAACGTCATAGAGAACGAAGTTACCATCATCTAGCATGATGCAGCGGTCAATCTCTCTCCCAGACGTGGCGGTGTTCCAGACCACCTCGTTGTAGATGGATGGGTTGCCAATGTTACTCCACGTCGCGTCCAGCAGCCCGTCGTTGAGGGCATAGTAGACGAGGTTGCCATCCGTTTGCATGATGAGCATAAAGGCCTTTGTCGGCGAAAAGAGTAGGTTCTCCTGGCCTGCTTGGGGATGGCTAAAAAGCGCTTGCCCTGGTAAGAGATCTACGTGATGGGTCATGGTGCATATCCTCCTGTTAAGCACTAGTAGATGATTCGATTTACCAAGCCTCCGAATTGCCTCTTGCCTCAAGGAGCCGAAAGACTTTAGGTTTGATTATGCATAATGCTGGATCAGCGAGATTGCACATGAGCCACCGGATTATAAAATTGACACCCCCAGATGTAACTTCATTGCGTATGTACATTTGGTTGGGATCGAGATACCTGAACTCCTCATAAGGGGAGGAGCAAGGATCAACCGACCTTCATGGTACAGTACATTGGACTGCTCTCTCTAGGTGGAGCTCGGGAGAGACATCGTTCATCCTCATGACAAGGAGACCGTCATGCCAAAAGTTCTTTTGCGGCTGAGCTACACGCTTGCGGCAATCCTGCTGGGAACCACTTTGTTGCTTGCCTGTGGCAGCTCTACAAACCGAGAGACGAGTACAACAAGTGCCAGCATCTCTCTTCACACCGCATCGGTAACCATTCCAAAGGATCAAGACATCTTTACACCGTTTATCCTGACAGTGCAACTAAATACCATGGTGATCTGGCAAAACAACGATACCATTTCCCATACCATCATGACAACGTGGGATCAAAGCATCTACCTCAATCGGCAAGCCTTCTCACTGAGGGCAGCAGCAGGGCAAAAAGTATCGTTTACCTTCACCAAGCCTGGGGTGTATGACTATTTTGACAACACGCAAGCCAGGTGGGTGGATTCCAACCAACGTGTCAAGGCCAATACGGGTGCGCTGAATTATCCACTGGCAATGGAAGGGGTCATCTGGGTGCAAGGGCACATCAATGGTCTTCCTTCTTCAGCAACCAACACCATTCCAAATGGAACAGATGAGTTCACTACTGACTTCCTTGCCATCACCCAAGGCGGTAGAGTTTCCTGGCACAACAGCGACACCGATACACATTTTATCTCGTTGGTGGACGGTTGGTCTGCGCCGATCAATGCTGCGGATATTGGCCCCTATCAGGTCGAAGGGACAGCGACTGCTCCTCCGACTGGTGGAACCACTGTCACCACCTTCACCACGCCTGGTCTGTACTATTACTACTGCTCAGCGCACGCCGACATCAACGGAACGTGGCATCGTGCACAGGCAAGTAAAAATGCATCTGTAGCGCCTATCCCAATGGAAGGCTTCGTCCTGGTCGTTGGCAGCTAGGAAGAAAACATTTAATCTGACAGATAAAACTCAAGTACACTCTACCAGCAGTCGAGGCATGGGACGCCACAAAACTGGACGCAGCGCGCTCTCACTTACAACAAGCGACGGCCTTGGCTCAGGAGATAGGCTATTTGTGATGATCGACGCATCAAGCATCTTCGCGGGAGGAACTCCTCTTCAAAAAATGCCTCTCGAAAAGCATGCAACCTGTATCTATTCTCAGCTCAAAACATGTTCATCTTCGCGGTTCTCGCAGTCGCTCTCGTAGGACCCCATCTGATAGGATTGATAACCATCCCAGACGCAGGCGGCGGGTATCACTTGGTCTCCCGGGGCTACCATGCAATGGAGGATTATGCTGCATAAAAACCGCCAGTCTCTCCAGTCTCATGTTCTGTGTACTTACTGACCCCTATCTATTGCAGTTACCTCACAGTTTCCAGACTTGTGCGTTGCGAAAGAGTATTTCCGCGCCACTGGCATCACTATCGGTAAAGACTCCGATGCGACCGGATTTGTAGGTGCCATCACTGATTTTCGCGGCAAACTGTTGATTGATGTACATGTACAGTTCACTCCCTTGCGCAATCACCGTAATCTGGTTAAATTGGTCGTTTCCTGCCTTCACGGCTGGACTCTGACCTGCGAACAAAGGGGTGTCAGAGTCTGTGTTCTGCTTCACGAGCACACTTCTGCCCAAAAAGGTGCCATCTGTGCTAATACGAAAGTAGTACCCCGAGTCATTGGCATCTGAACGAAGAACCAGTCCACCGGAATGCCCGCTGACAATGCGCATTTCTACCTGAAAGGCCAGATTACTGAAATTTGTTGCTCTCGCTAGACACGTTTCAATATATCCTGCTGCAGCTTTGACATGCATACCACCCGCAAATTCACACTTGGAGTTCCCGGACAGGTCCGGGTGGTCATCTCCCCAATTGTTGTTGCTTTGAGCCTGGAGTTGATCATTAATGGTAGGGGTCCCGTTTGTATCTTGATTGTAGAGATCTCCTACGGCGATTTGGGTAGCAACTACTAACGAGGTGGCCTGCGCTTCTGCTTGCGCTGTCGATCGTGCTTGAGCCACGCTCGTTGCTGTTGCGTCTCTCGCAGCAGTAGCCACCAGCTGAGCAGGGCGAGCGACTGCCAGCCAGTAGATGAGGATGCTTGCCACGACGAGCAAACCTGCTCCTATCGACAGGAGTAGAGTGGTAGATAGGCGTGAATTCATGTTTACCTCCCCTCTTAGAAGGACTTCACAGCTCGTGAAGAGGTAAATGGATACGACTGACACGTGTGAGAGGCAGCTACTCCCTTGAGAGCAGATGCTCTCACCACTGCAGCTTCACTTCCATGCTCTGTTCACACAGAATGAGATGTTCATCAAAAAGACAGGCAGAGCATGGTCCTCAGAGCTGCCAGACTTGCAAGTTGCGGAACGAAGCCTCCGATCCACTCGTATCGGTACTATTTGCACTTACACCTATAGCACCCGACTTGTACGAATTATCGGTGGCAATAGTGACATACTGTTTATTGACATAGAAGTAGAAGGTACTTCCACGTGCAACGGCAGCCACCAGATTCGGTTGATTGAGACCCCGACGAATGGTTGGTGAGGTCCCACCGGCCAATGAAGTAGCATCATACGTCTGCTGTGCATTAAGTGTCTCCTTGAGGAAATCGTACCTGCCATCGGTATGAATGTAGAAGTAGTATGCATCGTAGTTAGCGCTAGAAGCGTTACGGAACCATATTCCACCGGTGGTTCCACTGATGATGGTCACTTCTACCTGATACGCAAAATCTGTAAAGTTGGTCGCTGAAGCGTAGCAATTACCAATGTACCCGACCTGGGCGCGAGAGTGATAGGTCCCATCCACGAAAGTGCAGTAGCCTGTCTGATCTTGGTAATGAGACCATCCATAGTTATCTGGAGTACTGAGTGCATCGCTGATGATGGGAGTGCCAGACGTTGCCTGTCTATAGATGTCTTGTCTGGCAGTTGCTGTAGCACTAGCATAAGCCTGTGCTGTCGTCTTAGCCTGTCCACCTGGAGTAGGCGGGTAGAAGGTTGTATAAGCAAAGAAACTCCCTCCCAAGATGAGTAATACGATAACGATAGCACCGAGCAGGAGCAGTAAACGTCCTGAAGGACGCCTACGGTGTGATGAACCAAAAGACGCGGAACTCGTGGACCGAGCCTGTCCAGGAAGAGGTGGGGGGGCTGCTGAAGATCCCTGTGGCGAGGTGTAAGAACCCTGCGCAGAGTCCTGAACAGGAGCATGCTGAGGAGTGTTGAGTGGATGGGTAAATTGGGGAGTAGTTCTGGGCTCAAATGACTCATGGACGAGCGGCGGGGGAGTATGGGGATTACGCGGGTCAGGAGGAGGTGGAGGGGGAACGGGAATAGATCCCGCTGAAGCCGAAGAGGGAGACCCTCGCTCATCTACTGGCTGCGGTCCATAGGCAGTTTGTGCTGCCTGCTCTGCAGAGACCTGTGATGACCCAGCGGACCCCTGTGCGGGAGAGGTATACGGCATATGCACTGTTGGGATATCCATTTGCGAGTCGGCTAGTGATGGATTCAATGACGGTGATGATCCCATATTACTTGCTTGCTCTAAGGCATAAGCAAAAGTCTGCACGTCCTTAAAGCGCTGTTGAGAATCTTTTGCCAGTGCTGTCAACACCACCTGCTCGACTTCAGTTGGAATCGTCGCAACGCGCTCCCTCAATGGGGGCGGCGTGCCGCACTCATGTTGGATGGCCATTTCTGTATAGGAGCCTGTGAAAGGAGGCCTCCCACACAGCCACTCATAGACCACCACAGCAAGCGCGTACTGGTCACTTGCAGGAATGGGCTTGCCTCGAATCTGCTCAGGAGCCATATAGTTCATCGTCCCTGCAATCGTACTCTGGGTTTGTATACGCGAACTCTCAACCACGGCAATGCCAAAATCCGCCAGCAAGATTTCATTCTCTGCTCCCACCAGCATATTCTCTGGTTTGACATCGCGATGGATGACCTTATGATCATGAGCATATTGCAAAGCAGCGGCAATCTGCTTGACGTATGGCACAACACGGGAAACCGGTAACACTTCTCCTCTGCTGTGACGCTGCCGCAAGGTCCCATTTGGGGCATAGTCCATGACCAGGTAGGGGATGTTCCGGCTGCTCTCCACACCAAAGTCAAGCAGACGCACAATATTCGGGTGCCTCAGATACGCGATGGTCTGTGCTTCGCGAAAAAAAGTTCCTTGATCGTCCTGTGCTAACTGCGTTTGGACGATCTTCATGGCAGCATAGGTGCGGAGGTATATTTGTTCACCCAAATAGGTGTCCGCAAAGCCGCCCTGCCCCAGCAAACGTATCAAACGATAGTTGCCAAATTGCTGTCTTGTTAGGTCGCTCATAACTACCCCCTCCTTCACTCGTTTTGACGTTTAGACTAATTTGGCATCAAGGAACCTTGTACCCAATTAGTCACAATTAAAACGATAAGAATAAGAACTTTTAGGATACGGATTTCTGAAATCAAGTTCCTGAATTATTGGCATGTTCGCAGCACCCCTTGTTCTGTCCCAACATGCCAATAATTCATCCAAATCGTGTCTATCTGTGCATCTCGAGCTCGAGAAACCATTGGATCTATGCCTTTTCAGGCCAAATTAGTCTAAACATCAAACTCGTTGAAAAGCAGTGCTGATTTGTTACCGTACAGCTCTAGTTTTCCACTCACTCGTAGTTATGATCTCACTCATGAATAATATATAGAATATCAATCTCACTATGTCATTGTCAAGGCCAATTTACTGACATCCACTCATAAAAGGATGGGGAGGTGATAGAATCAAGGGAAGAACCTGAGTCTGAAGAGGAGGAAAGACAGGTGGAGATGACTACGACCAGACACCTTTGCCTCCAATCTTTCAGGACCTCGTCCACGATATAGCCTGGTAACCTACAATGATCCAGCCCATCCCAGGCCCCAATCTGTCCAGGGAAGGCCCTTGATATACCAGTCGGTAGTGGTCAGGCCTTTGGGATATGATACGGTGCGCTGCAAGACCCCTGGCGGGACATTGAAGTTTGTGGGCGTGTGCCCCTGCTCGACCAGCAACATGCCCTCGTGCCAGATGGGGCCAGCGCCGGTTACACCGATCACGTTGAGCATCGGCGAGTTATCGTTATTGCCAGCCCAGACGCCCATCACGTAATTGGTGGTATAGCCGACCGTCCAGTTATCCGCGAAGTTCTGCGAGGTCCCGGTTTTGACGGCTGACGGATAAACCGAGCCGGGGTTGCCCTGGTAGCACTGCGCCTGCGTGTTCCTGTACAGGTACAGTGCGCTGCACGCCCCAAATTCATAGGCACGCGCCCGGTTATCGCTCAGCACGTTAGTCATCAAATACGCCACCTGCGGACTGATCACGCGCTTGCCGCTGGGAACGAAATGATAGAGAACGTGTCCCTGCGTATCGAACACGGAATCGATGGCATGAGGCGGTATGCGCACGCCTCCATTAGCGAACACGCCATAGGCCGAAGTGAAGTCGAGCAAGTGAACGCCGAGCGTGCCCAGCACCATCGTGTAGTTGGGCGTGCCCTCATAACTGCTGATGCCCATCTTTTGGGCTGTGTGCAGCGACGCTTCGACGCCCGCCTTATAGAGCACCTTGACGCCAGGCACGTTGAACGAGTTTTGCAGAGCGGCGCGGATGGAGAGCAGGCCGTGATAGCCCAGGTCATAGTTGTGCGGCGAGTACGGCGGCAGGCCGCAGCACATGGGGAAGCTCGTCGGCACGTCCAACACCGGCATGCCGGGACTGAGGCCCTGCTCGAAGGCCGTGGCGTACACAAACGGTTTGAAAGCCGACCCTGGCTGGCGGTAGCCCTGCGTAGCCACATCGAACTGTCCATACTGCGGATTGTTGGGATTGGTATTGCCCAGCAGGACGCGAATGTCGCCGTTATGGAAGTCGATCAACACTTCGGCGGCATCGGTCAGATGATTCGTCTGGGACAATGCGGCCACATTCTCCTGAGCGATCTTGAGTATCTTGTTTTGCAACGGCAAATCGAGCGTGGTGGAGACGACCAGGCCGGACCGCGACAGGTCGGAGAGCCTGACGTGCAGGGTTGCTGTCAACTCGCCCAGCGCGTAGCTGACAAAGTGCGGAGCAAGGGTATTATTGACGATACCCGGGTGCAAGAACTGTGGACTCTGTGCCTCGGCGAGAGCCAGCCGTTCCTGTACGGGTGTAATATAGCCTTGCAAGCGCAGCTGATTGAGAACGGCTTCCGTGCGTAAGAAGGTCGCCTGCGGGTGCAAAAAGGGATTGTAGAGCGTGGGATTCTGGGGAATGCCAGCGAGCATGGCCGCTTGCGCGATATCCAGCCGGGCTGCCGCCGTAGCTTTGGGGGTATCCTGCAAATCGAAGTAGACGAACGCGGCAGCTTCGGCCCCGTAGGCCATATTGCCATAGTAGGTCGTGTTGAGATACATTTCCATAATCTGCTGCTTGGTGTAGTAGCGCGTCGCTTGCGGGGCCAGGATAATCTCTTCGAGCTTGCGCATAATCGTATCTGCATCGCCGACGACGGCATTTTTAATCAACTGCTGGGTGATGGTGCTACCGCCGGCCACGATGTGCCCGTCCAACAAATTCGACAGGACGGCGCGCACGATGCCGCTTATGTCATAGCCGGGGTTCTCCCAGAAATTGTGGTCCTCGATGGCTATTTCGGCGTGAACAAGATTGGGCGAAATGTCGTTGAAAGGCTCGGAGACCTGAAGTCCCTGGTCAACTGCTTCGTAGATCGGTGTGCCATGAGCATCGTACATCCGCAGGCTATCTTTAGGTAGGATATCTGCTAGTGTGATAATATCTCCCTGGTAGCGCAGGCCAACTGCTTCCGTGAAACCCGTGTATCCAACGAGTAAGCTTCCCGTGACAACCACCAGCGCAATGATGACACAAGCCATGGGTAGCATCGACCAACGCGTCCCTAGACGGTCGGTAGCTGCATACCGCTGATTACTGCGGCGCAATCTCTTCCGCTTCAGGTGACGCCGCAGATGCCAGCCCCTGGAATGCAGCGGGGGATGAGGAACATCATAGTAGAAGCCGTGTGGAGCGGGGAGCGGTCGATCAACCAGGCGCTGTGTGACTGCTGCGTGGCTCGGTGGTGTCAGTTTGGCCGGAGTTTTTGGGTGTTGTTTCGTCTGCATGGTGGTTTCCTCTATTGTGCATCCCTGCCTCGCCAGGAGAATAAAGCCGTGTGTTGTACACAAGAAGAAGTGAAAAAAAAGGCGCGCAAAAGAAGTATTGATGGAAATAAGTTTTCTATATATAGCGCATGCATTGCGTTGATTTCTATCTAGAAATGATTTTTCCTGCGAAAAAGAAAAGAAAACGGTAGAAAAGTTGTTTTTCCTTCGGGATAGCCGGATTCTAATACGAATGAGCGACGCTTTTGGTAACGGCCATTTTGTGAAAGGTGATTCGCATTTCTATACATGATGTAGCATAAGTGCAGACATAGTGTCTGCCCTCATCCACCGATCATCTGTTGTTGAGATGGAGTGTCGCACGTGCGAGCCGGCATACCAGTGGCGCAACCTCCTGCAGGCTGCGCGTGGGTCCGGCCAGCGTATCAAAGGTCTCAAAGCTGCTCAGAGTAAAGAGAACGTCAACGATCTCGTCATGAGGTATACTGGGAGAAAGGATCTGCTGCTCGACTAGCCGCTGTGTGATCACGCGTACTCCCTGCCGTCTCCGTTCGTCTCTTGCCCGTATCACCTGCTCAAAATCTGGGTCGAGGGCAGCTAGCGCCCGCAGCCGGCGGGTGACGAGCCGATCCGCGTCCCAGAAGCGGCTAAAGACCAGAAGGTACTGGTTCAGCACGTCGAGCGGCTCCGGCTGGCGAAAGGCGTCCGCGAGGTGTTCCATCCCTCCACTGGCCGCCAGGGCATCGCACAAGGCTTCGAGCAGCCCGCTCTTCGAGCCAAACTGATGATAAATAGTCATGCGAGCCACGTCTGCCTGACGAGCAACCTGATCAATAGAAAAAGAAGAGAAACCATCACTCGTCATCAGCAGTTCGCGGGCGGCGCTCAGGATGCGAGCTCTTGTCTGTTCGGTAGCTGACTGGCGCTGGCCGAGCCGGTACGGGCGAGGACTCATGGGTGACTTGACACCTCCACTAATTTGATTGTATAGTCCATATATCCAAAAACAATTGGATAGATTGTCTATATACTATGCTATACGCGGACTCCTGTAAAGGAAAGAGCTGGTCATGCAAAAGGAGAAGCACTCATATGCCCCGACCATTTCGTTTTGGCCTTGTCGCGGCCTCTGCTCCCTCACGTACTATCTGGGTGAGCATTGCCCGCCGAGCCGAGGAGCTTGGCTACGCGACCTTATTAATCCCGGATCGCACAAGCGGAGGGATCCTGGCCCCCATTCCAGCGTTAGCTGTTGCGGCCTCAGTAACTACCTCGCTGCGTGTTGGCAGTTATGTGCTCTGTAACGGGTATCGTCATCCCGTCCTCCTCGCCAGAGAAGCCGCCACACTCGATCTGCTCTGCGATGGCCGCTTTGAACTTGGCCTGGGATCCGGCGTCTCCTCTGCTGAGTTTGAACAGATGGGGATTCCGTTTGCCAGTGCGGGCACGCGCGTTGGCCAACTTGAGGAAACCATTCAGCTGATGAAGCAGCTTTTCACACAAGAGACGGTCAATTTCAGCGGGAAGCACTACACGGTGACAGAGTTGAAGGGAAATATCAGACCGGTCCAGAAGCCTCACATGCCTATACTCGTGGCGGGCGCGGGAGAACGGATGCTCAAGCTGGCTGCCAGAGAAGCTGATACTATTGCCATCGGGTCAAAAATCAGCGCGCGCGGAGCGGACCCGACAGATGCCACGTTGGAGCAAAAGATCGCCTGGATCAAAGAAGCTGCTGGAGACCGCGAAGCCGACCTGGAACTGAGCCAGACGATCTACGACCTGGAAATCACCGACAGCGTCACCCCTCTCTCCTCCCAGGCAGGAGGGTGGTTCGTTCCAAAGAGACCACTGAGTACTGAGCAAGCAGTTGCCCATCTTCTTGCGCAGCGGGACCGCTACGGATTCTCCTACCTGCAGGTCTCTGCACAACAGATGGAGAACTTTGCCCCGGTGGTTGCACGGTTGAGCGGGAAGTAAAATGATGTATATACAGGGTCTCACGCCACTCTCCTTTCCTGCGCACCTAGACAAGGAAAGCACTTGCTTTCCCTTTTTGGATACGCAGGATGAGAAATGACGCAGGACCCCGACAGTGCCCTTCGTACAAGCGTTACGATTGCAGTTTGCCATTCCTGACGAGAAATTTGAGGAACTCCAGATAGTGGATCACGTCGATGCGATCGCTTCCCCCGTGCTGATACCACTCTCTGAGCCGCAGCAGGGAAGCAATCTCATCCTGCGTGAAGCCGTTCTGAGCTAGAGCTTCTGTTTCCGCCATGGCAGATTGAGCATTCGTTCCTATGTTTAATGAGTGCCTATTCATGACTGTGTCCTCCCGCCTGCCCCTGCAGTCACCAAAAATCCATATATATGCAACTTGCATATATATGGATATAACCTATCACTGTCACGAACTCATCACATGGTGCGCTTATGTTCTCACAAGATCATCACGAAGGGACGATCATGAATGGGCTTGAGCTTATCTTCCCGTTTTAGGTGCGCAGCATTGGGAATGGCGCGAAACCCTGACATAATATCTTTCTCAAAGGGGTGGAATTATGAATATCTAAGGCAAGGTTCAATTAGGACGTACCGAACTTGACAGTTTGAACAGTCCAAAAATCAATTCCCTGCCGCATCAGAAGCGGTTCGGATAGCTATTGAGTTATATGAAACTGTCAAGTGCATTTGAACCATGCCACGATGGAGATGGTTTTCTCTCGTTTGAACAGCGCCTCTTCCTTCCGGTGATAGTGATTGACGTTGAGACTCATTTGACCGACGCCGGAGAGCGTGTCGCCTTCAGGCCGAATGAGTCTCAACATCTAGTGGTTAGGAAACGGGGTGCGGTTCTTCACTCGGTACTGCTGCCTCTGCCTTACCGGCTTTGCGTCTTCGTGCAATCGCAAAACCGATGAGCACGACCAACCCCGCGATACTGAGCCAGGCGAACAGGTCGCCGATCGTGGCATAGATCGTATGCACGCCTTGCATAGGCACGTAGGCCACCATCAGCTGGGGATCGGTGCTATAGAAGTCTGTTGACGCGAGCACATTTCCTTCGTAATCCACCGCCACCGAAAGCCCACCATCCACCTGTGTGACCAGGGAGGAGCCCATCTCAATCGCTTGGAACGTCGCCAACTGGCTATGGTACGGGTCAATCTCTCTCCAATCGCCCCCAGGCACGAGCAGGATGTCAGCATTGGCCTGTCCTACCCGGCTGATGATGTCCAGAAAGTCCCGATCCTGACAAACGACCGTCGCCAGGCGTCCATACGGGCTAGCAACGACAGGAATCTGGCCATTGCCTGCCACCAGACGTAAATTCTCCTCACCCGCGACAGGGTGAGCTTTCTGGTAGATCGAGACAATCTTGCCGCTCGGGTCAATCAGCACCGATTCATCTCGCCCAAAGGGAGGCTGCTGGCTGGGCAGAACCACGGCCAGGCCCATATCCAGGTTCTCTCCCTGACACATTTTTTACGGGCACAAAATAAGAATACAGGTAAATTCCTCCTGTTCGGCAGGGTTTAAAAACGTAAAGCGAAGAACCATTTCCCAGCAGATCGTTGGAATGGTAAGTATTTTTGCAGATTACAGGCACGTAAGGCTCGTCGCTCACAATCGAGCAAATAGAGCCGCCCAATGCGTAACATGCTTTTATCACGTCGATCATGTCGATCATAACGATCACGTCGGCCATTATGAATGCAACAAGCAGCCAAATGAGCCAACCACCACACCAACAAAAACAACACCAGCAGCATGCGATCGACGCGATCCAAACGACGAACATGGCTCTCTTCCCAATCCCAGCCACGACTTTTGAGATCTTGGAAGGTCGCTTCGACTTTCCAGCGCAAACGATATTCATTTAAACGCTTACGACCAGCAGGCAAATCGGAAATCACTATCAAGGCTTCTTCTTCATTTTTGTCCCAATAGGCACTCACATTGGTTTCAATTTGATCCTCTTGCCATAAACGAACTGGTCCATAAAAGCGCTTCCCAGGCTCGCTCACCCGGGCAGAGACAGGACAAGTCGCTTGAAGGACACCTTGTGGGGACCAATGCTCACACGTCTGCTGGGTACAAATACGGAACAGGTAATGCCAGCCATATTTTTTGCACAGGCTGACCATGGGAAAGCAGCCAAAGGCACTATCTCCGATAATGGTACATTCCGTTGTTCCAATGTGAGGAGCCAAACGGTGGAACAACTGCTCAATCCACTCCCATAATCCTTGATCCCACTTCGTTTGTCCGGGCATGACCATCCACACGAGCGGCAAAACACGTGATTGCTGTAACAGTCCAATATAGATGACTTGTGCATGCTCTTCATAGGAAGTCAGATCCATCACCAAGCGCATCGGTTCTTGCCGAAAAAAAGGCATAATCTGGCTTAAAAAGTCATCCCACGTCTTTTGTGTATCGATGCGCGTATTACTCAAAAAGCGCTCTAATCGTCGCTCGATACTGCAAACTTTGGCGTCACTGAACGCTAACAATGCTTCTGCTACACGCTGCACCACGATACTATTGGCTTGAATGGCTCCTAAGACAAACAATGATAATGTTTTGCTTTGATGACCATGCAAACCGGTAAAAAACTCCTTGACTTGTTTTTGCCAAGCGATACATAATGGGCTGGATGCATTCATTGAGATCGTCCTCCTTGAGATGGTTTTTGTTTCCTCTCTTGGTAGGACGATCTCTTTTTTCTCAGACTCTTCTCTCGCCCAAAAAGGCTAGCAATGACCCAAAAATCCCTAACTTCTTCGCCCGTTTATCTCTTCTTCTTCATTTTCGCACTTTTTCTATCCTAAAAAATGTGTCAGGGAGAGAAGGTAGATGCCCGAGGCGTGGGCAGCAGCGCTGGCCTGTTGCAAAAAAGCGGCTTCGTCTTCTTGCAATACCGTCGCACCGCTTTCGGGCCAGACCACCATTTTGGCTCCCGCACGGGCTTCTTGCTGACTCAGGGCGAGCATATTCGCATCGACCTGGGCCAACACCGGGCGGATGGCCTGTCTCTGCGCCTCCGTCGTCTTCTCATCCAGCAACGCGCCGAAGTTGCTTTCTGGAAGAAGCTCATGATAATGCAGAGCCGTGACGCCGGCGACGCGCACGGTCGCTCCCTGCGGGGCGAAGAAGGCCAGGCGTGCTCCTCCGCCCAGGAACACCAGCGCCAGGAGCGCACTATAGAGCAGCAGGCCCGGGCGCACCTTCGACCAGGCAAAGCCTTGCTCCCAGGCCCAGTTGACCACCGACGCGAGCCAGCTCATCAAGAAGACGATGCCCCACAGACCGGTCACCGACACCAGTTGCAGCAGCGGCAAATCGCCGTACTGGGTGTAGGCCGGATTGAGCATGGTCCCCTCAGGGTTCAGAGCGCTCAGGTACCACACGATCGTCACCGCGAGCGGAAACACGAGGGTGCCAGGCAGCCCGCCCAGTCGCCGGGCCAGCACGCGGTCGAGCAGGTAGGGCAGCGTGATGATGACGCCGAGGCTGAACGCAGTAATGAGGTCGCTGATGGCTCCGAACGGGAACTTCACGAGTATATTCAATGCATACACCAGCACGGTAGCCAGCAGCACCAGCAGCATGCCGCGCAGCAGGGGCTGGGTGCGCACGAAACGGAGCAAGAAAACGGGGTAGAGCCACGCGGCCAGGGCGATCGCCCAACTGGGCATGGAGAAGAGCAAGAGCACGATGCCCAGCGCGAGCCAGAGGTAGGAAAGCCGATCCCGCTGGTAGTTAATTGATGTGTTGTATTTCTGGTTTGTCATAAATCATCTCTCCTGTGTCTGCAAGCAACACCTGCTGCAGTTGCCTCTCTCCATAAAGGAGCGAGGTGTGTTGAACGATACGAGTCAAAGGGAGGTACTGACAATTTAGTCGCGGCTCTTTCCGGCCTGTGCGGCGGCCTGGCGAATGGCCGAGAGCAGCGTCTCGGTTTCCCCACGCTTCTCCACACACGCCACCGCCCCGGCGGCTTGCGCCTGTCCGCGTGTCTGCGCATCGTCATAGATGCTCAAGATCACGACGACGCTCTCGGGGACCACCCTGCGCAGGGCTGCGGTGGCCTCGATGCCATTCATCCCCGGCATCTGGATATCCATCAGCACCACGTCGGGCGTGAGTGCTTGCGCGAGCGTCAGCGCCTCTCTGCCGGTGCTGGCTTCCCCAACCACCTCGAGATCCGGCTCCAGGTGGAAGCGCACCCGCAAGGCGCGCCGCACGACGGCTTGATCATCGACGAGCAACACGCGAATCATCAGCACCTCGTCTTTCTGCCCCATCCTGTTTGGCTCTCCATCCTTCCAGGGAAACCCGTAGGGGCGGGGGTGGAGAGGACGTGGGGTGGGGACCCTTGGGTCGCCCTCGTACCTGTTTCCCCCTCAAGGATGGAGAACCTCCTGTTTCTGACGGTTCCAGAAGCAGAACCGCTATGGTACAATAGGAAGCAGAGCTGTTCATTTCGGTCAGGTAGCGCTACGTATCCTACGGATCAGCGATGAGAGACACACCTTACGCACCTCATCGTGCCTTTTTCTTAATACGACCTTGCATCACTGCTGACAGGCAGGGTAGCTGCGCAGCAGCGTCGCAGTGATGACTATCAAGCTAGAGCAAGTATAGGTTCCGGCAACGTCAAACGCATCTGGCAAAGGATGCATTTTCTCTACAACTTTAGTAAGCGCAAAAATCGCTTCCAAAAGGAGGCGCCTATGACGATCCGCATTGGCCTGGTCTCCGCGAATGCATCTGGAACCGATGGGTGAGAGGAGGAGGGCAACCATGAGCACACCTCTCAACGATGCATTGGTAGCCAGCCGGGCAACGAGGAGTTCCAA
>VBHI01000223.1 GCA_005881495.1 Chloroflexota bacterium
TATCCTTACGCCACGGTGCATCCGAACGACGCATCCAACGTCCATTGAAGAAGATATAATTGTCCTCTTTATCAAAGAAAGAATCCGTCAGCTCCGCTTCTTCCCACGCTCCAGCCGTTCCTGCTTCCTGGTCAACCGCCCGCACCAAAAAATCGAGTATTTCTCGGCCATCTCCCAGATCCACTCCTGGAAAATGCTCCTCGTCAATATCTCCTTCCAGTTCAACTTGATTGCCAGCCTGGTTACCGCGCAAGACATAATAAATATACATACTAATCTCTTTCCCTCGCTTCCTTTCGTACTCAGCTATCTAATTATCCCACATTACCAACCAGTATTCATTGTTTGACTTATTAGAACAAATGTGCTATAGTGTATGTAACTTACACCGTCATCGAAATATTTTTTCAGCGATTCTAAGCTCAGTCGCTTGCTCAGGTAAAAGCAGTGGCGTGTGAGTCACTGGCCGCTCGTTTTCTTGTTTGCCGTGAGATGAGAACCACCTCTCACGCTGTCAACCAGAGGAACATCCTGAGAAATTTGGATGTAAGCGTATACAATCATGCTATATCATGGTATACTACCCTTTAGACGTTGTGGTATTACACTTGTCTCGAAACAATCAGGCAAGCTACACATGAACAACTAGGAGCAAACATCCTATGCCTTTACTCCTGCTCATGCTACTCGCTGTGATATCCATAGTAATTACACTCGTTGGTTTTATCCTCTCACACAGCCAGACCCAACAAGTACAGAAGCAGCTAACAGCATATCAAGCAGTTTACTTGGTTGACCGTAGCGGACGTCGCGTTCTTCAACCACTACGAGCCAGCCGTGTAATAGATTATACCGAACAGCGCAATCTATTTGATTTATGGCAATCACTCGCTGTACATCGCGTCTTTCATCGTCGTGCAGGTGAGCCAACTCCGTGGATGGGTATAGTACTTATCCTGGTTTCTGTCTTCCTGCTCGGTATTTTCTTGCTCAGAACCCTTTTACCAGGTACATCACTCATTGGCGCTTTCGATTGGCCTTACACTTCAACATCTACCCAAACCTCATCACAACATAATTCACCAGCAGCGCCGTATATTGGCGCTTCCCGAGCCCTGTTACGCCTCAGTCAACTCGATCCCGCTCAATATAACTCTACCGCAGAATACAATAACTGGGCGTACTCAGCGTGTTCTGCCGCCGCCCTCACCGAGGTTATCAATTCCTATGGTCACCACTACCGGGTCACAGATATCCTGAAGGTGGAATCGCAGATAGGAGAAATCACTCCCCAGGAAGGTTTGTTAGAAGATGTAGGTATACAGCGTACCGCTGCCCGTTTTAATTTCTCGACAGCCTGGGGTCACAATCTATCGCTCAACAACATTATCGGCATTGCGAATCATGGGAGACCTGTTATTGTCAGCTTCCCTCCAGATCGCTACGCGGGTGGACACCTCCTCGTCGTAATTGGTGGCAACAGCAATTACGTCTATCTCGCTGACTCATCACTGTACAACCGCCACTCACTGACACGAGCGCAATTTATGAACTGGTGGGAAGGCTTTTCTGCCATCCTGGCTCCAAATTAGAGATCCAGAGCAAAAAAGAGCCGCTGCCCGAAAAATGGCAGCGGCTCTTTTTTGCTCCGTTTGTTACACTTCTTCATGCTTTGGGATGTGCATCTTTATTCTGCGAAATCCCTCCGCGTATTGCATCTCCAGACCCTTCTTCTCTTTCGCCACTTTCGCTGTCCCAGCTGCCCAACTGCGTATTCTTTCAACAATGTCGACCTCTGGACCAAATTGTGTTACATGGCACTGGAGCGCTTTCGCCTTGAGCTCAATCGTCTCGCTGACGTCGATAAACGTATTGTCCCGCTCACTGTGAAAGAGATACAATTCGTGGACGCGATAGGGAGGAAATCCTTCCGCCAAAAGTTCCCGATACGAACGAGGATTCCCTGCCGCCGGAAATATGGCATCCAGCACAATATTTCCTGTTGCCCTGTGGTCCGTGTGATTCAGATAGGCCGTATCTTCCGGTTTTTCCTCAGGGTCAGGCGCGAATATTTGTTGCGATGGGTCATGTGTAAAAATGATGCGTGGTCGGTATTGACGAATCAACCTGACAACAGCCTTCCGTGCTGCCTCGCTATTCGTCAAATGCCCATCGGAAAAACGCAAGAACTCTACCGCCTGAACTCCTAATACCTCGCAGGCCATGCGTTGCTCTTGTTCGCGGGTCAGCATCAGTTCCGTGTCTATCAAGCTGGGGACCTCGCTGCCTTCAGTACCATCAGTCATTACCACCCAGACAACCTTCATGCCCTGCTTAGCCCAGAGGGCGCTCGTAGCAGCCGTGGCAAAATCATTATCGTCAGGGTGGGCGCCAATCACCATCGCCTCGTAATCAGGCGTCGTAATCACTTCCAATGCGCCCGTTGCATTTCTATCTCCCATAAAATTATCTCCTCGTCTCTTATACTTTCTACAGTTCTTTCAATATAAGATCTATCACGAATCAGTGTCAAGCTGACAATCTCTAAGGCAGCCTTTGTTGCCGCCCAGAAACCATCTCATCACGCCTGACTCATCGATAAAATCACCTGTTGAAAAGTAGCTATCACCTCAGTCGCGCTCACAGCGCGTCCGGTAAGCCTATCCAGGCCGGCGGCCCGTTCAAGCAAACCTGCCTCCAAATAGGCCCGCTCCTCGGGTGTTTGTCCTAACAATTGTGCTAGTGTCTCGCTCTCCCAATGTAACAACACTCCCGCCTGCAAAAGGCTTCCCACTCGACGGCGGATCATATCAAAACCCACTACTTTTTTCTGCCCAACAACGACTTCATATGGCGAAAGTGAACCATAACAGGCTCGGCGTAACACGCTTTCCCTTTCGCGCGTCTCTTCTTGTTTGAGCAGCTCGCGCTGTTCATGAGCCTCCTGCGGTAGCACAATGCTCGCCTGCGCGCCGAGTTGTCGCAACGCCTCGACCCATGCCTCTCCAAACCACTGGTACGACTTTACAACGTCCGCTAATATCAATGGATGTCCTATCGGCAATACAACATCCAGGCCGAGCAAGTCTCGCCCAACCAGAACTGCTGTTCCGCCTGCTCGTCGCCGGTACACAGGGATATTCTTTTGTGCAATCGCTTCTTGATTCAGCGTCTCAACCTTTTGAGAGAAGCCGAGCACCAACCCCCGTGCTTCCGCAATAGACCAGTATAATGATGCTGGGTGTCCCGGTTCTACCGTTCTCAACAACACATCGCTTCGATCAATATGTTGCTGCTGATCCGCAATCGTCAGTGGCGACATTGACCATTTATTCATTGTCGTATGCAGGTTTTGCAAGATCTTTCTCCGCTGGTTTCCGCAATACCCACGCGCTAATTACTGCGACCAGGCTGACACCTGCTCCTACCAACAGTGCGACAGGTGCACCGTAAAGATGAGCTAGCCCACCGGTTATCAAATTGCCAAAAGGAATGCTTCCCGCGAAGACCAGCATATAAACGCTCATCACTCTTCCGCGCAGGTGATCTGGGGCCACCGTCTGCACTGTCGTGTTCGCTGTCGCGGAAAAAGCGATCATCGCGAAACCAACACCCGCTATCAAGACAAGCGACAGCGCATAGAATTGTGAGATAGCAAAAAAGGCTTCGATCCCGCAAAAGACAAACGCGCTGACTAGTAGGTATTGAATAGTTGGCTTGTGATTGCTCCATGCCAGCCACAAAGCGCAGAGCAGAGACCCAAGGCCAAAAGCAGAAGAAATGAAACCAAATCCCTCTGCTCCTGTATGGAGCACACTCGTTGCAAACAATGGTAGTACTACATTGAAGTTTATACCAAACAGCGACACAATGCCAACGACAGCAATAATCAACAAGATGGAAGGCGTATGCACAACATATGCCAATCCTTCACGTAAGCTTTGCCATGTACTCTGCTTGGCAGTATCCGCCTTATGTATTGTATCTAATCGTTTCCCCTGCGCATACAGATCGCTCAAATCAATCAAGGCTAATCCAATGATGACCGGAATGAAACTGATAGCATTCAGCAGGAAGAGTGGTGCAACCCCCATCCATGCGATAATTATTCCACCGATACCGGGGCCGACAATACGCGCCAGGTTGAAAAGCGATGAGTTCAAGGCAATAGCGTTCGGCAAATCTTCTCGCCCTACCATTTCAACGACAAATGCCTGGCGTGTGGGCATATCAATCGCATTCGTCAGGCCAAGTAATGTCGCCAGCACCAGCACATGCCAGAGGCGCACCTCTCCTGTCGCCACCAGGGTCCAGAGCACCGCGGCCTGCAACATCGCAAATGATTGTGTAAATAGCAGCACTTTACGCTTTGGCACCCGGTCAGCCAGGACGCCGCCAAATAGCGAAAGCAGCATCACTGGCAAAAATTGCAGTGCGCCGACGATACCAAGTAACCACGCGCTCTGCGTCAGTTGTAGTACCAGCCACGCCTGCCCAATCGTCTGCATCCAGGTCCCTGTCAGAGAGATCATCTGACCAAACCAGAAAAGACGGAAGTTGCGATGACGTAGTGCTAAAAATGCACGCAGCAGGCCTTTTACCTGCTGCTGACCTGGAAGAGAGGAGACATCTCGTATGCCCTCGTGTGCCTTTGGAAGACTTTGCATATTTCAAGGATCCGTTCTAGTGAATAAGTGATAATTCAGTATGTTTTACTTCGTATGTAATAATTCATTGCGTATCTGTTCATGTCGTTCAAGATTCGCCATCAGCTTCGTTCTCATCTGCTCTAATCCGGTCAGTTTCTTCTCGATCACATGTAACTGGCTACGTATCAACTCATCTGCCCGGTAGAGTTGGGCTACCTTAGACGTCGTATCCGTCTCGTGTTTGTACGCAACCCTTATTTGCCCTCGCTCATCTTCAGCCTCCATAATTTCGCGGATATCCGCAAGAGAAAATCCCAATAAGTCGCGCAAATTTTTGATGCGTTCCAACCGCTCAACATCAGCTTCGCTGTAGCGCCGGTAGTTTCCCTCGGTACGACCTGTTGGCAGAAGTAATCCGACTTCTTCATAATAGCGGAGCGTGCGTTTCGTGAAACCCGTACGTGTCGCTACCTGCTCAATCGTATACAGGCTTTGTTCATCCGTGTCAGCCATCATACTTGTCCATCCTCCTCATACCGTTATGGCGCAGAATACATTCTGGAAGCTAATAATAGTATACAACAACATTAACGTTAACGTCAATGTTAATGCTCAATTCGTATTTTGAGTATGAAAAAGTTGCATGTGGTATTTTCCCTTTGCCCTTCAAACAGATCAGTTAAAATCTTCATCGAAAGATCTGCCAGAAAGTTCCTCGAAACGTCTTGGAAGGCCGATGGAAAAGAGAGTGTGCTCTCTGGCTTGGAGAGCCAGAGAGCACGGAGTTCACGTGCCTCGCCGCAAGACTCCTGGAGGCACCTGAAGATGGCGCTTGAAGGCCCGGCTAAATGCAGCTTCTGAACTGTAGCCGAGTCGATAAGCTGCTTCGCTCGCACTCATGCGCTCCTCACGCATCCAGCTCCTGGCGAGGGACATCCGCCACCGGGTCACGTACTGCATGGGAGGCATCCCCACCAGTCGGGAGAATCGCTCGGCAAAGACAGATCGGGATAATTGGACCTCCCTGGCGAGGGAGGCAACGGTCCAGCGTTCCTCGGCGCGACGATGGATCAACACGAGCGCACGCCCGATGTCCGGATCACCGAGTGCCCCAAGCCAGCCGGGCCGTCGGTCCTCGTCGCGCTCCAACCATGCGCGGATGGTCTGGAGCACAAGGATGTCCGCCAGGCGCGTCATCACGGCAGCACTTCCCGGTCGCAGTGAGAGCGCCTCCGCACCCAGCAGCGTGAGCGTCGCGTCCAGCCAGGAAGGCGGCCCTTCTAGCTCCTCACGATGCAGCAGGAGGACCCGCGGCAAGAGTTCCAGGAGCGGATGGGCAATCGGTCCCGCAAAGCGCACCCCTCCGCAAATGAGCAGTGACTCTGCTCCGTCTGCTCCGTAGCACAGGAGGGCAGCATTGTGCCCGATCCGTTCCGATGGCAGTTCTGCCAGCGGGATCGCCCCACCCTCCGCAGGATCAGCGAGCTGATGCTCCTCTCCGTGAGGCAGGAGCACCAGCTCGCCTGTCCCAAGGGGGATGCGTTCGGCATTGATGCGTAGAAAGCCTCCCCCTCTGACAATCACGTGAAAACTGGGGCCATCATTGACTGAGAAGGACAATCCCCACGGCGCTCTGAGCTCACTGCGTGCATAGAAGCTGCTCGAGAGCCGCAAATCACGCAAAATATCGGTTAAGGGATCCATCGCAGGCCTCCTCTTTGTCAAGAGCGACTTTCCGGACGAATTGGTAGAAATATCCGACGAACAAGCATAGATTCTCCATCTTGTCTCTACTATACTATCACTAAGGCCAGGACCACGACAACTGACCAGCATGAGAGGTTCCTTGTCAACGTGAGACACCTATGACAGCATGCTCGGAACCCAGTGCTCTTATTGAAGGCGAGCCAGAAGCCGCTGGCGAAAACAACACCTTTCACGAGGTTTTTCGTCCTTCACACGAGCAAGCAAAGGAAGGGAAGAAACAAATGGCAAGTCCACTTGAGATTTTCAACGAATGGCAAAGACGTCAAATGGCACGAGATTTTGAACATCTTGGTGAAGTCGTCGCAACAGTAGCTGAGGCTTCGCCATTTTTCTCACACAAGGAGATGTACGCCCATGATTGCCTTCATTATCACGCTGGCCTTGACCTTGTATATGTCCGGCATGATAATGTTTTCCTTTCTGTGTGGACCACTTTAGCTCTTCTTTGATGTCCCTGGCGCTACTGACGCTGTGGCCTGCTGCGACTCGACAGTGGAGTCGTCGAGACCATAGCCGCTCTCAATGAGGTCTTTCAGCCGCTCGGTGAAGCGTGCTGCCGGAGCACCGTCGATCATCTCGTGATCAAAACTAATCGTCAGACTGAGATATTCCCGGATGGCTATGTGCCCGTCAACGACACCCTGCTTCACGCCAATACCGCCCACCGTAATATAGAGTGTTTGGGGGGTGCCTGGAGGGATGCCCCATCCGGCACCTTCCCCAAACATACCAACCGCCGTGAGGCCCACCGTCCCAAGGACTTTCTTCTGCACGTGTGGATACGTTCTACATAGGCACCAGAAGGCCCAAAAGAAAAATCTGATCAGAAAGGTCGGCAGGAACAGAACCCAATTATTACCTGCGGCGGGTGTCAAGGCTTTTGCCACTTCTTCCACCTGGGCTGTCCTGATCTCCTGATGAATCTCTCTGAAGGTCTTCTTATTCGCTGCTCTGATGATGTAGATAGTGGCTTGCTTCTGGCCAGCCACGTCACGCTCAATCATGGTCGACACGTCCACCTCATCAAACAGGATGAGATGCTTACTGCCTTTGGGACATGCCTGCACGGATTTGTTCTCATCGACTGCTTTTCCCAAACACGTCGTGATGAACGCGGTGAACGATAGGGACTCCCCAGTTTTCGCTTTGTGGTCCCGCAGGAACGCGCGCGCCCTGGTCACATCAACTTCAATCAAGCCATGGATCATGGGCTTGCGCTGGACTGAACGCATCGCGAACGCCATCGCGCGCCTGCCCTTCGACGGGACCACCTGGTAATCAGCGTTGTTCTGTTTCATAAGCTCTCTCCCTCTCTACGATGGGACAAGACGTCAGTCTCCGATCCTCACCTCGTCGTGCCCATCAGCATCTATGACAGACCATTCCAGGATATAGTCTACTGCGTGGACATCACGAGGACATCATAAAAGTGGACCTCATACTCACAGAGCCATCACAGGTGAGCAGCCACCCTCCCTCTCGCCTTTCTTTTTTCGTTGTCGTCCTGGCTCGTTCCTTTCAGATGTGCCTCAGCCTTTTCCACATGCACGCGCCTTGTCATCAGAGTATCTCGCAGTTGGAGCCAGCGCTCCTGGTGATCTCAGCTGGCTGGCGAATGTTCGGCGTCGGTGTGGAACCGTGACGGCCTAGTGAGAGGGAAGCCCGCGAATGTGACCCCTCTGTGATGTCCAGGTATTAAGCTGTATGCTGCATAAATCTCTGCGATGAGAGGTGTGTTTGACCGTCAAAAACCTGGATGTCACCGCCTCGCGTTCGTCCGGCCGTGCCAGGGGTGTAGCGTCACCTGTCTTGGGCGGAGGCGCGGCGCGTCCCCACCCGACAACGGTTGCCTGGCTGCAACACTGGAAGGTGACCGACCTCACTGGCACAAAGGAGTGAGCAACAGTAATCAAAAATGTATGAAAATGTGGTGACCCCAGAAGGTTTCGCGTCAGCGTGACCTTTGGCAAGGAGAAACGTGTTATGTTCAAAATGATAGCTATAGGATTGGCCGTGGTGGCAACCGGCGCTGCGCTTGGGGCGCTCTACTTTAAGGTCGTACGGCCGTGGACCATGCGATGGGGCGCCACGGACGACGAGTTCGTACGCCGGATGCCAGGTGACGACGTGGTCCGTCGTGCGGACTTCAACGCCACGCGGGCAGTCACGATCCACGCCCGGCCAGAGCACGTCCAGCACCTCGCGGTCGGAGACCTCGTCCCAATGGTGCCGGGTAAGGATGTGGGGATCTGGGTGAAGGAACTCGAGCCGAATCGCCGGATGCTGTGGTGGGACAAGAAGGGCGAGTACAGCTGGGAGTGGCAGCTCGACCCGATCGATGACGAAAGCACACGACTCGTCACCCGCCTGCGTGCCACGTACCCGCCGCTGTGGTCGTCGAAGACGCCCTACGTGATGCTCGCCACGACAGGGGACATCGTGATGGTCCGCAAGGAACTGCTCAGCATCAAGGCGCGGGCGGAGCGGCTCGCTGCGACGGACCGGGCCTTCGGCCAGAGTTCGGCCCCGGCAGGAAGGGGAATGGCGTGATGAACGGACTGCAGACCATACGTCGGAGCCTCGGGTACGGGAGCGCCGCAATCGCGGCGGCGGCCGTCTCGTACACCACCTACGCCGCGGTGACGTGGGCGCGGTACGGGCGCGTGCACCCGGAGCGATTCCCCCGCGACGACCTCCTCGACCGGTTCCTCCCTTGCCCAGAGGTGGATGAATGCCACCGCATCCGGGTGGGTGCGCCTGCGGCGGCAACCTTCGCAGTGGCCCATGAGCTTGACATCCAGCACTCGCCCGTGGTGCGAGGAATCTTCATGCTGCGGACGCTGCCGTCCCTCCTGCGCGGCGATCCCCTTGCGGACAGCTCCCGCGGTTTGCTAGCCGAGACGCTCGCGATCGGGTGGGGAGTGCTCGCCGAGGTGCCGGATCGTGAGATCGTAGTCGGAGCCGTCACGCAGCCCTGGGAACCGGTTGTGACGTTCCATTCGCTGCCTCCCGAGGAGTTTGCTGCGTTCGACGAGCCGGGCTACGCGAAGATCGTGTGGACCCTGGCCGCCGATCCACTCGGGCCGAACGAGTCGATGTTCATCACGCGCACCCGTGTGGCTACCACGGATTCCATGGCACGAGAGCGGTTTCGCCGCTATTGGGCGGCGTTCTCCCCAGGCATCCTCATCATCCGCTACGAGGGCCTGCGGCTGGTGAAGGCGGAGGCCCAGCAGCGCACGCTTGGAGAACCAGCTCACCATTGAGGGGTCACGCAAATCACCATGTTCAAACATTGCCAATAAACTTGTGGTAGAATGCTCATATAAGATCTGTCTTGTCCCGGCAGTTGCTAAAATACAACGTGCGGTGCCATAGTCACTTTTGATGCAAGGAATGTAACAATGCATAATACACATGATACGTTATTATCCCTCGTAGAAAGAGCATTGACGGGCAACCAACGCCCACTCGAATTTTACCTCCGCGAACAAAGCCGCTTACCAGGGCCACGTGCAAATCTAGAACTCGCCAACGACCTCAGCCATCTTATCGCTGCCAACACAAAGGACCAGCCTGTCAAAGTGCGCACGCTCCTGGACTACCTTATCAGTGATGATCAGAAAAAGGTCGTCAGTAATACTCCATCCGAGTTTGTTGTAATGTGTGGTGTCGTAGCATATGGAGTATGTGCTGCTGCCCAACGTGCCTGGCGTGTTGAAGTCTTTGAATTGCTCGATCGATATGCCTGTAGCCCCTGCTGGCGTGTTCGTCAAGGAGTGGAAATAGCCTTTCAGCACTTATTGACTGACGCCACCAGGGAAACCATCAGCTATCTTGTTTTTATGGCTTCTCAAGGCAACCTGTATCAGCGGCGCGCATCCATCGCCGCCGTTGCCGAACCTTCGCTCCTTTTCAACTCCGCTACTCTCGATGCAGCCCTATCTATTCTCGATATTATTTTAGAACGACTTCGTTCAACACCCGCGGCTGACCGTAAACGCGAAGATTTTCGCGTACTGCGCCAGACATTGGGCTACGCTGTCAGCGTCATTACAGCGGCTACGCCAGAAAAAGGCTTCGCGCTCATGCGCACCTGCGCCGCCTGGGGTGATCCCGATGTCGTCTGGATACTACGCGAGAACCTCAAAAAGAAGCGGCTGGCAAAGTTCGTTGCCTACACCACCGAGCTATCTGAACTTCTAGCTTAGATCAGGCCTGCTCTCTCTCTATTTGTTCCACCCACGACCACTGCCAGCATCTCGCGCCCGCACGATGGCTTGTGCCCGGCGATTACGTCTATAGTAGGGTCGACCCTTGCGGTCGACCTGGCTATGCACGGAGGACGGCCCAGGTATGGCGTGCGATCATCAGATCTTCGTTTGTCGGGATCACCCACACCGGTACGGCACTGTCATCGGCAGTGATCTTTGGCCCGCCTGCGCGGTTGGCTGCCGTGTCAAGTCGCACTCCTAGCCACTGCGCATCCTGACAGACCTGTGCTCGAATAGGAAAGGCACGCTCCCCAATGCCGCCCGTAAATACCAGCACATCAAGTCCCCCTAAGGCTGCGACAAGCGATCCAAGTTCACGCCCGATGCGGTACACGAACAGGTCGATCGCCTCGACTGCATGCGGCGAATCACTGGCCAATAGTTCTTGCATCTCGCTGCTCTCGCCCGAAACGCCAAGTAGGCCCGACCGGTGATACAAGAGGTCCGTCACCTTGGGGACATCCATATGCTGCTCGCTCAACAGGTAGAGGATGACGCCAGGGTCAAGCGCGCCACAGCGTGTGCCCATCGGCAACCCATCGAGTGCGGTAAAGCCCGTCGTGGTGGCAAGGCTTTTGCGGCCGCGCAGCGCGCACATACTGGCCCCGCCTCCCAGGTGGGCAACGACGACACGCCCGTCGGCCATTTCACCCACGACATCGGGCAGGACGAGGGCGATGTACTCATAGGAGAGCCCATGAAAGCCATAGCGCTTCACACCCAGAGCCGTCACTTCACGCGGCAAAGCGAAGGCCTGAGCAACGGCTGGTTGCGTGTGGTGAAAGGCAGTATCGAAACAGGCGACTTGTGGAACATCGGACTTGATCCGGGCAATCGCCCGGATCGCAGCGAGGTTATACGGCTGATGTAACGGAGCAAGCGGCACGAACTGCTCCAGTTGGTTGACCACCATTGAATCCACCAGCACGGGCGCCGAATACAGCGTACCACCGTGGACGACCCGGTGACCGGCGGCGATCAGGGTGAACCCGGCCTCATGGCGTTCGATCCAATCCAGCAGCACGCTCAACGCCTCTTCGTGGCTGAATGTCACCGCTGTTTGATCCGTGAGCCGTTCGTCTACCAGTCGCTGACCCGCGGGATTGTACGCAAAGAAGCGCGCTTCTCCGCCAATACCTTCGACCTCCCCCTGATAGACAAGGGAAAGGGCATCTATGCTACTCGTCGTGGCGAATAGCGAGAACTTAATACTGGACGAGCCAGCATTAAGCGCGAGAATCACATCTGTCATGGTTTGGCCTTCCGTTTGCCATGTGCCAGCAACAGCGCGAGCGCACAAGAGGACATGTGCGCCAGGGGACTGTCAGCACGACTCGTCAGCATGATCGGCACCCGTGCACCCAGCACAATACCCGCTCCCTGCGACTCGGCCAGATACTCTAATTGCTTAATTAGCATGTTGCCCGATTCCAGATCAGGCACGACCAGAATATCGGCCTGCCCTGCCACCGGGGACACAATACCTTTCACCTGGGCCGATGCCACTGACACCGCGTTATCAAAGGCCAGTGGGCCATCCACCAGCCCCCCGGTGATCTGCCCGCGATCAGCCATCTTGCACAGCGCCGCCGCTTCCAGGGTGGATGGGAGCTTCGGACTCACCGTTTCGACCGCCGAGAGGACTGCGACCTTGGGCATCTCAAGGCCCAGCACGTGCGCCAGGTCGATGGCATTTTGCACGATGTCTCGCTTGGCCTCCAAATCAGGGTAGATATTCAGGGCGGCATCGGTGAGGAACAGCGGGCGCGGATAGGTCGGCACGTCCATCACGAAGACATGGCTCATGCGCCGAGCTGTCGCCAGGCCGATTCCCGGCGCGAGTACGGCATGCATGAGCTCTTCGGTATGCAGGCTGCCTTTCATGAGCGCCTCTACCTGGCCCGAACGAGCAAGCGCGACCGCTTGCTCGGCGGCGGCATGGCTATGCTCTGTCGCGATTAACTTGTACGGCGATAGATCCACGTTCTGTGCGGCAGCGACCGCCTGAATCTTCTTCTCAGGGCCGATCAGGATGGGAATAATCAGGTTGGCCTCGGCTGCCTCGATAGCCCCTAGCAAGGCATTATCATCCACCAGATGAACTACGGCGGTGCGAATCGGCGTGAGCCCTTTGGTCAACTCGATCAGGTGCCGGTACCAGACTCCATGTTCGTGCAGATACACTTCTGGCAGGGTGGCGCGCGGACGTATCACTTTGGTCGTCGGAGCGATCACCTCTGCGCAACCACTAATGACCACTTCCCCGCGCTGATTGATACATTGACAGTCAAAGCTGACCCTGTGCCCATCCATCTCCTTGGCGGTAACGGTGACCGTGACGGTGATCGTATCACCCAGGGTCACCGGGTGACGAAAGTTCAGCGTCTGCCCCAGATAAATCGTCCCAGGTCCGGGGAGTTTGGTGCCAAGCAAGGTCGAGATTAGCGCGGCTCCCCACATACCGTGGGCAATGATTTTATGAAACATGTCGCTGCGGGCATATTCCTCGTCGACATGGGCGGGGTTCACATCACCCGACATGACAGCGAAGAGATCGATATCCTTCATGCTCAGCTTACGCACAAGACTCGCGCTATCACCAACGTTGATTTCATCAAAAGTCCGGTTTTCAATCATGTCCATAGAAACACTCTCCGCTTTCTGACAGAACCACTTTTGCCACCATCATGCTGCTGGGCTGTCACTTCTCCAGCACATACATACACGGCTCCTGCAGCAGCCGTCCAAATGCATATATATATATAACTTGTATATACCTACGATACCTCGTCACTGTCGCAAATCCATCACATTGTGCGCTAGTGCTCTCACGAGGTCATCACGAAGAATTGTGATGTGGAAGAAAAACCCTCTCCTTGCTTAAGATGCGATTGTCCTGCTTTTCGCGCCATAAAAGCCTGCGTTTTTAGCATAATCTCAGAAAACAAAGGGTAGACAAAGACCTCCATACACCCTATACTATTGACTGAATTACAATGTATACTAAAGGAGAAACCCACACTTGGGAGCAACAACAACCGCTGATTTTCGCAATGGCATGGTCATTCGCTATAATGGCGAATTGTATACCGTCGTCGAATTCCATCACGTCAGTCCTGGAAACTGGCGGGCCTTCGTCCGTGTCCGCTTGAAAAATGTCAAGAACGGGCGTGTCTTAGAACAACGATTCCGCGCTGGGGAAGAAATTGAGGAAGTGCGCGTCGAGCATCAGAACTGGCAGTTCCTCTATGTCGATGGCGACGATTATGTCTTTATGAATACCGAAACCTTCGACCAGCAACCCGTACCCAAAGAGATGCTCGGTGATGCTATACAATTTCTCAAAGAAGGGGACGTTGTAGAATTACTGGTAGACGGCGAGAACATTGTCTCCGTGGAAGTACCGAACTTCCTGGAGTTAAAAGTAGAGAGTGCTGAACCCGGCGTGCGCGGTGATACTGCTAACAACGTCACCAAGCCTGCCACCCTTGAGACCGGTGCTGTCATCAATGTTCCCCTGTTCGTCAATCCAGGCGACAAGATACGTGTCGATACCCGCACAGGCCAATACGTCGAGCGTGTAAAATAACAAACTAAGCCCGCAACTAAGAACCAGCCCGATTCTACCACGAACCAGAGGTTGTAAGCCTCATCCCCCCCGGCGCAATCGTATATAGTAGGGTTGACCCTTGCGGTCAACCAGCCCGCTCATCCCCCCCGGCGCAATCGTATATAGTAGGGTTGACCCTTGCGGTCAACCAGTAACCTTGCGGTCAACCAGTAACCTTGCGGTCAACCAGTAACCTTGCGGTCAACCAGTAACCTTGCGGTCAACCAGTAACTCTTGCGGTCAACCAGCCCGCCCCTATCTAAACACTAATGCCCACAAATGTGGCCCCAGCACAAATAGCCCGATTACCACCGCCAGCATCGCGCTTAATAAAACAGCCCCTGCCGCCACATCTTTGGCAATTTTTGCTAGCGTATTGTACTCAGGTGAAGCCAGGTCAACACATAACTCGATCACCGTGTTAAACATCTCAGCAATGAAGACACTGGTTATCGCGACAAAGATCATCGCAAACTCAACCGCGGAAATGCGCAGTACAATTCCCATCAGAATAGCCAGAATGGCAAAAACAACGTGCACTCTGATATTGCGTTGAGTGCGCAATGCATACCACAGGCCGTTAAATGCATAGCCAAAACCAGCAATAAGCTTCGCCCACTCACTTTCCTTCCCTTCCTGCGGGAATTTCGGTTGGCTCATGAACTCTACGCTTTCCGCCCGGCGCTCTCCAGCACAGATTGCTGTAGTGCTACCATCTTGTGGTAGCCAGCCTCACTCTGATCATCATATCCAACTAAGTGTAGCACTCCATGAGCAATCAGGTAGAGAAGTTCATAGTCTGGTGAATGACCCGCTGACGCGGCTTGTCGTAGCACCGTCGGCCAGGAGACCACAATATCACCCAGGTTGGTGATCAGCTCTGGTGGTGTCACAAATGCTGGTCTGCTCGCCACATCCGCCTCTTGTGATCCTCTCACTCCTTCTATAGTTGCCGCCCACTGTTGGTCCGCTGGAGCATCGACCAGCGGCTTTTCGAGCAAAGGAAAGGAGAGCACATCGGTGGGTTTGTTCTGCTGGCGATACTGGTTATTCAGATCTTGTATGCCTTCGTCATCGGTAATCAGCAGCGTAAGCATCACCGCCTGCGTAACACCGGCACCAAATAAGGTGTTTTTGACGACCTGGTCTAATTCAAGAGCGTCTACTAATTGTTGGATAGCAGCATTTTGTTCATCATTGCCAGCATTAATATAAAGTTCAATCTCTGGATGTTGTTCTTTCATATCGTGGCCTCAATCGGATCTTTATTACAACAGACAATAAAATACCCACAAGGGATTGAGATAACAGTTCTCCTTGTGGGTACTCTCATCTTATCAGCCTTTGTTGGCGCTTTTTCGTCGTCTCGCAGCTTCTTTTCTTTTGCGTTTAGCGCTTGGTTTTTCGTAGTGCTCCCTGCGACGAGCTTCAGCGAGAATGCCATCCTGTTGGATCTTGCGATTAAAACGCTTCAGGGCAGTCTCAAACGATTCGTGATCGCCGACTTTGACTTCCGACACCAGGGCTTCCCTCCCCTCGTGGCCTGTTTCAAACTATAGAAAGTCTCTCAGACTCCTATACTTTGTGGACCTGCGGGAAAATTATAAGCCAGCCTCCTGTTTTGTGTCAAGATTTTTTGCTCGCTTTGTTGCTTGTCTCCCAAACGCGAACATGAACACGATAAACCCAAACACTATCACACTGGAATAGCTGATCGTGCGGTCAAGCAGGATAGCGGCGGTCGTAACGTTCAGCGCATTGGCTGTCCCCTGGTTGAACAATGCGATCATCGCGAGCATACCAGCCTCAACCAGCCCGACACCACCACCGGTTAACGGAACGACCGTTAACAGCGCCTCGCCAAGGGCTATGAAACAGGCTGCCGTGATAACATGTAAGGGGTCGCCAGCAATAAGATTGAGCGCCGCTGCCACGAAGAAGAAGCGTAAAACCTCGCAGGCCCAAACGCCGAATGTCAGTCCTATCAACGTGGGTATATGCTTGAATGAGCCGAGCGTTCCTTCCTGGAATTGGTAAAAATATCTGCGAAAGCGTTCTGGTATCAATCGGGCAATCTGCGTAGGGAATTGACGCATAATAAACAAGGCCGCCATTCCTACTACTACGGCTGCCAGCGTCACTTCCAGTCCTCCTCGCAACACTATCGGCAGGTGTGCATGCAAGCTGATGATCAATGCTGGGATAAAAAGTAAGAGCAGAACAATCAGATCCAGCAGTCTTTCGGCCATGATTGTACCAAAAGTCCGTGTCGCCGATACCCCCGATTCCTGCCGCAAAAGGTAGGCGCGATACAGGTCACCTAATTTGGCAGGAACAATGGAATTGACAAACCAGGAAATGTAAATAATTTCCGTCAACTTCCAGAATTTCGGGAGCTCAACGCCATTTGCTTTGGTAAAGCCCACATTCTTTAACAAGATACGCCAGCGCACCGCGCGTATGGCGAAAGAGAGATAATAGACGACGAAAGCGGCTAGTAAAAAAATGAAATTTGCACTGCGTATTGCTGCCCAGGTTTTTTGCGGATCTATATGTAATTTTTGTACGAAGAAAACAACCGCCACAATGACGATAATTAATGGAACTAAGGTACGCCAGTTGAGCAATTGCTTACTCAGCGACAATTGGTCGCGTGTAATCTCCGGCTCTGCCTGGCTGCTTTCCTCAAGGCGTTTCTGTTCTAGAAGTTCTGTCTGTTTCTTTTCAACTGTCTCAGATTGGTTGTCATCTACAGGAAACACACTATCATCTTGCGATTTCTGCGTAATCAAAATTTCCTCCATTGCCGCCAACGTTTTTAGTTACTCCATCTAGACGGATAAGCACAATAAGGAGTAACGCCATGAGATTGGTAAGACTATGTACATATAAATCATCAACGAGATTATGGACACAAACAGACAAAAGTGCCGCCAATAGTCCTATTGCTAATGCCCGGTCATTCCCAAGCATCAGCGTGAAGTTGCGTATTCCGTGAGAGCGAGTATGAGCGAACATCTTCAATGGATGTGCCAATAAAATGAGCTTGTTCCGCGTACCCAGCGGTGCATGTGCCTGTAAGTTAGGCAGATTGGGAGGCAATGAACCTGATTGGGCCTTCGCCAGCTTATATTTCTTATTGATGTTGGTATACGCTGTCCCTCCGGCAACAAACATCGCCATCAGGAACAGTAAAAAGGCCGTCAATCCTAGAGCGCCCGCTTCGGCGGCGATATTGATGTAGTAGTTATGTGCATGCCCTAATGGATTGACGAAAATCGTTACAAAGTACTGCGGGTACGCGTCTGGGTAGTTACCAATACCAACGCCGGTTAGGGGGTGACCCACGAACATGCGCACTCCGGCGATCCAGTGTGCCAGTCGCTCTGCCGTTGAATAGTCCTCTATACTTGGATTAGTAAAAGAAATCTGAATAACCCCTAGATATTTCAAAAGCGGCGTAATCACGTTGGTCGGAATCCAGCCGGCGAAGAATATCTCTACAACAACGAGCCCCGCCAGTGCTAGCAACGCCACCAACTTCCGCAGGTGCGGCAATCCCACAATCACTATGAACAACAGTGCTGCCGCGATGGCGATTTCTCCCCCACGTGATTTGGTGAGGTAAATCGCTGCCGCGAGAAAAACGCTGGTCAGTCCCCCCAGTATGCGTGTCAACCATGTACTGCCAAGCAACATCAAGGCCACCGCAATACTTAACGGTAGATTGAGATACCCCGCGAATGGATTAGGCTGATCAAACGTACCGTAAACCCGTAGGCTCGTATCGCGAATAAAAGACGCAGGCCCTAGATTAAAAAATGCCTGCGAATAGCCAAAAAAGGCTTGTGTTATCCCGCCCAGGCAAACAAGCACAATAATCGTCCAGACCTCGCGGCGGGTTCGAAGGTATTGTGAGCCAATCAGCACCAGCACCAGAAATTCCAGCCACTTGCTCACCTCTTTTAGACTCGAACTGATGCTGATAGCCCCCCCCATGGAGAGCACCATCGTGCCAATGAGCAAGATCAATGCGATAACGAGATAGAGGGGAACAGTCAAGGCCCCTCGGTCAAGAGGCCCCGCGGCGCCGCTATATGTTCCCCTGCGCCCGTAGGAGATCGTTGGCAGCAGCGTGAAACTCATCAGCCAGCCGAAGCCCAGGAGGACTACCAGGATATCAGCGCTATTCAAATGCAAACCGGCAACATCGATTGTATCGAGAGAACCCCAGGGTACGGCAAAAGCCATCAGATAGAGTGCTGTGCGAGGACGAAGAATTGTCCAGACCAGAAGGACGCAATACAACGGTATGCGAAAATTCCATGGCTCTCGCAGCCCGATCAGGAGAAAAAGCGCGCAAATTGCCCCGCATAAACCTATCAGATTTGGGATCGTCAGGTATTCACGCAAAAATAATCTGGCTCTTTGCAGCCATGAAACCTGGTGGATTGGAGAGAATCCGCCAACACTAGCTTTATGCATGTTGCTCGCAAATTTCTAGCTTGTCGCCATTACACTAACGTCGAAGGCTGAGAGATCGTGTTGCTGAACCATTCAATAGTGCGCCGCAGACCGCTCTCGATGCTCACTTTAGGGGTCCATTCCAGGATGCGTTGCGCTTTAGAGATATCCGGGCGGCGACGTTCTGGATCATCCGTGCGGTTGGGTTCGTATATCAAGCTCGAGCTGGCCTCACACAATCGAATAATGATCCGTGCGAATTCGAGTACTGTGTGCTCTTCGGTATTGCCCAGGTTAAATACCTCGCCTGCTGTATACGGTCGAAACATTGCCCGCATCAAGCCATCTACCAGGTCGCTCACATAACAGATGCTGCGTGTAATACTTCCGTCTCCATAAATCGTCAGCGGCTCATTGCGTATTGCCTGCGTAATGAAATTAGGGATCATACGCCCATCGTTTACCTGGCTATTGGGTCCATAGGTATTAAAGATACGCACAATCCGCGTATTGACCTGGAACTGCCGGTAATATTCCATCGTCAGCGTCTCACCAAGCCGCTTACTCTCGTCGTAACATGCGCGCGGCCCAACCGGATTGACATTTCCCCAGTACTCTTCGCGCTGTGGGTGCTCGAGTGGGTCCCCATATACCTCAGAGGTCGAAGATACCAGAAACATTGCATCCTGCTGCTTTGCCTGCTCAAGCATCTGGTATGTCCCCTGGCTATTGGTCAGGATGGTCTCAACAGGGTGTTCCATATAGCCCACAGGGCTGGCGGGACTCGCCAGGTGGAATATCGCATCGGCCTCAAAGTCAAATGGGAGAGTCACATCGTGACACATAAAAGTAAAGTGTGGATGGTTGAGTAGGGGCGCAATATTTCGCTCAGAGCCAGTAATCAGATTATCTACACACAGTACGCTGTGTCCTTCATCCAACAAACGTGTACAAAGATGGGAGCCAATAAAACCCGCTCCGCCAGTAACAACTATTTTCAAGGAACTAGACCTCCGAGTAACAATGTAATAAGCATTTTATCTATTATACCTTATAAGTCGAGACGGTTTGGATGCATATTGGTAACGACTCAGGACTGGCCATGCCATTATCTCGTCGCGGCGTAAAACCTCCGGCTTCAGCCGAGGGGAGGATGTCAATTCCCATGTTTCCGTTTCCAGCGCCTGTACATCACCTCATCGCCCCAACTAAGAAAGCCTGCTGTCGTCAGGCCATGCACAATAATCACTGCCAGGAGCGCACGTGGCGCCGGTTGCACCAGGTAAATCAAGCTAAAGACCAGTCCCGCCAGCCCAACCCCGCCCACGCTTCTCCAACTCCATTTGCCCAATCTATGATAGAGCGTATAAGCTGCTGTACTTACCAGCCATCCCCAGCCAATCCACCCGGTCCATTGCGTCACGGCGCCCCATACAAATCCCCGGAAAAACAACTCTTCAATCGGAGCATTGATAAACAGGTAGAAAAATCCCTGCAAAAAATGATCGCCAACGGTAGGCCGGCGAAACCAGGGACCAACGATAAACATACGATACACCACCGCAAAGGCAGCCATGAAGATACCAATTAGCAAGCCGATGAATAACTGTTCAGGCACATTTCCCCAAATTAACCCCAAAAATGAGAGCGGCAAATGTAAAACAGCAATATACAAAAAAGGTATAACGGCCATGGGGATAATGCGCATCAGCGTATCAGGCCACATCCACCTCCACGTGTCTGCAATAGTCGACCGTACGACTTCAGAGGACTTTATTGACGACACCAACTTCCCTCTACTTGTCTAGTTTTTCTTCTCCAACTTTTCCAACCCTTCCTCAACTTCTCTCTTTGAAAACCCGTTCATCCGTAAGTCTTCCTCGCTTCTACCCCGCAACCTCTTATAAAAAGCCTTTCCCTGCTCAATAAATTTGGGATCAACAGGCCCTTCTGCTTTATTCACCGCCTCATTGAGCATATCACTCGCCCTTGTATACTGACCTGCTGCATTAAAATAATCGAACAACCTGCTATACGTCTCCTGCGGCAGGTCAAATGCCTCCAACTCCTGCAAATCATACTCAATGGCCGAAGCAACATCAATGTCCCTGGCTTCGTCCGCATGCTTTGCAACCTCGAGGAAAAAATGTAACGATTTCAGATACCGGAAGTAGCTCTCGTCCTCGTTACCCATGTCCACATAAATATCCCCCTCTTCTTTGAGCAAGAGCGCGATCCACGCACATTTTTGTACGTTCAAAATGCCCAGTGGCGAAATTAACTGCAAGAGCATCTCTTCTGAGGCGGAATTCACAAAGCTCGCAGTAAACCCGGTAGTCTGCAAAAAAACATCATCGATATAAATAAGCGATTCTTCAAACTGGTTGCTTTTTCGTAACCGCAATATAATCGCCAACGCCCTGCCAAATCGCTCCGCTATTCTCAGAATATAATCTTTGTTCATCATATAGGCATATCCCTCATGATATTGTGAGTGGCGTCGCATTTCGCCTCCTGGCGAAATGCGACGCCACTCACAAACAAAATCAGGCTAATCTCTCGATCGCCCTGTTGATCCTTGCCATGCTGCGCTCGCGCCCAAGCACCTCCATCGTCTCGAACAACGGTGGCGTCGCCGTTCGCCCGCTAATGGCAACACGAATCGCTCCAAAAAGCTGGCCTGGTTTCATACCAAGCTCTGCCGCCAGCCCCCGCATCGGCGGCTCCATCTCCTCGTGCTTCCATGCCGCGAGACTATTGAGCAACTCTCGCGCTCGCACCAGCCCATCACGCGTCCGGTCAAAATCCATCCCCTTCTGCACCAGCATCGTCGTCTCATAGTGCAGCTTGTCGACAAAGAAGAACGATACCACCTCTGCTGCCTCACCCAGCGTTTTCAATCGCTCATGCTCCAGGTGCAGAACCCGCGCAGTATATCCACGTTCAAGCGGCCGCCTGACGCTATCGGGTAGCCCGCCCATGTCCTCAGGGCGCTCCATATATGGCAATGTCCGTTCGACTAATTCCTCTAATGACATCTGCCGGATATACACCCCATTCATCCACAACAGTTTGTCAGGATCTAAGATACCGCCGGCGGCCCCGATACGATCCAGCGTAAAAACACGAATCAGTTCCTCGCGGGTAAAAAGTTCGGTCTTATCATCGTAAGCCCAACCGATCAGCGCCAGGAAATTGAAGACTGCCTCCGGTAAGTATCCCTTCTCCTGGAGTTCTACCCACGACGGTGCGTTGTGTCTCTTGCTCAGCTTTTTTTTGTCTTTCCCAAGCACATTCGGCACATGGTAGAATAGCGGCTGTTTCCAGCCCAGCGCTTTATACATTTGTACATGCCGTGGCGCGCTGGAAATCCAATCATCTCCGCGCAGCATATGGGTTATCCCCATCAAGTGGTCATCTACAATATGTGCCAGGTGATAGAGCGCAAAGCCATCCGACTTGAGAATGACCGCGTCGTCAATATCGGCATTCCTGAAGGTGATATCTCCATGAATCTCGTCATGCACAACCGTCTCACCATCTTCTGGCATAGCGAAGCGCACCACCCACTTGAGTCCAGCCGCCTCGTTCGCGGCCCGCTCCTCGTCAGAAAGGTAGCGGCAGTGTCGGTCGTAGCGCGGCGGCAACTTTTGTGCCGCCTGGGATTTGCGCATCTGCTCCAGGCGCTCAGCAGTACAGTAACAACGATAAGCGTGCCCAGATTCAATCAACTGGTGAGCATACTGCTGGTAGAGCGCCTTGCGCTGCGTCTGATAATAAGGACCATATGGGCCACCGATAAGAGGACCCTCGTCATAATCAATGTCGAGCCAGCGCATCCCATCCAGCAGTACCTCGATAGCCCCTTCTACCGTCCTGGCAATATCTGTATCTTCAATGCGCAGAATGAATGAACCGCCGGTATGGCGTGCGTAAAGCCAGCTAAAGAGGATGGTGCGGTACCCACCAATATGCATAAAGCCGGTCGGGCTAGGAGCAAAACGCAAACGTGGCTTACCCTCAGTACCTTCAGTCCCCTCCGTACGCTGCTGCTCAACACCATTGTCAATCTGTGTCATAAATGAAAAATCTTCCTCTCCCTTATCACCAAATGTTTTGCCCCATTGTAACACAAGCCTCAAATTCGTATAATAATAAAAACTCACAGGCTCAAACGAGAAAAACGAGTTTCACTCTCTGGAATCCTGGACCTGTGTCTTAGGTTGATGTATATCGGATGACCCTGGCGGTCATCCAGGAGGGGGAGTCCGATCATGTGGCCTCATGATAAATACTTTCAAGAGTTAGATGAACACGATGCGCCAACCGAACCGCTAAACACTATTCATCCACCATCGAACCCTGCAGGCATTCCCGCTGGCGCACCCATCTATCCTGTCTTGCCGCCCTTACCAACGTCAGCTAGAAATAAAAAAAAGCCCAGCTCAATACCAACGATTGTAGAGATATTCTTTGTTGCCGTACAACTCCTGCTACTGGTTCGCTTCGCGCTAAAACTCATAGGGCTACAGGGCAATGTACCTTGGGTATCTCTTGTCTACGCTGTCAGTAATATCTTTGTCTTGCCATTCCGCCTCATCTTGCACAATTTACCCCTACCCATTCCTACATCAATAGAACTCTATACCCTGCTAGCAATTCTTTTCTACGGATTGCTTTCTCGTATCCTCGTACGTATCTTGAAAGCCATCTTGCACTAATTGTGAGAACTTGTGCAGAAAAATCTCAACCCTTTTCGATTAATCTTTACCAAACTCATCCAACACATCCAGGGTATTGATAAAATCGCGGTAGGCATCCAGGTTATCTTGATCGATCTCTATTTTGTCTCTCCTCTGCTCAGCCTTCGATAATGCCTGCCCTTCATCCGTCTCAAGCGCCACACCTGCGCGCTCTAATACACTCTCATCAACAAAAATTGGTGTCCTGACTCGCACAGCAAGGGCAATAGCATCGCTAGGACGTGAGTCAATTTCAACATGTCTACCCGCGACATCTAGCACGATTCGCGCATAAAAAATGTCTTCGATCAGGTCCGAAATGACAATACTCTCAATATTTGCCCCAAGCTCGCTGATGACATTCTTTAGCAGGTCATGCGTCAGCGGTCGAGGCGATGACGTTCCCTGCAGTTCAACAGCGATAGCGTATGCCTCCGCATGTGCAATCCAGATGAACAGGTAGCGTTCCTGCTTAGTAGCTTTCAAGATGACCACACGTTGTTGCGTGGCCAGGTTTATTCGCACACTTTCAACTGTCATCTCAACCATATATTTGAACTCCCTTTTCTATGGCTGGGGCCCGTCGAATCTCTGACGTTTCTTCTGACGTTTCTATTGTACACCTTTTCCTAATCAATTGGACGATGTCTCCATTGTACACTTATCCGAAGCCAGGCGCAAATGAAGAAGATTGTCCCATATCCTCTTTGCGGTCTACTACGACACGAGTAGGTATCTTTCTCTTTCACTCTTCTTTTGAAAGTATAGCAAAATGTTCCCATTATTCCAAGTCCCCACACCCAAATATGACATAGGAAAAAATATTCTGAAAATACGTTCGATAAAGCTTGAATTGCATCAAAACTTATGATATCATTGATTTGAATGGCCGTTCTATTTTTTGTAGTCTGGCTACAGCAAAACAGGCCGAAACAGAAAGGCGGGAACAAGGCGCTATGTCACCAGATCAAACAACCGACATTCAGCAACGAATGTACAACTTTATTGTAAATTATATGAAAACAGAAAAGATGCCGCCAACCAATCGCGAGATCGGTCGAGAACTAAAAATTGCCAGCACTGGACACGTCGACTACCATCTCACCATGCTGGAGAAAAAGGGGTTGATCACTCGTCAACCCAAGAAAAGCCGTGGCATCAAGCTTACCAAAACCGTTACAGGTATTCCCGTTATGGGTTCAATCGCTGCTGGTCAACCTCTCGAAATCTCCACTGATCCTGAGGAATTGCTCGACGCAGGGCGCGAGTTGGAGCGTGACAATACCTACGCCTTAATCGTAAGAGGTCGCTCTATGATCGAGGATCACATTTGTGACGGGGATTATGTCGTCATCAAACCTCAAGAGACTTGTGATAATGGCGATATTGTCGTAGCTGTTCATTTACAAGAAGGCGAGAAAGGGAGCGCTACCCTCAAACGCTTCTTCCAGGAGAAAGAGCACGACCAGGTACGTCTGCAACCAGCCAACTCTGAATTAGAACCCATCCTCATCTCAAAAAGTGAATGGGATGAAGAATGGAAGGTACAAGGGAAAGTCGTAGCCATTTTCCGCCGCCATGCTGCGTAATAGTATCTCTCTCTGTGTAGGCCAACCAGGCACCTCTTGAGGGTAAGTGTACCGCAAAAACGTCATAGAATACTTACCCTTGGGGGATACTTGCCTGTTTCCATGCTTTACCCCCCAAAAAGTACCATATTTGGTCAATCCTAATGTTGTTTGTATTTTCTCTATCCAATGGGCGGGTTGTCCGTCTCCCCGGCACAGCTCTAGTTGTTTATTTATTCCACGTTTTTCACAGTATTTTTACTCTGAATCATCACAAACCCTCTATTTTCCTTGTACTATCAAGCCAATTGTGGTATATTCTTAACATCGGGTCTTTCATTATAGCAGTGCCAAAACTGTATGTAACGTATCAGTTGGGGTTTCGAACATAGCCCCATAAGTATCTCCACTAAATACGGCAAGAGAATGAGGTCTGCATGTAGATCACTGTGCAAACAGTGATAAGGAAAGTACTCGTTAGGTATCTTCCTGGCTAAAGATAGTCGGGGTTTCCAGAATGGAGTTATTTTGATGAGAACTGCCGCTGTGGCCTTGGTCTTGATCGTTGGCGCTGCAGTTGTCCTCTGGTATGGTAACACGCTTAATTCATGGGTCCTTGGTGGATTGATAGGTGGGTTGGCGGCTTTGCTCCTGAGCATTCCGATTTCCCTGGTCTTATTCTCCTACTTTTCTCGTCGTCCTGATGAGCAACTTCAGGCTGGAGTACAGCAAGAAATTTCCTTAGCCCAAATCCATGAATATGTTGAGGTCCCCGGGGACTTCTACGAAACAGAGGTTGAACTGCTTCCGCCAGCAAAATACGAACAGGGCGACTTCAGAACATCTACGGGACGACAATTTGTTCCGCCTTATCCCATGTTGCCCGCGGCTAGATATAGTCAGCAAGCGGCAGAGGAGAATCAACTCTCTCGCCAGCGTACAACAGAGTACCCGCTACAACCGCTACGACCACCTCAGTCTGCCCCTCTCGCTCCTATGAATCGCGGCAGCACAAACGTGGTTCCTCCGCGTCGAACGAACCCTGACAGGCAGATGCATCATCCAGGTTTCCCCGGGTATCGACCAACCTCCCCTCGTGGCCTTGGCCCGCATCAGACCGCCGCTTTACGCGCAGCGCGCCAGGAAGCGGCCCAGCAGTACGATGGCCTTGAAGTCTATCCAACGAACACCTCAAAAAGGGTTCCTGTAGTTCGCCCTGTGCAAAACCTGGTTCCACAACAGTATCAGCCGCGAGTAAAACGTCCTGCACAAAGACTGCAGCCCCAGGCCCCGAATCAATATCGCCCAAAGCGTACCGTTGATGGCACTTCAGTTCCGTCTGCCCCTAATCGTGCACTGCCCGCTCCTGGTGAAAGTAATCTGCGCCAGTCCACACAGGATTCGTATTATCGGCGTGAGCAACAAACCGATCAGCTTGGCAGGCGCAATCCACAAACTGGTCAATTTCGACAGCCGACGGGACCGGTGACGCGCAATCCCCAGGTTGATGCCCAGCCACGCAATCCCGACATCATGACCGGCAGCCTCCAGAGGCCCCTGGTACGCCGCGCACCGTATATGTACGACGATGATCCTTTGCGCCATGAACTGGCCCAACAAATCGACGTCCCCTACCTACAACGCCGCGCTTCGCGTTTCGTAGACGAAGACGAAGAAGACCAGGAATACTAATTCCTACGTCTAAGTATACCAAGCCGAAGTGGCAACAAAGCGCTCGAGCGCTTTGTTGCCACTTCGGCTTGGTATAGTAACTCTCTGCATTTGTACTATGGGCTAGCCTCCTCTCGTTAAATATGTTAGTATGACTAACAAATGTCCAGGAATTGCTAAGGAGGCCAATTTCATTGTTAACCAATCTAACGCACACACTAACAGTATGGATTTACAATCTTTATGCATTTACCGGTCTGGCCGGAATCATTCTGGCTATGGCCATCGAAAGTTGTTGCATACCTCTGCCTAGTGAAATAGTCATGCCCGTTGCGGGCTTCATCATTGGTAGTTACTATACTTCAAACCCTTTACACCTACCGGGCACAAATCCATCATTTCCTTTATGGCTGAACCTGGTCCTTGTGGCACTGGCCGGAGCTACTGGCTGCCTCATCGGCTCCATCGCTGCCTACTACATCGGCTATAAAGGTGGGCGCCCACTCATGCTCAAGTATGGACGCTACGTCCTCATCTCCCAGCATGACGCCGACAGGGCGGATCAATTCTTCCAGCGCTGGGGTAGTGCCACCGCGTTCTTCTCGCGCCTTTTACCCGTCATTCGTACCTACATCTCCCTTCCGGCTGGTATTGCTGAAATGCCATTTGTAAAATTCTGCGTTTTCACCTTCCTGGGTTCGTTTCCCTGGTGTCTCCTTTTGGCCTATCTAGGTGCTGTCTTAGGGACAGATCTCGTGAAACTGGCTCCCTACTTCCGCAGCTTTGATATAATCATTCTCCTTATCCTTGCCGTACTGGTTGGCCTCTATATCTGGCGACACATTCGCAACGACCGCATTGCGCGCGCCGCTCATGCAGCTCAGCCTGTCAACATGCAATCAGCCTCTCAACCTCAGCAACAGGGATGGAACCAGCCACCGCAGCCCTTGCCGTCTCAAACGGGTGATAATGACCGTACCGTTCGACGTTCATAGTGTATAATGAAAATAAAACGATCCTAAAATTCCCCTTCTTAAGTTTAGAGGTGGTAGGGAGAGAAGACTCTATGCAGCCACTAATCCATGAAGGACCAATCCATGGAGAAAGACTCCACTATCTCGACGGGCTTCGCGTTTTGGCCGTGTTGGGGGTATTCTATGCCCATGCCGCAAATATTTTCGATTTGTTCTACTGGCATATCAACGGTGTAGAACAGAATGGTAACTTGATTGTCCTGGTCGTCTTCGGTACGGAGTGGGGAATGTCTCTTTTCTTTGTCCTGGCAGGAGCAGGCGCCTGGTTTGCACTCCAATCCAGAACGAGCGGTCAGTTCATAAGCGAGCGCTTCAAACGGCTGATCATTCCTTGTATTGCCGGCACCATCCTGCTTTCTCCCTTTGAGGCCTATCTTATAGCGCTCAGTCACTCGCTCTTCAAGGGTAACTTGTTACAGTTTTATCCCTATTTTTTCACGAACATCCAAATTAGCTGGAATCCACAATGGATCGGTACCGTTAGTTTCCATCTCTGGTTTCTGGCCTTCCTCTTTTTTATCTCTATCTTGGCACTCCCTGTGTTGCTTTATTTGAAGCGAAAACGAGGTCTGAGCTTCATTACGAAGCTAGCTGCAATTTGTGATAGACCTGCAGGCTTCTTCGTGTTTGCCTTACCTATCGCGCTCATCCAGATCGCTTTACGTGCGTCATTCCCTGGTTATCAGAACTGGGGAGATTTCTTTGTCTGGCTTTTTATCTTTATATACGGATTCATTCTCTATGCCGACCCCCGCTTCCAGTCAGCTATTCAAAAGCAGTGGATGCTTATGTTATTCATAGGAGTCACCAGCCTCTTGGTTATGCTGGGCGCGTATATTTCCGGTGTATTAAGCAGTTGGGATACTATCTCCAACTTCTCCGTAGGATATGTCCTCTATCAGTTGTTGCGCAGCATCTTTACCTGGTCCTGGATGGTCTTTGCTCTGTATTTTGGCATGCGCTTCTTGAATTTCAGTAACAGAATAATCGATTATTGCAATGAAGCCGTCTTACCATTCTATATCCTACACTATCCCGTCATTGTTGTCATCGCATTTTTCACCTTCTCATGGGATATCAATATGGGCGTAAAATTTCTCATCGTGACCACGGCCGCTCTGATTACAACGCTCGTTTTGTATGATCTATTCATCCGGCGCATCAATGTATCGCGCTGGCTTTTCGGAATGAAACCTCTTCATGCGCCACAGCCAGAGCAAGTGCAGGAGCCTCCACTCAACTCCACACCATCACCTCCTCTTCGTCTCTAAATCCCTTCCTTGACAACCATAGCCTCATGCTGACATATATAAGATTGCTTGTTTGCCACTACAGCACAAAATAATCATTAAACGCCTTGAAGATGGGAGCGGCGCATTCCCATCGCCTTCAGGCATGGGTTAGCCGCTCTTGAAATCTATGGTATACCATGCTACAATAAATAGCATGAGAGAACAACATACCAAGCATGTCACCTATAAGATAGCGTATCATTTCGTCTGGTGTCCTAAGTACAGGAAGAGTATCCTGGTAGGAAAGGTTGCTAGTTTTGTGGAGGCTGAGTTGAGGCGGTTATGCGATGCGAATCAATGGGAGATTGGAGCCTTAAGCGTACAGGAAGATCACATCCACATCTTTCTCTCGGCACTTCCATCAGTTGCTCCGTCTCTCATTGCCAATACCCTCAAAGGGATTACTGCTCGGCAGGTATTTAAGCAGTATCCAGAGGTGAAGAAGCAAGTATGGGGAGGCTCCTTCTGGTCTCGTTCCTATTACGTGGGAACGGTCGGAGACACGACCGAAGAAACCGTAAGCGCGTACATCGAACTGGGGCAAGGCTAATGCGTAAGACGTTTAAATATCGCTTGTATCCAAACAAGACGACCGAGAAGAACCTGTACTTCGTGCTCAACCGATGCAGGGAACTCTATAATGCTGCACTCTCGGAACGCAAAGACGCTTACCGCATGGCTGGCAAGTCTATCACCTATTTTGACCAGCAGAATGATTTGCCTGAGATCAAGCATGAGATACGTCCGGAGTATGAGGACATCGCAGCGCATGTCTTACAAAACGTGCTAAACCGCTTGCACAAAGCCTTTCAAAACTTCTTCCGACGCTGTAAGAATGGAGAGAACCCTGGCTATCCCAGATTTCAGGAGAGTTCGCGTTACAACAGCTTCACCTATCCAGACGGAGCCGGTTGGAAGTTCGATGGAACACACTTGCACCTCTCTAAGATTGGCTCGATCAGAGTCAAACTGCATCGCAAGCTCGAAGGCACGATCAAGACAGTTACTCTCAAACGAGAAGTAGACCACTGGTACGTCTCATTCTCTTGCGAGGTAGAAGAGCCTGAGAAGCTGCCTGTATCCTATGAGGACGTAGGCATTGACCTGGGCGTCTCTCACCTGGCTACCCTCTCCACCGGTGAGATGATCGAGCATCCCAGGTACTACCGTAAGGCCAAGAAGGTTCTTGAGCAAAGACAGCAATCCCTCTCCCGCAAGAAGCGTGGCTCGCATCGTAGGGACAAAGCACGTAAGCTGGTAGGCAAGGCACACCGTAAAGTAGCCAATCAACGCCGTGACTTCCTGCATAAAGAGACGAGGTCGCTCGTCAATCGTTTTCAGGTGATCGTCTTTGAGGATATCCAGATAGGGAACCTGACGAAACACGCCAAACCCAAACAAGACGAGAAAACAGGGCAATACCTCCCGAATGGGGCAAGTGCAAAAAGTGGCTTAACGAAAAGTATCTTAGACGCAGGCTGGGGAGCCTTTAGGCAACTATGCAGTGTCAAGGCAGCATGGGCCGGTCGCAGCATTGTAAAGGTCAACCCTCGCTATACGTCTCAAATCTGCGCACAGTGTGGCACGGTGCGCAAGAAGACGCTCGCGGAACGCTGGCACTCGTGCGACTGTGGAGCAGAATTGGATAGAGACGTAAACGCGGCTATCAATATCCTATGGTTGGGAATCAGCCAACTCGGAAAACGAGTAGAAGCCTCCTGCCTTTAGGCGGAGGTAGTTCACAGAGTAGTAATCTGAGTAGGAGGAGCATTCTATGTCGTTTCGCCCACTAATACGGGGGAAGGAATTTTCAGCCAGCGGGGAGAGTATTTCTCTCAACTCCAGGCGCAAGGAACGCCTTAATAACAAGTTAGCAGCGGCACTTCTCATTGCTCCAGGATTGCTAACCCTCGGCTATGCGGGCATCTCCTTTCTTGTTGCCAGAAGAGTGGCATATGCACAACCTAAGGCCATCACAAAGACACCGGCTGATATTGGTTTGAGCTACCGAGACGTGAGCTTTCCCAGCCGCGAGAACCACTTGTTGCTACGAGGCTGGTTCATTCCTGGTGTGTTACCTGATGGGCAACTGACGACAGAGCGGACAATCATTATGGTGCACGGATTGCACTCCAACCGGGCGGCCCTTGAGGCCGGACTGCTCGATCTCAGCGGGGCACTGGCGCGGCTCGGCTTCGCCATTCTGGCCTTTGACATGCGTGGCCAGGGTCAGTCAGCACCTGCGCCTCTCTCAATGGGCTACTACGAACAATTTGATGTGTTGGGTGCGGTCGATTTCCTGCGCTTCGGCTCGCTACCCTATCCTGAACTGGGTCGTCCCCGCGCAATCGGTGGCTGGGGCATTTCGATGGGTGGCACAGCAACGTTATTGGCAGCGGCGCGCGAACCAGCAATCCGAGGAGTGGTCGCGGATTGTGCTTTCGCCGCATTTGTGCCACTGATTGAAAAAGATCCCAAAATACCAAATGTGTTTATCCCCGGCGTAGCAAAAGCCATAAGCCTGCTCTATGGCATCGACTATCATGCGGTACGCCCTGTGGACGTCGTGGCAAGCATTGCGCCGCGTCCCCTTTTCTTCATTCAGAGCGGTATCGACTCACTTGTTCCACCCTGGAATATGCCTCTTCTCGCTGACGCAGCCTCTGCTGCGCCGGATGCGCACGTCCAAACCTGGCTTGTTCCCGGCGCAGATCATGTCCAGGCCTATCTTTTAATGGGAAATGAATACGTCAATCGCGTTGTAGCATTCTTCACAGCCGCGCTCGGTCCAGCTACACATGAGACAGCCTGAATTACCGCATGTTAATCTTTCTTACAACTTGTTTCTTCTGGCGGAAATTGTTCAGGATGTGTTTGTTTCCCACTATTTCGCCGAAAACCGTTGTCACCTGAACGTTTTGCCCCTGTGAATACACGAGTTGGTTCCCTTGGAACAAAGAAGAATCCCGAAACAATAAATTACCGGCAGGAAGTAGAGAAGTACACAGACTGTATCCAACCTGCTTCTCTATTCGTTTCAACTAAAAGAACCTTCCTGAGGTTTACTAGTCTTTGAGGTGAAGAGTGCAAGATGCTCACGCAATACTCCCTATTGGGACAGTAATAGGTGACCGCTATAATGTGATAGCTTTGCTCGGTAAAGGTGGATTTGGCGCCGTCTATCTCGTGCACGACCAGCGCGTCAGGAGCAACCTCTTTGCTCTTAAAGAAATGATCGACACGAGCAAGCTAGAACGCTCTCGTTTCGCCTTCGAATGCGAACTCCTCAAGCGGCTTGATCACCTTTCGCTGCCCCGTGTCTACCGTTCCTTTGAGGATGAGAAAAGTAATCGCTCCTATTTGCTTATGGACTACATCGAGGGTCCAAACCTGGAGACGCTGCGGCAGAAGCAGCCTCAGAAGCGTTTTCCCCTCGACCAGATAATGAACATAATGGCCCCTATCATCGGAGCAGTCTCATATTTACATAAACAACTCCCGCCGATCATTCACCGC
>VBHI01000224.1 GCA_005881495.1 Chloroflexota bacterium
AGTGTTCGTATGCGTAGTGCAACAGGTTCGAGGTTGACAGGAGCCGATTCCTGCGATCCTTGCAAGTCTGCAGGAAGATTTTTCCCAATATAAGTGCGTGTGGTGCGCCCATTTACCGTAGTATAGGCGTACCAGTAGGGGCCATGCCCCACACCATCGCGGCATTTATGGCAGCGGGGTTTGCCGCAGTAACTGACCTGCTGATGATAGGTTACCTTGCCGTTCATCTTCCATTCCTCTAGATAACCGCCTGCGACTGATGTGACTCGATTATGCTGTTTAGCTTATTCATCCGGATAGCAAAAAATCCAGTGAGGGCCGATAATACACATTTATGAATTAAGCGGGATATTGGAACATCCAGCGAGGGCCGATAAATCGGCGGTGGGCGCGATAAATCGGCCCCTACGGATGGCTAGATTATTTTGTTAAAAGTCATTGTTGCGTCCTCAGAATCACCTTGAAGGATGTTGATCCCCGAATTAACACGCACACGGCATTATACCGCATACATCAACAATATAAAAAAAACGCAAAAAATTAGAAGACTGGTATAAGACAAAGACAAAGCTATTCTAAGAAAAGACTATTGGAGAGATTGAACCACTACCCCCAGGGAAGCTACGCCTGCATAGAAGATGATGATTTATGTAGTTTGATGGAATTCAGTGCAAAAATATACTATGTTTCCAAATCTTTGCTTTTCAATCAAAATGGCAAATAGAAAGAAATTTCCGCGCTATGGAGTTAGCGGGGAGGTTTCATAAAGCTCTCTGTCTTATACTTCCTGAGGTTACCGAAGTTCCTCGTAGTGCAAAGCCTATATAACAAGGAAGTTTTGACCATGAGTGAGAGTGAAGTTGCGCGCTTACGCCGGCAGATTGAATTGGAACTTGAAGCTATGCAGCGGGGGATGAATGGTTTTGCTTTGGGGTCAAGCCGCCATAAGTTTATCCACAAACGGATGGACTGTGTCGGAGCCTGGCAGGATAAGCTGATGGCTGAGGTGGGAGAGGATGAAGCTGATGAAATAGTCTATGGTCTTTATACTCAGACTTTCAAATAGCTCATGATCCCTCCCTCAAAAATTGTTTGTAGAAGGGTATTCCATGCAAAACATCCATCGATTACTGACTTTGGGGTGTGTGTGCGATAAAAGGGGTTTTTTTCAGGGGGCAAAAGCATGTTGGAGCAATTCAAACTCGCCTATGACATTCACCCATGGCTGAGGCGCGTAAGCTGGGGGCTACTGTTAATTGCCGGCATAGGCATCTTCTGGGCCTCGGGGGGGGTGCCTGCACGTGCGTGGATATTGCTGGCAGCAGTGATTCCCCAGCTTACACGCCTATGGGTACTGCGCGGACCCGCGATTGTCCTTCCCGTCGCATTATTAGTCATCCAGTCTGTAATCTGGCTCATTGCCTGGGGCCTATTCATAGGGGCGTTTGTCGCCCTCATACGGCACTGGCGGCAGATACAGCACGACCTGAAAGAGTTTGAGGCAGATTTGCAAGAGGCACAAGAGGAGATTACCGGGGCGCAGGAACAATTGCCATGGTCACCATTAGCATTGCCCGTGCGCCAGAAACCACCACCGGTGCAGCCGAAACAATTTGAGGAGGAGCATCAGATACCTTTCCAACCCTGGCAGCGACAACTCACCTTGCATCTAGATATAGGAGTTGGCTGGGATGTCGGGATAAAGCGCAAAAATAAGCCAAACGAAGATAGTCTTGTCGCCTTGCAAGGTACCTGTATTTACAACGACCAGTTGCTGCCTTTTGGATTATTTGTGGTAGCGGATGGGATGGGGGGGTACGCTCACGGACAAGATGCCAGCTACCTGTCAATACAAACCGTGTTGCGATCGGTGCTCCCGAATGTTGCAGGCAGCGAAGAGATGACCGACGACAACATCGCCGAGGTTCTTATTGAAGGCGTGGAACTGGCAAATCAGGCAGTGTTACAACGCAGTAAGGAAGTGAAAACCGACATGGGTGCCACGATCACTGCCGCGCTGGTCATGGATACAACCGCCTTCGTGGTCAATGTCGGTGATAGTCGGACCTACCTCTATCGCGAATGCGAGGGGCTGACACAGGTCACTCGCGACCATTCACACGTTGCGCGTTTGGTCGCGGCAGGCCAGATAGCGCGGGACGATATTTACACCCATCCAGATCGAAACCAGGTCTATCGCGGTCTTGGATCGGAACCAGATGTGAAGGTAGATTGGTTTACTGTTCCCTTGCAAGGAAATGACTGTTTGCTGCTCTGTTCAGACGGGCTTTGGGAGATGGTACGGGATCCGGAGATCGAAAAGACTTTGAAAGAGCAAGGATGCAACCCAACACAGGCAAGCAAGGCCCTCGTCCGAGCCGCCTTAAAAGGCGGGGGTCTGGATAACATCAGCGTTATTGTAGTACATGTCACACCCATAACGGTGTGATGAGTCGAAGGGTGATAAGAGCATGAACGAACAAACACATGGAACCTCCAGCGCAGTAGCCACACGTCTTCCCGCTGGGAAGCAGGCAAATGACCAATATAAACAACGCGTAGTACCTATACTCCAAACGGTACAAGAAGCCAGTCAACAATTGAAGATAGGTAGACCTGATGCAAGTACATCCTTACGTCAGGACCAAGAACTTCACTGCCTGCGCGATAGCAAATATCTGTACAAACATGAGATCGGGCTTGTCCAGCAGCTCTCAGCCGAAGAGGTAGTCTCCCTGGCCCAGCGCATGGAATGTGCCCGGCTGGAACAGAAAAAGCCGAAACCCAATCACTGGCTCATCGAAGATGGTGAGAACGCCAAACGCCAGTTGATCGAAGCCAACTTGCGCCTGGTAGTCAGCATCGCCAAGAAGTACATCGGTCTCGGCATGGATCTAATGGACCTGGTACAAGAAGGCAACATCGGGCTTATTCACGCCGTGGATAAATTTGATTACCATATGGGCTACAAGTTCAGCACGTACGCAACGTGGTGGATTCGCCGGGCGATGTCACACGCGCTGGCCAGGCAAGCCCGCACCATTCGAGTGCCCCTATACAAAAAAGAGGAGATGAAACGACTAGCACAGGTGCGGCTGCGTTTACAGCAGGATCTGGAACGTGAACCCACCGCCGAGGAACTGGCCCAGGAGATGGACATAAATGTGCAGCAAGTAATCGCGCTCATGGTAGCCAGCGAGGATACTATCAGCCTTGATGCACCAAATGGTGGCACAGAGGAAGAACCTCCCTTTAGTGATACGCTAGAGGACGACAACGCCTATTCACCAGAGCAGGTAGTCATTACGCAGATGCTCGAAACGCACGTCCAGGACCTGCTTAAGAGCCTGAGCCCCAACGAACGCAAGATTTTGCGACTGCGTTATGGGCTTGACGGTACTCCTGAGCACTCCCTCAAAGAAGTGGGAAAGAAGCTGGGTGTTACCTACGAGGCGATCCGCCAGGTCGAAAACAAAGCCCTGCGCAAGCTTGTTCAACCCAGCCGCACGCGAATGTTACACGACTTTTTAAGCTAAGAAAGAAGGAGCAGTAAAGGAGGTGATGCGAAGCCCGCAACAGTATACTGTAAACAGTGGATCGCCAGGTGAGCGCATTCAACTCCAATCATATCTCAGCGAAAGATTGGAAAAGAATGATGAGCGAGACACCAGCACCAGCATGACGGATTGATGACAGCACATCCACCTCTAAAATGTGCCTATATCAACCGTCATGCAGGGCATTCATTTCACACCATTTTCACCCATTTACTCGTTTATGAAATCAGAAGTATATTACAAAGAAAGACGGAAAGGAGCGACATGTATGAGTAAACTGGTAATGATCATCGATGATTCAGCAACAGTGCGCAAAATTGTTGAAGTTAGTCTCAAGCGCGAAGGAATCCCATACGTAAGTTATGCCAACGGAGTTGAGGCCATACGCGCGCTCTCAGAACAGGAACACCTCGTACCTGACCTCGTCTTTCTCGATATCGCCCTTCCAAGAATAGATGGGTATAAGATTGCGCAATATCTCAAGTCGCATCACCAATTCGACAATACCGTAATCGTCATGCTTTCCGGTCACAATGGCATACTGGACCGCCTCAAAGGCCGACTCTCAGGAGCCCGTGACTACCTGACCAAACCTTTTAGAACTCAGGATATCCTCTCCGTCGTGCACGAATACCTCGGCATCACTCCCCTTAAGCATTCCCAGCATATGCCTTAAATTTTCATGCTTACCTCCAACCTCTTGAACATACACAAACATAGAAACTCCAAAATCAAAGTTTAAGAGAGAAAACCTGCATCTGCGGCTTTAAATACACATAATGGCACTTGCATTCACGTTCATTATGTTAAGAGAAGTCTACTCCCAGACTAGAAACAGAGACAAGCAGAGCAGCAGGAGAAGCACCATGGCACGATGGACATACCTTGAAATTAGCTTCAATCCAGGAACAAGCAATGTTACACATGTAGACGGACTAGAAGTAATTGATCCACACAGCGCCCCTTCAGCCCGGCAAATCAGAAACCAACTCGGCAACGAAGGCTGGGAACTGGTAAGCGCACATGTTTCAACCTGGTTATTCAAACGCGAGATCATTGTCCCTCAACAATGGGAATACTGCTGCTTGACAGAAGATCATTCAGGCGGCATACGCAGAGGAGAATGGATTCTCGTCTACTACCAGGCAGATGGCAATCACGTGGAACATGTACATAGAATACTAGGAACAGCCATGGCTCAACTCGGAAAAAACGGATGGCAAATGATTGGCGTTGCTGATCCTGGCAGTGAGGGAGGATATGACAATACTTCGTTTTATTTCGCAAGACCTCTAGCGCCTCTTCCTGCTCCAGCCTCGGATATTACTGAGCAGAAGCTGGTAGAGAAGGTAATAGAACGGCCATAGCATTCAAGTATGGAGTTGATTGCTCGCGTGGAAACCACGAGCGGTCAACTCCATACCGCATTTCCTATTATTGACCTATTACCGTTCTCTGCTACGCAGAACGCGCAGGTATTTCTGCAGGCATAAGCCTCAATATACATCCCGTCTCCAGGATGGATGTTATATTTACCCCGAAGGTTCGCAACTTTAGCCGTGTTCGCGAAAGCACATTGCGTACAGGTCTCATCTCCTGGTCCCACGTCCCAATTTCAAGCGAATTTTGTAAACGTTGGCGACAGCGGGCGACAATCATCTCTGTCACATCACCGTTATAGAAACTCGCGAACAGCACTTCGTAAGGACAATAATAGGGGTACGAGTCCAATAGAGGCAGCAGAATGCTCAACTCGCTGGCCGTAAACTGCTGTTGCGCCAGTAACTGGGGAACTTCGCCTCCTGAGGAGATGTACGAGAGAGTACCAAGTTCCATGTTCAGGGCCAATGTATGACCGGCTGGTAGCGCATCTTGCAAAGAAAAATGTCGTATGCTTTCCGTGTTCTGTTCCAAATTGGTGTGAGATGTTTTCTCTTCACAATAAGCTACTACTTGCATGGCAGTCTCCTTATTCCTATGCTCTGATGCGCTCATGTGCGACGTTTATTTCAATTAGGTTGTTTTGTCGATAAGGGGGGCCTGTCGTACAAGAAACGATCTTACTTAATTATTACCTGAAAGCATATACTTAAAGAAGAACTTATGTTATCATTTTATGTAACATCTTTATCATTTTTTCGTTTGACCAGAAGGAATGAGGATGGGAACAGCGAAAACTACCCCTCAGCCCCGGTGGCGACTGGCCGAGGCGCGCACTCTACGAAAGTTGTCGCAGCAAGAAGTTGCTGATCGTATCGGCACCACGTATGTCAACATCAGCCGATGGGAACGTGGTATTACCCGGCCCAATCCCTACTTTCGCCGCAAGCTCTGCGCGCTCTTTGGCAAGAGTGAGGAAGAAACCACAAGAGCCGCCTCTACCTCAAGCAGTACCCAACCTATCGAGACCATTTTTGAGCATGGGCTGTATGATTCTGCAATCCCCCTTGAGCCTGCCATCCATTTAGTGGGACGCGAGAGCGAACTTGGTCAGATCAAAAAACGGCTGTATAACGGCGGCAGTGTTGCGTTGACGGCCCTCAATGGCTTGCCAGGCGTAGGCAAGACAGCATTATCTATCGCACTAGCACACGACCCTGAGTTACGAGTTAATTTTCAAGATGGTATCCTGTGGGCTGGCCTGGGGCCAAACCCCAACATTTCAGGGCTATTGAGCCGTTGGGGAACGCTCCTGGGTATATCAACGACCGAAATGACAGAGATAAGCAGCGTCGAAGAATGGGCGAAGACGCTGCGGGCCGCCATTGGCTCGCGCCATATGTTACTAGTCATCGACGATGCCTGGAAACTCGAAGAAGCGCTGGCATTCAAAGTTGGAGGGCTTCACTGCGCACACCTGGTGACTACGCGCTTCCCCAATATCGCCACGCACATGACTGTTGATGGCGCCACATTGATCCAGGAACTGAATGAGATCGAAAGCATGGAACTTTTGCGGAGGCTGGCTCCAGGTGTTGTGGATCGAGAAGCGCAGAAGGCGGCTGACCTGGTAAATGCCGTTGGTGGACTACCCCTGGCGCTCACATTGATGGGTAATTACCTGCGCAAAGAGGCTTACAGTGGGAAACCTCGCCGTATTAGTGCCGCTCTCGAACGGTTGACGATTGCAGAGGAGCGCTTACAAATTAAAGAGCCACATGGGCCGGTAGAGCGCCACACGAGCCTATCATCGGACACGCCACTCTCGTTACAATCTGTCTTCACAGTCACTGACAAGCAACTTGAGAAGGCTGCTCGAGCCGCGCTCTATGCCCTCTCCGTCTTTCCTCCGAAACCAAACAGTTTCTCAGAGGAGGCTGCCCTGGCGGTAGCAGCATGTTCCGAAAAAACACTTGACAGCCTTACCGACGCGGGCCTGTTGGAGAGCGTTGGTTCAGACCGTTACACGCTGCACCAGACGATTGCTGACTACGCGCGAGTGCATTTAAAAGAGGATACTGCCGCGCGTGATCGGATGATCGCATTTGCCGTCAGCTACGTGGAAGCGCACGAAAAAGACTACGAATTGCTGGAACTGGAAAGTAACACTATCCTTGCCGCCCTGGAGCTTGCTTACGAGGCAGGTAGACAGGAAGCATTGGTGCGCGGTGTCAACTCCTATGCGCCGTTTCTGATCTTACGCGGCCTTTACCCACTGGCGGAGGAGCAGCTTCAACGTGCGCAAGAAGCCGCCAAAGCGATTGAGGATCAGCGTGGCCTCGCCAGCACACTACTCTCCCTGAGGCTAGCACGCGAGATACAAGACCCTGAACGCATCAGTGCTTTACTGACGAACCTTGGATGGGTGACGTTGAAATTTGGTGAGTATACTCCAGCCGAGGTCTACCTGCAAGAGGGTCTGACACTGGCTCGAGAAATCGAACACCGTGAGCGAATAAGTGGCCTCCTCGAAATGCTTGGGTCGGTGGAAGGCATCCGGGGAGATTATGCCCAATCGGAAGCATATCTACAAGAAGGGTTGACCCTAGCACACCAGGTAGGAGACCGTAATCGCATCTGCACTCTACTTATTAATTTGGGAGCGACAGCGGGCGAACAGGGAAACTTTAGACAAGCAGAAGAATATTTCCAGGAAGGGTTAATGCTGGCAAGGCAAATTGGACATCGTGAATGGATCAGCGCTTTACTCAGTAACCTAGGAGAAGCCGAAAGTGAGCTGGGGCATTATTCTCAGGCGGAAGTCTACTTTCAGGAAGGGCTACACCTTGCACGCCAGACGGAACATCGCGAATGGATATGTGCTTTGCTCATCAATCTGGGATTAACCTTAAGGAAGCAAGGAAACTATCCACAAGCAGACCTGTCCTTCCAAGAAGTTTTGACATTAGCCCAACAGCTAGATAGACCTGAAATCACCTCCGCCGCTCTTTATGAGTATGGCAACCTGTATCTTGTTCAACAACGTGAAAATGCTGCCGAAACCTGTTTTCAGAAGATGCTTTCTGCCATTCCGGAAGGAAGTCAAGAACTGTTAGCCCTGGCACATTACGGATTAGCACGCACAGCTGCTTTACAGGGAAACTTCGATGAGGCTCTAAGGCTTGGAGAAGAGAGTGTTTCTGCTCTTGAAGAGATGGGACATCGTACTGCGCAAGAAGTGAGGAGTTGGCTGGATACAATCAAGTAGTAAACTACTAACATGAGCCTTCCCATATTGATCTATCCCCTCATCTCGTATGAGCGGAAGCGGGAATGCGTGATAAGGGGACGCTTGCGTCGACCATCGTCCTATGCCACTGATCCTCTCCAAGTGGCGACGCAAGCGTCCCCTCCGCCTCACCCTAATGATGTACCACTCCAACCCTTCTAACCTTACTCGATTAGCCCCTCTGCAAGAATACAACACTTACTATATTCCCAAATTCGGGATGTTTCATGTTGGTAATTTTGAGTACGTCAATTAGGGACGCCAGAATCTGTATGCAAGTGCAAGTTGACTCGACACAGTATGTATTACCACCGCAGGGGGTGCTGCTGCGTGAGTAGCCAGTACGGGTGATAGTGCCAGGCACATGGCAATGAGCACGAGTACTACGAGTGGCAGGATCATTCGTATGATATGTTTGAACATGTGTTGTTCCTTTCGTTCCATTTCGTGCATTTGGGGAGAACGGGTACCCGCTAACGAGAGTGAACCCTGCATACAGGAGCAGTGAGCGAATGCTCGTGCCGGACCAGAAGAGACTCACACAGCCGCAAACCCACTATGAAGGACGGGGTCTATACCTGCCATTGTGCTCCAATAAATATCCGGCAATAGATGTTCAGAGGTCTCCTGCTATTTGACCCCAAAATAGACTGAGTAATTGTTTGTTAGTTCGCCTGTTGCCCTTCGCGCATCACGGACAACCACAGCTCCAAGCTCAAAGACACATTGTGACTAGATGGTTTCCCCATCTTCGTCGACGGAGAAAACGTGCTGACCAGCCAGGCAGTAATACTGTAAATTCCCATTTTCATCGGTGGCTGGAGCACTTTCTGTTTCGAGATCAACCAGCAATATCGCCTGGTCTTTGTCAATTGGGCATGTCTGGTACCTTAGCTCATCAATGTCAATATCCATCAACTTCCCTCATTCCTGTGTTGAAATTATCTCCTAATCAAATGACGCTAAAACAACGCACTACAAAAATCACGCTTTACAAAAACGCATATAGGGATCCTGCAAACCGTCCTTGCCGCCAAAGGATGACGTGGTGTGCACATGAAAAGAAGTGTTACAGACGTGTTTCGATACGATTGCGCGTGTCTTTGGGGTTGTGGAACCAGCCCGAGATGGTGGGGACTCACACAAGATTCACTTTGTGCGAACAGGCTAGAGCATTGTTCCTCTTATCAAACTACCGAATGATTTTCGGATCATCAACAAATTGAGAAAAGGGGGGAGATAGGTACTATTTGCATTGGGCAAAGATAAGACCGGGAAACTCGTACCAGGCGCTACACCAATATTTTCGGCCAACTGCTGGAACTGCTCATAGATCATGACATTCGTTGTCCCACTCCACATTTTTTCGCCCAGCGTTGGCATGGCGGCTTTTACTCTCTCATACACGTCAAGATCACTGATAACACTGCTGAGTTTGTCATTCCATACAGCAAACAAACCTCCCAACAAGTGGGGATCGTTCGGGCTGAGAGTCATACCCGGGTTAGCAAGGTCAAATATATACGGCTCCCACTTCTGGTACAACAGTTTGGTATCCAGATAGTCATGATAATAGCCAGCCCTGGGCACAATGTAGAGGAGGTTATCATTAGCATTGATGATCTGAAATCCCTGCCGCACCATATCCACAGGATTAGCCCAGCTATTATTCCACACGTCGATTACAATATCTTTGTTTACCATGACACTGCTCTGCATCTTTGTCAGACTCCCCCACATCTCTGCTGTTTTCCCTTTGCTCTTCAAATACGAGTCATATGTGTTAATGAACTGTCTGTATCTGTTAGCATCGCTGAAAGCATATTCATCTTCACCAATATGTACCTGTGGCGCGTCAAACCACGGTAGAAACTCGTCCCAGATGGCATTCATAAAAGTATAGGTGTTGGGATTTTCGAGATCAAGAAACTCCTTCGAGTATTTCTGGCTGGCTAGATCAGAGCGATATTGGGTGAATGCCAGTGCGTGCGCCGGTGTATCAATTTCCGGCACGATGGTGACTGCATGTTGTCTCGCCACGTCTTGCAGTTCGCGCATATCCTGCCTGGTGTAGGAGCCATCTTTGGCAGCCAACCCCTTGAAGCGATCACTATTGAGACGGAACGCCGCGTATTTGTGCATCCAGTCTGGACTATTGCCAGCATCCATTCCGTTATCGTTCAAATGCAGGTGGAAAACGTTCATTTTATACCACGACAACATTTTCACGTAGTCTTCCAGGGCGCCGATGGAAAAAAACTTTCTTGCAACGTCAAGCATAAAACCGCGCACTTTATATTTTGGATAATCTCGCGCTACCCCCCTGCCAATATGTATTCTTGTGGGGTCCTGTAGCAAGATTTGCAATGCAGTGCGGGTACCATAGAAGATACCCGCGCTCGTATGCGCGCTGATGACTACGTTGTCCCCCACCTGAAAGAGATACCCTTCATTGCCAATTACAGGGTCCCTATTTCTTAAGGTCAGAAAAAAATCGCCTCCTGCCGGAGAACTGGAGGTCACAATCTGGAGAGGATGCCCGGTGACCTGGAAGAGATCGCTCTGGAAAACCTGCGCCGTTTCCTGCAACTGTGTAGCATAAGCAGGATCTACAGTAATGCGAGAAGTCATGCCCATGGTAAATGCTCCCGTGCCACCCTGCCACTCTCGCAGGCCAGGGATGACCTGGGGAGCAGGATTGGGAAAGAATAGAGTCAGGCCAGCAGGTGTGAGCTGGTGCACGGAGATGAGAATAGTGAGGGTTATCACCATGCCAAAAAGCACATAGATGTAAAACTTCGTGTTTTTTTTCTTTTGGTTCCTCAATATCTTAACCCGATATCCTCATGACGTTGTCTTGCTAAAACCCCTGCATCAGGCTCTGAACATAAGCGGTAAACTGGTCACCCCGGTCAAATTCGTTAAGGAACATACCAAAACTGGTGAAACCAGGCGAGAAAAGCAGGACATCACCTGGGCGCACCAGGGAAACCGCCGTATCCAGCGCCGCTGTAAAGTCGTCAAAGATACCTCGCACTGGATCGCTGACCCGCAACTTTGCGGCTTCTTGCTGTATCTCAGGCAGTAATTCTCCAGTGCCCGTTCCATGAAGCAGGATCACATCACGGCAATTGCGCACAATGACGGCAGGCCAATCATCCAGTGGGAGGTTTTTTGTGTTGCCACCGGCAACCAGCACGATAGGATGCCCTGCAAATGCCTCCACACCTAGCCGACCAGCCACCGGCGTCGTGCTGGTACTATCATTGATAAAGCGCACACCATTCACCACGGCTACCTCCTCCAGGCGCTGGGCAACGCCGTGAAAACTGCGTACAGAGGCCCCCATGCTCTCCTCAGATACACCGAGCAGGCGCGTTGCTGTTGTCGCAAGTAACACATTCTCCAGGTTGTGTTTACCCACCAGCGGCACATTCGCGAAAAGAAAAGGGATACTAGTTTTTCTTGTAGAAGAGCCTCGTTTGAAGCTGCCGCCTCGCTCAATACTCGCGAACCAGGTCTCCCCTACAGCCTCCTCTCCAAAGTGACGAGTCCACGGATTATCGTAATTAAAAATTGCCAGGTCAGTCGTGCGCTGGTGGCGAAAGATAGTGGCTTTGGCCGCTGCATAGTCCTCCATCCCCTCATACGTGTTGAGGTGATCAGGATAGATATTTGTCATTACAGCCACCGACGGACTGAGTTTGTGAGGAGCCAGTCCTTCGAGCTGCCAGCTTGAAAGCTCCAGCACAACCAGTGTTTCAGGAGTGATCTGTGGTAGTAGGGACAGTGTCTCCACTCCCGCTACATTTCCCCCCAACACGGTGTGAGCTCCACTTTCAGAGAGTATTTTGTAAATCAGTGTCGAGGTCGTGGTTTTGCCCCGTGTACCGGTTATTCCAATGATGTGACCTGGACAGGCGAGAAAAAAGAGCGCGATCTCCATTTCGATACTCGCGCCGTGCTCGTGAGCAAGCCGTAAATAGGGAGAAGATAGAGGGATACCCGGATTGCGAATGACCATTTCAGCCCAGAGGAAATCCTCGTTGCGATGCTCACCAAGCACAAATTCTATCGGTAAACCTGCCAACGCATGCACACCTGGCGCCAGTATTTCAGGTGATTTCAAGTCAGTTACGCGCACGAAAGCCCCCTGCTGAGCAGCATATCGGGCCGCCGCCATACCCGATCCCTGCAAACCCAATCCCATGATCAATACACGCTTTCCGCGCAAATTGCCGGATACACGGGTTTATCATAACAGAATAGAATGGTTAAAGACAATCCATCTGGAAAACAACCACAATTCAGGTTGACCGCAGCCTTCAAGGTTGACCGCAGCCCTCAAGGTTGACCGCAGCCCTCAAGGTTGACCGCAAGGGTCAACCCTACTATATCCGACCACCCATCATCCGCGCGTACGATGCGCAGCATCACCACGTGTATAGTAGGGTTGACCCTTGCGGTCAACCTGGGCAGGGCCGTGGGGTCGGGCCAGCGTGCGCGCCAGCTTTGTTGCAGCGATGGGTTACAAATACTCTTTTTTATGCACTTATGATACAATATAATCAACCAAAGGTACTTCCTTGCGTCGTTGCTGACCGTAGGTAGAAGCGCTAGCGTGTATAGTAGGGTTGACCCTTGCGGTCAACCTGGGTTGCAGCGATGGATATCAAGGTTCTACTGCTCTGTCAATCTTATTTTTGATGAGTGAAATGTAGTGGCATGCCAGCTGCCACCCTTTCCGGGGGACAGGTAATAGAGGATGATGAAGGCAGCGGGTGCCAGGCTTCACTTTCGTATATAACAGGGCAACCTGTAAGCTAGCCCCCGATCTTTGCCAGAACCGCAACGGGGTGAACGCAGCAAGGGAGTCGATATCTGAATTTACTTCCGGGTAACTAGAAATTTAGTGATATGGAGCCAGAGCAATCGGCGCAGCTCGAATCAATTTTTCAACACATGCCGGTAGGAGTCGCTATTATAGACTGTCCCGACCTGCGCCTTCTTTATGCTAACCCATACTTGCTCTCGTTACTCGATCAAGCACATGAAGCTGGGCGTCCTCAAGCTCTAATCAGCCATAGCCTGTATGAGATTATCCCCGAAGAATTATTGCGCATAGCCCTACCTTTGCTACAACAGGCCTGTTCAACCGGACAACGGATGAGTTGGTCCGATATCCCCTACGAGGGCTTCCTGGCTACTCGTGGGCGGACCTACTGGCGCGTAAGCGTCGAGCGGTCAGAGCGCGAGGCTGAGTCACTTTCAATCAGCGAAAGGCACGAAACGAGACATACTTTTGCTCCGCTTGCTCCCTTGCTGGTCACAATTGAAGATGTAACTGAGTTAGCACGTTCACGTCTCTATGTGAATGCCATCGATTCCATCTCCTCAGCAATCGTAGGTCCCTTTGCATTGCCCCTGGTGCTCGAGCGCATTCTTCAGGCTGTCCAGGATATGGTTGGCTCAACCCGCTGTGCCATCTTGCTCATCGACGATTGGGAATCCGGTTCTGATTTCCGCTACCCTGGTTATGCGGGAGTAGACTCCGATTTATCGAGGGGCGAGCGAAGCGAGGAGCCAGGTGAAACACACACTCAGGCTGATACCCCTTCCACCGTTACTATTGCTGCTCAGAAAGGGGTACACCTCCGTTCACAAGACTGGCATCCACAGTTGAGTGAGCAATTGCTCCTTGGGCGTGTCGCACGCGATCGCCGTACCCTTGTGATTACCGATACCAGCACAACACCGGAAATGAATTTTCCCTTGCTTGATGATGGAGGTATACCTCGTCGTCCGGGTTCCGTCCTCTGCATACCAATCTTCGAGCCAACGCCTGACCGCCCGCCGCCAACGGCGGTCCCTCCGATAAATCGGGGGCATACAGTAGACCCTCGATTTATCGAGGGGAGAGCGAAGCGAGAGACCATAACCCATACAGGAAGAGTGCTGGGTACGATTGAGGTATACCATCGTCGAGCGCGCGGCTTTCCGGCTGAAGAGGTTGAGCTGCTAGAACAATTTGCCCAGCAGGCTGGACTCGCCATACAAAATGCGCGCCTGTTTCTACGAATCAACCAGTTGGCCCGCGATGCCAGCCGTAACCTGCGCCAACGCGAACACATCATGCAGGCTATTCCCGATGGTGTCATAATCTATGATCCACGCTGGCGTGTAGTGGACGCTAATCAGGCTATTCGTAAATTGCTCGGCTGGACAAATGATGTTATTGGTCTCCATATCACCGAGGCGCTGTCGCGCAGCACAGCCCTCTTTTCCCAGGATTACAAATCCATCGATAACTTTGTTTCGGAGCTTGATCGTCGTGTGATGGAAAGACGGGTCGACGAAGTGAAGGTTATAGGGGCCGACGGAAAACCATACACGCTGAGTCGCTCATATGCCCCTATACACGATGACCTTGGAGACATCTTCGCTTCTGTCGTTATCTACCATGATATGACAGAACAGGTCGCGGCCCGTGAACGAATCGAAGCAGAAGTGGCCCAACGTACGACGGAGCTTGCACAACGTAACATGGCGTTGGAACTCGCAAAAGCCGAACAGGACCTGGCAAGCGCGCGAATGGAACTGCTCCTGGAACGTTTACCATCGGGCGTCATTCTTATTTCTGCCGACGACAAGAGCATTTCCATTATCAATCGTCAGGCCGCGCAGATCTTGCAAAGCCTCGGCTTGCCTATTGAACCGCTTGATAGTGATATATCCATCGCTGCAACGCCGCTATCGGGCCTACCTACGGTCAGCAGCGATGAAATGAAGGACTTGATATCCATCGCTGCAACGCCGCTAGCGCGCCTACCCACGGTCAGCAGCGATGAAATGAAGTACCTGGATGCAGCAACGAGAAACGCCATTGGCAAAAATGCAGAAGAACTATTTCGCCTCTCCATAGTCTATGCCCCTTCTGGCTCACTGGTGCCCTACGAGGAAAGCCCCCTGGCTCTGGCGCTTGACAAAGGCGAGGCAAACGAAGCAGAACTGCACTCGTTGCAGCCTGATGGACAAGCTATCTACCTGCTCGTCAGTGCAGCCCCTTTGCGTGCTAGCGATGGTACCATCACCGGCGCGGTCCTGGTCCTGCATGAGATTACCAAGCTCAAGACCTTAGAACGTGCCCGCGAAGACTTTTTTACGACAATGGCCCACGAACTGAAGACACCGCTGGCAAATATTCGCGCACATGTGAGCGCGCTGCTGGCTGAAGACCTGCTCTGGTCGCCGGAGGCACAACGCAATTTCTTACAATCAGCCGATGAACAGGTAGATCGCCTGGTAGGCATGATTAACCACTTCCTGGATGCATCTCGGGTTGAGGCGGGAGCTTTACGTCTGGAACTCGAACCAATCTTGCTGCCAGAGATGCTAGAAGACCTGCAAGAACGCCTGGAAGCTCTCATTGCAAACTCTGGCCGTCAGCTTGAGATTAAAATGCCGCCATTCTTGCCCGCGGTCATGGCCGACTATGAGCTGATTATGAGTGTACTGACGAACTTGCTTAGTAACGCCTTCCGTTACGCTCCAGAGGGGGATACTGTCGTTCTTGAGGTGAAACCTGTGTATCATTCAGATGACATGTACCCTACTGGCGTCGAGTTACGCGTCACTGATCGCGGGCCCGGCATGTCACTGGACCAGCAAACCGCGCTATTTACTCGCTTTAGCACGTTTGCGGCTATGAGTCGCCCGGCTATCGACCGCCCAGGGCAGCCCACGGCAGAAAGGCGGAGGGGAAGCGCGCGTTGGAGTCCTGCTACAGGCCTCGGCCTCTACATTAGCCGTGGTATCATTGAGGCGCATGGAAGCAAACTCACGCTTCAAAGTAGCCCGGGTGAGGGAGCATCATTTTCATTTATACTTCCTTGTATCATTGCTGACCGTAGGTAGAAGCGCTAGCGTGTATAGTATGGTTGACCCTTGCGGTCAAAAGGATAGCAACATGACTACCACAGATAGAAAAGTTCGTATCCTCTGCGTCGAAGATGATCAGCAGATGCGTACCTTCCTCCAGGCACAATTGAAAGCCAGGAACTTCCAGGTACAGACTGTTCGGGATGGCGCCCAGGCAATCGATATGGCTGCCATCTTTGAGCCACAGCTTGTTTTGCTCGACCTGTCCCTCCCTTCATTGGACGGGCTGACCTTTCTACGCCGTTTGCGTGAATGGAGTGGTGCGCCTGTTATTGTGCTCTCCGCGCATGACGAAGAGCCGGTAAAAATCAAGGCCCTTGACCTGGGTGCCGATGACTACCTGACCAAGCCTTTTAGCCTCAATGAACTGTTGGCTCGCGTGCGTGTCGCCCTGCGCCGCGCCGACGAAACAGCCCGTCTTCGCAGCTCTGCGACCGGCAGCGATACCCAGCGCTCTCAATATCGCTGTGGAGGGGAAAACGGTTTACAGGTTAATTACGCTCACCGTGTTGTACGCTCTGGTGGTCAGGTCATCCACCTGACTCCCACTGAGTACGATCTGCTCTGCGAGCTCACGCGTAACGCGGGCAAAGTACTGACTCACCGTGAACTCCTCCAGCGCGTCTGGGGCCCTGAGTACAGTGACGAAAACACCTACTTGCGTACCTTCGTACGACACCTCCGGCGCAAACTAGAACCCGATCCATCACAACCCTGCTTTTTGCACAATGAGCCGAGAGTGGGTTATTACGTTCCACCCGACGACACGACCAATGAGAGTTAGAAAACACACGCCAAAGAGTTTCGCCTTCTTCACGCCAATTTCACAATTCTCGTCAACAAATTCACGATAATACTACCTACCTCAGGTTATACTTCCCCTAGAGAGGATGGACCTCTTCGGGTCTCACCGGCAGAGCTGCTGTAATTACAATGAAGCATCGCGGGAGCAGGATGTCAGTCATGCAGGACAGGGACGCTGCTAACACAATGCCGGGAGGCGGCGATATGAGTGTTGTGAATGAGTTATCTGTCAATGGTACGCGAGTTTTTGCCGACTCACTGCCTGAGCAGCAAGTAAAGCCAGAAATTTCAAATCGTATACTCGTCGTTGAAGATGACATTTCACTCGCTCACCTTGAAGCACATTTTTTAACCGCGCACAACTTTACGGTTGGGATTGCAAGTGATGGAGAGGTTGCCGTTGCTGCGCTTGACAACTTCAAGCCTGATCTTTTAGTGCTTGACCTCGAACTAGCAGGCCCACTGAGCGGTTGGGATGTTTTACAGCTGGTGCGCAAAAATGCCGCTATACCTGTACTCCTCACCACCAGTATGTCCCTCGACATGAGAAAGTATTTACGTACTCACGGGGAAACCCGGTCAACGCTGGATCACCTGGCCAAGCCTTATCAAATGCAGGCACTTCTCAAATGTATTAAGCGCATGTTGATGATCGCACCTCAGTAACAGCCTTCAGCCAGTGAAAAGGAGTATCTTATGGACCACAAAGAAGATCGCGAAATGTTACGTAAGGTCGGTTTCGCTGAGGTTGAAATGAATCGACTCTCCAGGCTTCGCAGAGATCACAACGAGAGAGAGAGGCTCCAGGCCATCGCGGATCACCGTCGCCTCGAGTTCGTACGCTGGCTGGTGTCCGTAGGCAAACTTACAGACCAGATAGCATAAGCTCACGCTAGCATGTTCAGCTAATGCTCACTTCGTTAAATTCAGCGTTAATAACGGATTAGCCTGTAGAGCGCATCTACGTAAATTTTAGCTCACTTTTATGGTAATAGCAATTAACGAACGCAGCACTAAGAACACAGGCCATCGAGTTCATGTCCGTATGTCAAGGACCCCATGGCAAAAGCCAAAGGGCTTGTAACTACCCACGTACGGGTGCTACCAAGGGCTGCTTGACTTCAGCCCGGGAGATATTGATCGCGGCGTTGATGTCCGCATTCAAGCAGAAACCGCACTGCTTACAACGAAAGGAGGCTTGGGTTTGTCGATTGGCTTGTTCGCAATGTCCACACTGGCTACAGGTACGACTCGTGTTTCTCGGATCAACAAACCTGACCGGGACACTCGCCCAGGCTGCCTTGTAGGTGATGTACATCCTCAATTGGGAGAAAGCCCAGCAATGCCGTTCGTAGCGATTCTCACGCCTAACCGTTGTCCTCTCTCGAATCCCCGTGAGGTCTTCGAGCGCGAGTGCCTTGCGTGATACGACGGCTTTGTGGACCAGGGTCCGACTGATCTTCTGGTTGACATCTTTTTGAAAACGCTTCTCGCGTCCAGCAAGTTGCTTGAGGCGACGCTTTGCCGAACGGGTCCCCACCCGTTGCAACGCTTGGCGACGCTTGTGATAGCGCGCACGCACTTGATGGACTTTGGCCCCAGTGAAGGACTCACCCGTGCTATCCGTGGCCACGTTCACCATGCCCAAATCAACCCCGATGGTATCCACGGTCTCGGTCACCGGTGGAGCACCTTTGCTCTGGGTGAGATGCAGGTAGTAGGTGCCCTGTCGCCACACCAGGTCAGCACTGCCGAGAGCCCACGAGGGGTCAATCAGCAGGTCATGTTGCCGTTTCCCCAGGATCAGGCGGCAGGTCACACGCCCCTGCACGGTATTGAGCGAGAGGCGATCCAGACTCAGCAAGCGATAGGTACGTGCGTCATAACGGACACTTCCATGAGGACCGAACTGCGGACAGGTGAGAGGTTTCTGATGGGGTTTGCGTTGCAGCGCTTGGGTTCGTGCTGCCTTGACCGCCTCAACGGCTTTCGCACGCGCACAGCAGGCCAACTGCGACCCCAGCCCAAAGCGGGAACGAGTCTCACGATAGACGCGGTGATGAGCGGTGTTGGTGTTCGTGATGCGCTCATCCCAACACACGGTAGCGATCCAGGATGCCGCGGCATTGAAACGCTGTTGTGTCTCGTGCAACACGGCATCGTGACCGTTTACGTCAAGCTTGATACAGATGGTTCTAGTGAGTGTTTCGTTCATAAGAGAAGTATAGCAGAGCATGGAACAAACGTCAAAGGGTTTCCTGCCTGCGGGCAGCCATTTTTTCCTCCCCATAGCTGGAAGCCAGGGGTATCCAAAAATGGAGGACGAGGATGAATTCGTTGGCCTGTGCTCTTAGCTTGGAGGAAGTTCATCGTTGCGTTTCACCATGCTATCCTTCCTTTGTCGTGTATCATCATTCCCCGCTCTGGTTTACTCTCGCCGTGAAAAACGCTGTTCACCCCTCGCGCTAGCTGGGAAGCCACCAACCAAAGAGTGGAGCAAAGGTCGAGTACAGCAGCCAGATATTCAGGCCGAGAATGACGACACTACACGCAATGGCAGCCCACGTCGTGATCGGTTTATTCACCAGGGTGCCCATCAGATCGCGACGACGTGTAAACATGATCAGGGTAATCACCGGCAGAGGCAGAACGAAACTCAAGACGACCTGGCTGATCACCAGGGTGCTGGTCGGATTGAAGCCAATCGCGGCAACGAGCACGGCAGGGATCATTGTCACCAAACGCCGCACCCAGATGGGAATGGTGAAGCCCACAAACCCCTGCATAATCACCTGACCTGCCATTGTGCCGACGGTGGAGCTGGAGAGGCCAGAAGCCAACAGCGAGATCGCAAAGACAAAACTGGCGGCCCCACCAAGCAGGGGCGTGAGGGTCTGGTAGGCAGAGGTAATGTTGGCCACATTACTCTGTCCATGGGCATGGAAGGTGGCCGCTGCCATGTAGAGCATGGCCATATTGACGAGCCCAGCCAGGCCCATGGCGATTACCACGTCCGGGATACTCCACTGGAAGATGCGCCGAGCCTCTTTTTCGCTACGTGGGATAATCCGTTGTTGGGTGAGCGAGGAGTGTAAAAAAATGACATGAGGCATCACCGTTGCTCCAATGATCCCCACTGAGAAGAGAATGCTCTGGGTTCCCCCCAACCAGGGCACAACGGTATGAAAGCCCACCTGACCCCAATTCGGATGGGAGAAGAAGGTCTCGATGAGGTAACATACCGCAATCACGCCCACCAGAGCCGTGATCACCGCTTCTATGGGACGGAACCCGTGGCGCTCCAGCGTCAAGATCAGGTAGGTGACGACCCCAGTAATGAGGGTGGCATAGAGTAAGGGGATGCCAAACAAGAGGTTGATGGCGATACTAGCTCCCAGAAACTCGGCGAGGTCGGTCGCCATGGCCGCAATCTCAGAGATGATCCACATCGTATACACCACCGGTTTACGAAACTGGAGGCGACACAGTTCCGCCAGGTTATGCCCTGTTGCCAGGCCAAGTTTCGCCGACATGGTTTGCAGCAACATCGCCATCAGATTGGCCAAAGCAATCACCCAGAGCAGGTTGTAGCCAAAGGCACTGCCGCCCTGGATGTTGGTGGCAAAATTGCCAGGGTCAATGTAGGCCACGCAAGCGATGAAGGCTGGTCCCAGGAATGGGAGGATAGCCAGCAGCCCTTTCTTGCGTCCATCGAGCGCCGCGCGGGCGGCGGCCCGTGTCCCTGCTTCCACGGGGGTCTGCTCCAGGACCACGCCTACGCTTTCAGGTGATTCTGAATCCGGTGGCAGTGGAGGATAGGTTCTCATGACCGGTCTCCTAACAGTTTTGAGGGAGATGTCGACCTGCTCACCGCATCAGCCGTCACTGATCGAACCAGGACAGACTGGGTCACCACATCACCAACAGCATGGGTCAGCGCACCGATACGCACCGTGTAGACCCCGCCATAGGGAGCGACCGCTTCCACCTGCACCAGGGCCCCTGGAATAAGTCCCAGCGAGGCCAGATAGCGCAACAGGTCAGGATTATCATCACTCACGCGCTGCACGATGACCTGGTGCCCTGGAAGCACTGTCGAGAGCGGTTGGCTAATTGGAACGACGACTCCACCGACATTGTTGGGGATGGGGTCACCGTGTGGATCTTCGGTTGGGCGCCCCAGCAGTGCATCCATGCGCTCCACAAACGCATCCGAAATGGCATGCTCAACCTGTTCCGCCTCCGCGTCGACCTCGTCCAAAGGAAAGCCCATGACTCGCACGAGAAAGAGTTCAAGCAAGCGATGTCGACGAACGAGCTCAGTTGCCATCGCCTGCCCTGTCTCGGTCAGTTCTACACCATGATAGGGGATATAGCGCACATAACCACGTTCGGCCAACCACTTGAAGAGTTGGGTCACAGTAGCATCGCTCAATTGCCCCGTAGGTTCGAGGGACTGCAAGCGTTCTTTCATGACGGATGTAGTAATAGACTCACCGCGCTCGCGCAGTTTGTAACAAAGTTTCAAGCAATCAATGGCGCGAATCGGCAAGGTGCGGAGTTCCGATGTCATCATATAACTTCATCAACTTTCATTAGTTAAAATTCTAAGTTTTAGTACTCTAAAAAGTAATTACCATATAGAAGCACATTTTGTCAAGAGGTTTGAAAAAGAGATTTGGAAGGAATAAAATGCTCTTCTTCCTTAAAAATGTAAAGTGAAGAAGATGCCTATCTACCTGAAAAAGCAGGAATGATACACGAGGGGATACATCCCGGTGGGACGGTTATGGAAATCGGTATCGTTTCTCTTTAAAGATTAGATATTTGAGTGTGACTGCGCACCGTCTACTGGGATACAGGCACCGCTCACCAGCGAAGCAGGAGCAGAAGCCAGGAAAGCGACCACGGCGGCCACTTCCTCTGGCGTACCAAAGCGCCCCAGTGGTAACTCGCTCCTTACAAAAGCGGCAATGCCCTCGGGATCGGCCTGCTCACGCCTGTCCCAGGAACTGCCAGGAAAAAGAAGCGAGCCGGGAGCAACGCTATTGACGAGGATATTATTGGGCGCGAACTGATGCGCTAACGATTTTGTCAGGCTAATCGATGCCGCTTTGAGTGCGTTATAAGCGGTTCTACCGCCAGATTCACGGCCAAAGATGGAGGAAATAGCAATGATACGCCCACCTCCTTGCTTGCTCATCAGCGGCGCCACAAGCTTCGCCAGGCGGCTCAGGGCCAATACGTTAAGCGCTAAAGCCTCCTGCCAGTCCTCGTCACTGGTGTCGAATATATTCTGCCCCTTCGCTCCACCCGCGTTGTGTACCAGAATGTCTATCTGACCAAATTGCTTGACTGTCTCCTGGACAACCGCCTCAATATCTCGAGCAATTGTGAGATCCGCCACTATTGGGAGGACATCAGTGCCACGGCTCCATAATTCAGCGGTGGTCTCGTCCAGCGCCTTTCGTCCGCGTGCGACAATGGAGAGACGGCAACCCTCTACTGCCAAAGCGCGGGCGATAGCCCTACCTACTCCACGACTCGCGCCAGTGACAATTGCAACCTTTTCATGCAAGCCCAGGTCCATACTGCCTCCGTAGGGGCCCAATGCATTGCGCCCTCAACGCAACAATCAAATAATAGACCATATCATTCCTTTCATCCCTGCTTCTTTCATTGTCCGCAGGAGCACACCCTTGTGGTCGCCCGGTCTTGCAGCGATAGATATCAAGTCACAATCCAGCGAGAGTGGGTGTACTCAATAAGCGATTGTAGAACTGGCTCGCCACGCGCGGGTCTACACGGCTGCCAATTCGCGCCATCAGGATATTACCAGGTTCCATTCTGACATTGGGCTCCGTTGTCGGATATTCCACAAAGCCCTGCAAGCCAAATAGGTGTGCGAGCATTTCGCGATACCGGTGGACTGAGATCCCCAGCCCTTCGACATCCCAGTGCCATGATAAACCTATAGCGAAAAGGATCATATCCTCCAGGGCATCCAGCTCAAGCGCAAACGCTAGCGTTGCTTTGGCAATCCCCATGCCTCGCCAATTTGAACTGACCTCGATAGCGACTTCATAGACATTCTCTATCCCGTCCCAAAAAGAGTCGCCAGGAGCCATTGTCACCTCACCAACAATTTCACCTGTAGGCGTATGGGCCAGCGTGAGAGCACAGTCAGGGCTTTTGGAAATACCCAGCAAGAGTCGGTGCTCTCGCTCTGGAAAACGCGCGAAGGCTCGCAGTCCGTCATCTGGCTTCAGACGTTCGACAAAAGATGGTGGGCAAAAATCGCGCAGCAGGATCTCGCCTTTTTTGGTCTCTATTATTTTGCTACGTGACGGTGTCGCGGTGCCATGCAGGTGGAGTAAATCAAAAAGTCCCAGTAGGGGCGACCCAAGGGTCTCCCGGGGCACTGTAGGGAAGGCAAGGCGCACGGGAGGAGGTACAAGCAAGTGGCGTACCAGGGCCACAGTAAGTCGGTTCGCCTTGTTAATATTCCAGCGCCGTTGCTGAGCAGGGAAATCATCCGCCCTATCCATGAATGTCGTAGGAAAATCCACCGCTGAGGATGCCTTGCCCATCACCTCTTGCGCAATCTCCTCCTGCTCTTCCATAGCCAACCATTCGGGTCGCCAGCGCTCAATCCACTCTGCTGGCAATTCCTTTGGAAGAGCCTGGTCCGACATCTCCGCCCACACCATGCCCCATGCTCGCGGCACAACACGAAATAGATCATATCCACCACCGCCTAATGCCACCCAGCGTCCCTCGCAGTAGGTATGCGCCAGTTGGTGCGTTACCTTTATCTGCCTCTGAATGCCGCGCAGGGTCAACTTCAAGTGGGTCAAGGGATCCCAGGCATGGGTATCACAACCGTGTGCACTGACAATGACATCGGGTGCGAAATACGTAATCAGAGGGTGGAGCAAGGAGTCAATTGCCTCATTGTATGAATCATCCTCGGTAAACGGTTCCAGGGGTATATTCACCGTGTAGCCACGCCCTACCCCCTTGCCTAATTCGAGCACATCACCAGTCCCTGGAAAGAGGTAACGCCCCGTCTCGTGAAACGAAATCTTCATTACACGGGGTTCATCATAAAATGAGCGCTGTACGCCATCGCCGTGGTGCGCATCAAAATCGAGATAGAGCACTTTGGCTTTGCTGGAACGCAGCACCTGGGCAATAGCAACCGAAATATCATTGTAGACACAAAAGCCAGAGGCCCGTTCTGCCCAGGCATGATGCAATCCTCCGGCAGGATGAAATACATGCAGTGGCCGTTCATCTTCCGTTGCAAAAGTTCCACCTTCCGGTAGGCCCATCACCGCGCTCAAAGCAACCAGCGTTCCTCCGGCGATTTTCGCACTCACATTATGCATATCGGGTATAGCAGGAGTATCGCCTTCTCCAAAACCATACTGGTATTCGAGTCTTTGCAGTGCTTCCCGTTCAACGGGCGCACGTACCTCCATATCGCCTACACTCAACTGCTGTACAGCCTCAATGTAGTCAGCAGTATGAATCAGGCTCAATTCTTCAATGGTCACGGCACGTAAGGGTAAGCGGGTCTGTTCATCCTCACTATTCCAGAGGCCACACTTCTCCAACAGGTCTATTAGCGCAACTAAACGACGCGACTGAAATGGATGATCAGCCCCAAAATTGTAACGTAATTCACCAGGATCGAAAATAAGGCGTGCCCTCGCTGCGGGAGGGGAGGCAGGGAATTGTTCAGACAACTGTGTCATTGTGCATCACCTTCCAGTAATGGGTCGGCAAAGGTATATTCGATGTTCTCTTCGCGCAACCGGATCAACAAAGGAGAGGGATTAATCGTCCCCAGGCGCAGTGTAGCAACGCGTGGCCTCCTGTCCTGGGGCACTACCATAACACTATGCACCTGAACGTGTAATTCCGTCGTCAGCAAGAGCGTTTTCGCCAATGGCGTCATATCTCCTAGAGGCAGAGGAATAAGCAATTGCATCCCCGGCTCAAAAATACCCATAGCACGCGCCAGGGCCATCAGTAAATCACTGCGAGTGAGCAAGCCCACCAGGATGGTCTGCGCTTGTTGTACCCCCTCCACTTGCTGATATTCCACGACCAACAAGCAATTCCAACCTCGTTCAACAAGCAACTCTGCCGCTGCACCCGCGTTCGTCAATGGTGTTACCCGAATAGATGCACTATGCATCACTTCACCAACTTGCTTCTCATACCAGGGACGCTGCAGCAAATCGCCAGAAGAGCGGTGTTTGTCCAATGCCACAACCAGGTCAATATCTTGCGAAGTCAATAAACCTTGCAGGACAAGGAGCGTTTTTTGTACGCTATATCCCGTCTTCTGCGCTCCAGCTGGTAGACGTATCTGGCGAACTACTGGTAAGTGATGAATTTGATATTGCCGCAACAGGTTCGCGGCATGACTGAGCGTATCATCAGGTGCTACAGTCACCAGCTTTGTTGTCATTATGTCTTGTACAATCATGAGGCATCCCCTTTATTACATTGCCGACTATGGTGTAGCGGGCAATTTTGCTCACACTAAGCATCTTAATAGATAATAGCACAAAGCACAGCAAAGAGGCATCTGCTCCACAAGACAGTACCAGCGCGGTCCCACGTACAATTCGCCCAGCCTACGTCTTCACATTTACCCTGCTGGCACAAAAAGCAGCACAAGATAGAATAAAGCAGCCAAACCAAGAAAAAGAGCATACCCGCTGGCAACAACTCTTGAAACAGGAGCAGCCTTTATGGTCCTCGGTGAGCGAAAACACTTGTAGGACAGGCCGAATGTAACTATAACGATACCTAGCAGCAGAAAGAAGTCGAATAGTCTGATAGCAAACGTGCCACTGAATAATGCAAAGGTAATCGCAACAGCCCCAAAAACGAACATACCCCCAAAAACATCTGCTGCTGCAATAGCCATAAAATATCCCTCATCAAAATTACGTGAGAGCAAAAGAGGGGTCACTTTCACCAGTATAACCACCCCACCCACATAGGCACAGAGGCACACAAAAGTCCACAAAATATACAGCATAACTTTTTTATCTCCATATACTATTATTGCCAGATCATTGTATCACCTATCTTTCTCCCTTGCTCTCTTGTGGAATGGGCCATGCGTTCGCGACCGCGCCACAAACGACCTATCTTCGGATTGCGTGAGCGAGTACCTCCTACCCGTTTAGCTGTGGCAATGTAGCTCGCACTTCCTTCCTACTTTCTCTCTTGCAAATTGCACCATCGACACATATATGGTATGTTTTTTGACAGCTACCATCACGTATTAAATGATTGTCGAGTATCTCTCATGGCAAAAATAACCTGGAAGGGTAAACACCCTCTTGATGAGCAGGAATTGCTATCTTCCACAATACAGTTTCAAACTCTCGAAATTTGTCCCTGCCAATTGGCTGAAAACTCCTCTTCAGCACTACACAACCCCACGCGCGATTGGTACAACCGCCTCATCTGCGGTAACAAAAGCACAATACTACCGGCGCTCCTACCTGAATTTGCCAATGCCGTTGACCTCATCTATATCGATCCTCCCTTTATGACCGGGCGTGACTTTATCAGCGGCACGCAATTCGCTTACAGTGACAAATGGCAGAATGACATTGATGTATATCTCCAATGGCTTTATGAAACATTTCTGCTGCTACACCTTATATTGTCAGAACATGGCAGCCTCTATGTACACCTCGATTGGCGCGCCACCCACTACGCGAAGCTTATCCTGGATGAGGTGTTCGGTTTCAGCCCCAACGCCGATGGAACTGGTTTCAAAAGCGAAATCATCTGGCACTACCAAACGGGGGGACGCTCACAAAAGTGCTATGCACGCAAACACGATACAATTCTACTCTACACAAAATCTGCCGACTACTGTTTTCACGGAGAGAGGATTGGTGAACGACGAGGCGCTCAGAAACGTAACCATATGCGCAAAAACGTGGATGCCGAGGGCCACATTACCTGGTCGATTAGTTCTGCTGGCCGCCTCTATACCTATCATGAAGATATGATTATGACCCCTGCTGACGTCTGGAGCGACATCAGCCACCTTCACCAGAAAGACCCGGAGCGCAATGGCTATGCGACACAAAAGCCCGCTGCCCTGCTTGAACGCATAATCCTGGCATCATCTGAAGAGAATGAACTTGTCCTTGATTGCTTTTGTGGCAGCGGTGTAACACCGGCAGTGACGGAACAGCTTGGCCGGCGCTGGATCGCGTGTGATCAGAGTCACCTCGCTATACAATTGACGCAAAAACGCCTGCAACAGCAGCAGCGCCACCCTTTTATAGTACAGCGAGTCGTCCCATAAGCACATACATACTTCCTTGCTTCCTTGCCACTATCGCAATCAGGGTAGCACACCTATGCTATAATCAAAGGGGAATTACTCGATGATGAATACAGTCAGCTGTACCGCATTGAAAAGATTTGCTTGAGTTTGCAATCCATCGCTGCAACTCAGGTTGACCGCAAGGGTCAGGTTGACCGCAAGGGTCAACCCTACTATACACGCTAGCGCTTCTGATTGGTATCCATCGCTGCAACTCAGGTTGACCGCAAGGGTCAACCCTACTATACACGATAGCGCTTCTGTTGGTATCCATCGCTGCAACGAAGCTCTCGCTTCTACTTTCAGTCAGCAGCGATGAAAGGAAGTACCTCCGGTCAGCAGCGCTGCGAGGAAGTATTATGTTGGAACTACTTGAACAATTGTTTCGTCAAGTGCGCGCCTATATGCAATCTGAACAATTCGACCGCAACCAGGTTTACTCCCAAACCTCAGCGCACACAACCATGCAGTTTGACCACGAGGCAGAAGATATCATCATCAGCGGGCTCATCGAGAGCGGCCATGGTTTTGAGATTATCACAGAGGAGAGAGCAGCTTTCGCAACGTGCGCAGCACCGCGTTATCGTATTGTCGTTGATCCGGTAGATGGCTCAACCAATGTGGCACGAGGCATTATGACTGCGGCGGTAGCACTGGCAGTCCTGCCAATCGATGAGCCAGTCAGTCCCGAGCACGTGCAGTGGGCCCTGGTGGGAGAACTTTTTAGTGGTACTGTCTATCAAGCGCAACGCGGCAGCGGAGCTTTCCGCAACGGCCACAGGTGCCAGACCAGCACGACTATGCATCTATCAGAGTGTATTGCGGGCTTGAATTTTGATGGACGAGACCTGGCAACACTGAGTAAATTGATTATGCAGAAGCCAGTCATTGGCAAGGTAAGACGCACTGGTAGTTCAGCAATGGATGTGGCCTACGTTGGCAGCGGGGCATATGACGCCTATATCGACATTGGAGACATACTCACCGGAGAGTCCTTCCTGGCCTCATCAAGTATTGTATTGGAAGCCGGAGGCATAGTGAGTGACCAGTATGGTAAACCTGTAGGTCCCATTCCTAACCTGTCGCAAGGCTACTCGTTAGTTATAGCTGGCACACAGGAATTACATCAAGAGTTGCTTGCCAGGATGAACGCAGGAACTATGAACTAATTCATAGCGTAATGTAACAAAATAGTATATGATACTGATGTGATTCCTTGCATCGCTGTTGACTGAAAGTAGAAGCGAGAGCTTCGTTGCAGCGATGGATACCAAACAGAAGCGGTACAAAAGAGCGCAGTTGCAGCGATGGCTTTCAAACGATTCATAAATAATAGCATATGTTTTTCTAAAAAATTCGGCAAAGGACCAGCTTATGAACTCTAAATATCTACAAAATACGCCTATTTCACGCTGCCACGCAACATCCCTGCTGCTCTGCGCATTAGTGTTATGCTTTCTCCTTCTAAGCGCCTGTAGTACCTCGACTGGCAACAACGGCAATGCAAATGTGGCCAGCACACCAACTGCTTTACTTACGTCTACTGTCGATCCAACCCTACAAAACCAGGGGGAAACACAGTTGCAGACATTCCAGCAATGGATAGCTCTGATGCAAAAATACAACGGCAAAACAAGCACCTACGAACAACAATATAGTAGCGATCAACAGGGATTACAGCAGGCAAGAACAAACACAAGCTACAAGACCGCGCTGACAACATTGCGTTCACATGTTATGGCAATCCAGAAACCCGCTATGCAGGCGGAGAGCCTGAGCCTGCAACAACAGCTGCAGCAAGAGGTAAGCAGTTGGGGTCAGAAACACCACTATCACGATACATATAATAATACGACTTACCAACTTGGTTTTGAATACGGTCCAACAGGGATTGGAGACTGGGTACAGAGCGAAATAAGTAGCGCACAGACAATAGCTGACTATCAGCAGACCATTGAAGACTTGAATATGTACCTCACCAACTTCCAGGCAATGAAAACCAACGCCAGCGATAAAACACCAAACAATAAAGTCCACCATACAGACATCCAGCTTATGCGGCACTATGGCATGATGAACACGAAGGCCGTCGTCATATCATTGGAAGAACAGGCCATGCGCGTGTACCAGAATGGCAAACTGGTTAACACATTCCTGGTAACGACAGGGCGACCCGATAAACCAAGCCCTCCGGGAACATGGTGGGTAGAAGGGAAAAAATCGCCGACCGTCTTTAAGGCAACCGTCCCAAAGACTTCCCCATACTGGTATCCCGACACCCCCATCAACTACGCCATGCAATATCATAGCGACGGATACTTTCTCCACGATAGCTGGTGGCGCGCCGATTATGGTCCCGGCACGCAGTTTCCTCACCAGGACGCCAGTGGGGACATCTACTCTTCTCAAGGTTCGCATGGCTGTGTCAACATGCAGAAGGATGACGCCGCCTGGCTCTACAATTACGTGGAAGTCTTTACACACATCGTCATTTACTAAAATAGCTTGATAGAGAAAAAAGGACTGCCTGCATCGATAAACTGATGCAGGCAGTCCTTTTTTCTCGCTGTAGTTATTGCGGTGTAATCAGCACACTAAAGCCATTCCATATAGAGGTAAACTCCTGGTAGGTCAGCACAGTCCGGTTCGTGGGAGCAGAGTCGACCACGTAGACAACATTGCTATCCCCACCGCGTACAACAAAAATATGGCCAGGCATACCTACGATAACGGGAAAACCTTTATTCGCGGTGTAAATCAGGTCTTTCAACGTTCTTGGTGGATTAGGAGAAGCCTTAAAACCAAAATAATTCGCCACCTTTGCCATAGCAGGCTCACCTCCGACCAAGCCATCATACGTATCCCACACCCCCAGATTCTGTTCCACTTGCAACACATCAGCCGCAATAAAATGGCGTCCATAGGCGTTTATGACCTCTTCCAGGGAAATACCCGAACAAGAGGCATACGACCAGACCTGCCACTGGTAATCGGTAAAATACTGGTCGCGCACCGCCGAATCGACTCGGACAATTCGGACGCTCGCGGTAAAGGGCAACGGATGGGCAACAGCCTTGATATCGGAGGACTGGAAATAACTCGTGACGTTGAAGCTCTTGCTCAGATTCTGCATAGCACCATCAGCCAGGCCGCTTTGAAGAAAGAGCGCTAGAAAGAGCATCATGAGAAAGCTCACCGAAACAAGGGTGCGATGCCGTCCATACCAGGATGATGAAAGCGTAAACGCAGGCGTAGGTTGAGGTTTCTCTACACCAACCACGACCCCCTCATGCATATGTAAAATCATTTTTACATGGGGATCAAGCGGGTGAGTAGGTTTCTGCCCCTGGATCGCCAGGGATCGCAAATGGCGGCGGCGTGCACGAAGAACATTGATGATCAGACTGGCAATAACCAGTAGCATCACACCAATCAGTAATGCCGTGATTACGGCAGACAACATACGTTAACCTCGCTGTACAACTAACATTGACGACGTACTCTTGTTCCTAAGTATAGCGTAGTTGCCCACGTACACGCACATTCGAGCGAGAAAACAGCCAAATCGGGCTATGTCTACATGACCACCTCAACCCTCTATCTAACCTAATGAACATAGATATTTGCCCAAATTTCAGTATTGAAGTTGCGCTAACTTACACTTCTTCATCTACATCAAGCCGATCGCATATCATAGACTTCCATTTCTTTGCCTAAATGCCGACGGTAAATTTGGACGCGATGCACACGCAAGCTGAGAGGCAGCACCAGGTACTCGACATTCCCCTCTTCCTCGCACGGTCGCACACTCAACGACCCGTGCTTCACGAGGTGATAGCTCAGTCGTTCACTAGCATCTATAATGCCCAACTGGTGATAGTCGTGGTAGATACGCCAGGAAACCATCGTTTTGTTCTCGACCTCGAGTTCTTCATCATCCCCAGCAAAGGCCAGCTTCACCCGCCGCTGTAAGCGTCTTAACCAACCACCCGAACGCTGTGGCGATGTTTCTAAGGGAGGTGTTTCTACCTCGTAAGGAGACTTGATAGACATAACAGCACTAGCACCTTTCTTCTCTGGTTATTCGTTCATCTTACCAGTGTCAAACGCTCTTGTTCAAGTTGAACCTGGGTCCCGCAAACACGCCCGATGCGCTCTGTAAGCGAGAGTTCACCCCACCGCCTGCGAGACGGAGCGCGACTACGGTCCGCCAGCGCATGCAGTCCCTGGCAGGCTTGTCCACGCCCCAGCCACTGCACCATCAAGCTATCCGCTCGCACAGCCATGGCACGCCGCTGTCCCCCTACTATCCAGAGAACTACCATCGAAAGTACGATGCATAGCCCTATGGCTATAAGAAGAATATTCAGGGGAATACCCTTCAAGTATGATAGGATCAGCATTACATATGCGAACAATACAGTCCCAAACAAGAGGAGCCGGGGCAGGATGTAGCCAGGTCTGCGCATCGAGAGAAAGCGCGCCAGGCCAGTAGCCAGTAACACATCAAGTATAGTTGGCTCTATGTTCCCTTCGAGAAGCGAGGGCAAGAGCAGTCTGATATGACGCCTGTTGAGCAGCGAAACACGCACTTCCGGCAAGCGTGTACGCGGACTGACTACACAGCGCAGCTTCGACGTGTTAATGGGAAGGCGAGCCTCATATACTATGCGTGCAAAAGCATCTTGCACAGACGGAGGCACACGGCCACGCTCTCTTCTAGAGCGGCGAAATTGCCATCTTCTCAGAAACCTCTCTCGATAAGCACGACGCTCCCTAAGCTGAGAGCGTACATCTAGCCACGAAGATGCCGGCAAGGGCTGTTCTGGCTGCGCTGGTCCGTAAAATGCCGCCAGCCGCTCATCCAGGTTTCGCTCTTCACCATCTCCCTTTTCAGCCTGGTTCCATTCTTTCGTCATTCTAGCTCACCCCCTTCATCCATCAACAATGTACGTAGCCGTTCACGCGCCCGGTTCAGCCGCGATTTTACCGTCCCAAGTGGCCAACCCAACACATTGGCAATATCGAGTTCAGTCAGATCTGCACCGTAGCGCAATGCTACGACCTTTCGCTGGTCAGTGCTCAGCTTTGCCAGCGCCTGCCGCACCTCTTCGCGCTGTGCAACCTGCTCTTGCGGGTCCATAAAACATGGAGAGCCAGCTTGACTCTCTATCTCCACACCTTCATCTAAAGAAAGAGGGTGCAAATAGGTTCGCTGCTTTTCCATCACATCTAGAGCATGGCGATACAGAATCCGCATCAGCCACGGACGAAACGGGCTTCCCTCATGGAAGCGAGGCAAACCCCGCCATGCCAGCAGGAAAGCGCCCTGCGTGATCTCTTCGGCAAGAGCCCGCTGCTGACACAGTCGTAGAGCGGTGGCCATGGAAATGGCATGATGATTCTCCCAGAGTTGCTGAAAAGCCTCCTGGTCACCACACGCAGCTCGCCTGATGAGATCATCTTCGCAAGTAGTCACTACATTTCCTTAAAAACTCTCTTCTGTAAAAGATATACGGAGGGTGTGGGGGATAAGGTTCCGAATTTGGGGTAGGAAAAAAGAAAGTATAATATGCTTACAAAAGTCAGGGAGAATTTATAGAAGCGCACGACATCCTTTTTGCAATAATACCTTACAATGAACCAGGAAGGAAACCAGAGTAGTGTTCTACATCGGCTGCCCCATGTGGGGCTACAAAGAATGGGTGTGGACGTGTTCATAAACTGGCCTTTGTAGCTGTGATATGCTACAACCATCAAGCATGAGAGGTAACGACGTTGTTACCTCTCTTTTTTTGTCTTATTTTTAGAACGTATATTCTACAAAACAACGCACAATTTCCGCCCTTCGGGCGGCCTGTTTCTTATCTTTCGGATGCTTCCCTTTTCTTTGATACTGCTTGACAGACATATACATTATATGTATAATATATTCACTATGATTAGAACGCAAGTCTACTTAGACGACCACATTCACCGAGACTTAATCCGTCTTGCAGAGCAGGAAAAAAGGTCTATGGCAGAAGTAACGCGGGATATTCTCAAAGAAGGTATTCAAAAGCGAAAAGCCGTTGACTCGTCCGGTAAAAAAGCCCTGCTTGCTATTGCAAACATGGGACTCATCAGCGACGACCCCTATCTTTCCGAAAACCATGACCACTACTTGTACGGCAGCCCGAAAAAGAGAATATGAATACCCCTTTGAAAATTTTTGTTGATACCGATGCATTTGTAGGCTTAGCAGTACAAAATGACACAAACCACGAAAAAGCACTTTCCTTAGTCCACGCCCTCACCGAAAGACAGGTCGTATTTTTTACGTCAAATTATGTCTTTTCAGAGAGCGTAACGATCATAAGCCAGAGAGATAGCCATCAAGCAGCAATAGCGTATATTGATAAGGTACAATCTCTTGAAAACCCGTTTCAGATCAAGCGAGCAGACGAAGCCCTCGAAGAAGAAGCAATAACGATTTTCAAACAGCAAACTTCAAAGAATACCAGCTTTGTTGACTGTACGAATATGGCATTTATGCGACACCTGCAAGCAGATGCTATTTTCAGCTTTGACGAAGATTATCGAAAAAACAGACTTCCCCTCGTTGCAGACTTTCTCAAAGCAGAAGAGCAAGCAGCATAATTCCCTCTTGACCCGCCAGCAACCAGCCAGTAAAATGAATGAGAGAAAACCATAGAAAACTATGTTGGGGAGGTTTTGTGAACAGAAGAAGTAGTTTATGTTTCTAAAATGAGCTAATCATATGTCCCGTATAAGCATAGCTATATGCCTGAAATGAGCATATAGCTATGCTTATAATTTATTATCATTCTGCTTACTTGCTATGAAACAGAAAGCAAAATCCTTTGAAGCGGTCATTATCGGCCACCAGATCAGGTATGTACGCCGCGTGAAAGACATGTCTCAAACGCAATTGGCGCAAAAGGTCGGTGTCTCTTTAGGCTGGATAGGCAGAATTGAACGCGGTCTCTACCTCCCAAACCTGAAACTACTTTTCAAGATCGCGAAAGCATTGCAGGTGAAAGTCAAAGACCTGTTCCCTGGGGAGTTATAATCAAACCTCTAGTCCTCTTCATTTGATGTGTTAATGCTTGTTTTATATAATCTCTGCAATTGTGGAATTTTGGGTAATATTAAACAAACAGGGCTAAAATTACACTGTTCTTTTTTACCCTCCCCTCAGTATCATTATGTCATAGATGATTTCTTGTGCGACATAGAAAGAAAAAAGGAGACAGCACTTACCACTTACTATGAAACTCACAAAATGAGAAATAAGCCTGCTTATTCACACCCTTTTCACGCATGATACTCTCATCTTCACGGTATTATCACAGAACCCCATGTATACTTAAAAGACCCCCTCAGTTTTGTATTGTGTCACTTTATCACCTCGTTTTGTAGTATGACCCCTAGTAGTACATATTGAAAACCTCTTAGTACCAATTGAAAGGAAGGTCACATGTTAGGTGAGCAGCAGTCTGAAACAGGCGAGAGAACGAGAGATAAGTGGTGGCAGATATTGTTGGTGATAAGTGTTGTTGGGGCATTAGCATTGCTTGGTGGTATGACCATCAATACACCAACGGCATCTGCACATAATTTTATACCAGCACTAACCTGCTCATGGCCTCTCACCCCAGGTACTACATGGGATACTTGGTCAATTGACCATCACTTTGATGTAGAATTGTATGGGTTTTCTGACATGACCGGTATGGTAGATAACGGCACAGCGCAAATCTACTATCAGGGTCAACCTATGCACCTGAAATACTGGACAACGAACAAATGGGGAGTTCCTACAAGGTGGGTAGCACAACACCCAATCGGCTTCTGGAACTCTTCCAATTGGACTATCCAATGGTCTAACGGTGCAAATGGCATCTATTGCCCGATTGCCTAGCAGCCTGTCGGAGAGAAGGCAAACCGCCGTTTTTTCTCCCACCTGGGCGGCGTGGTTGGCATACGAAGCCTTCCTGCGCCCCACCTGGTGGCCGAAATGGGGCTGACAATCAATGCTCTGCCCCATACTTTTGTTCTCTCCATCAAACTGCTAGAGCTATTCTGACAGTTAAGTATCAGGAAATAGAATGCTTTCAACCACCTGATACTTTATTGATATTGTCAAAAAATAACGCAATTGTTATAATGATAAAATCCTAATGAAGACAAATTTCTCGTCAAAAAAGTTGCTCACCAAAAACAAAATTATTATTCTACTTGTAGTTCTTGTAGTTCTTGTTCTTTTAACATACAGAATTGGATATGATATTTTCTTCCTAGAAGAATTTTGCTATAAACAAGCAGATCAAATAGTTGGAAAGCATTGGACAAAAAAAATTCCTGCTACTGATTTTGATAGACAACATTGGGCAGGAATTATTCAAGAAGATGGAAAAATTTTTGCGGGCATGCACGAAGTACTGAATTGCGAGGATGCACATAAAGCATTTGTAATATTCTAGCAATGAGTCCCCTCTTCTCCCGTCGCACAATGGTCAAATTCCGACGCGCAAAAACAGCCTCAAAGCTACCCATTCTTACAAAACTAGACCTCTAGTGCGAAAATTTACCCCTATAAGGATAGTTTGCAATTTTCGGGGTTTTATCGGCTCACGGAAAAGCACACCACTAGTGGATGTGAAGGAGCGCGGTTACAATTCCTATGAGGATACCTATGCCCCACGCGGGAAGAATATAGAAAAGAATACTCGTTTTCTGTTTTTGTTTTTTTCTTTTGTCAAAAAAATACCCCGTCCAAAAAACAGAGAGAATACTTGTTAGAGAACCCGAAGCTATTGGATGGAAGAAAAAGTGAAATGTAAAATAATTTTCCTGCGGCTGGTGCAAAATGAACTTGTAGATAAACAGGCTTAGG
>VBHI01000048.1 GCA_005881495.1 Chloroflexota bacterium
TGTCAAACTCGTTACCCACTAAGTCCACACTTTCGCATTGCTAAACACTACCTCGGTTGGATTATTCAGATCTGATGCAAAAACGCCTATTTGGCCCCCGCTGTAACTACTGTTGCTCACGCTATCGATGTGGTGATTATTCATATACAGTTCGATGGTACTGCCTTTGGCTACAACTGCCACCAGGTTGGACTGATTCAGACCAGTGTTGATGGCAGTATCTTCAGCAGCCTTTAACTTGTGATCCGCACAATTGTTACCAGGACAATTGTTGTAGATCCCGAATTCATATGTCCCATTCTGGCCAATGAAGAAGTAGTAACCGTTCCCCTTCCCATCGTCACGGAAGAAAAGGCCTCCTCCATCACCTTTGACAATTGTCATCTGTACTTGATAGGCAAAATCACTGAAGTTGGTGTCAGGCCCCACGCAGCCTTTTACTGTATTGGGTTGAATCTCCTTCGCGTGATACGCTCCTCCCGTGAATACACAAGTACCAGGACCAGTATCCTCAAAGTACCAGTTGTTACCATGGGTTCTATCGCTCAAGGAGTCATCGAGTGCGAGCGTTGCATAGGGCGGATAGGGATTCTGCTGATTGGTACTCGTTGCAGTGGGCGATGGATGATTTTGCTGATTGCTCCTCGTGAAATAGAAGAAGCCAACGCTGCTCCCCCCTACAACGAGTAACGCCAATCCGACCAGCAGAATCATTCTACCCTTGGAGAGACCATGACGGCGGTTAATGGTCTCTATGCTCCCGGTGGCGCGGGATGGAGGAGCAAGTTTCCCTTCACCTTTGGAGTCGGATATGGAGCCACTGTCGATGACCGTCGCATCACCATTTTCGTCGGACAGGAAAGCCTGCTCTTCTAGGGGGACAATTGTAATTTCGCGAACCTCGCCGCTCACACTACTGCTCTCCGGCTGCCTTTGAGGAATATCGCCTTTTGCTGGTAAAGCCTGCTGTAGTGCTCGTGCAAACTCAGAGATAGTCGGATAACGATTTTCGGGTTTTTTATCCAGGGCACGCAGGAGCACGTGATCAATGGCTCTAGGAAGACCTGGGTTGAGCATACTTGGTGGCTGTGGTTGGTCTTCCATATGCTGGCGTATCACTACAGGTGGAGGACCCTCAAATGGCGGGTGGCCCACCAGGAGTTCATACGCCATGATGGCAAGTGCATACTGGTCGCTGGCATAGGTAGGCCGCCCATTCAACTGTTCAGGTGGCATGTATGTCAGGGTCCCCAGGCTTTGGGTGCTACTGGCAGTAGTCGCCATGGCGAACTTCGAAATGCCAAAATCAGCCAGCAGCAAGTTCGGCCGGTTCGGGTCTTCACCGGTATCGATGAGGAAATTAGAGGGCTTGACATCCCGGTGAATGACCTGTTGGTTATGCGCGTATTGGAGAGCGTCAGCAGCTTGCTGCACAAAATACACCACATCCTCCATTGGCAATAAGTCGGAACCACGTCGTCGCAGCCAACTGGCAAATGATCCCTCTTTGTAATAGGGGATGACCAGGTAGGTAATGGCCGCTTCATCAATGCTTGTCTCGTTGTAGTCATAGAGAGGGACAATGTGTGGGTGTCTCAAATTTGCAATAGCACTGGCCTCACGCCGGAAGCGTTCCGCTTCACGAGCCACATTCGTCGTAGGATAAGCTGACGGTTCAGCTTGCAAGACCTTCACAGCTACTTGCTGTTGGATGCGTGGATCTATAGCAAGGTATACTTCACCCATACCGCCTCTTCCAATGAGCTGTTCAAAACGATAGCGGCCAATTTGCTTTCCTTCAAAATGCATCTTTTGCCACCTTTTCTTTGTTTCATATCAAACCCACTTAATCACTATTCAAACGCTAAGCATATGAACTTTTCTCATATGGATTTCTTTCATTCATTTGTGCTGATTGTAATCATAACGATAGAAGCGGATTTGATCTCAGCCACTACAAGTAACTACATACGTACACCCACTGTATAAGCCTATTCTGGCAAGTTCGGACAGGTCTTGCGATATGGCTCCTCGCCAAGGTACTGCTGCCATTCTGCTGGTGTGAGGTTGCGGGTCAGGCGCGCTTGAGCTTCTATGAGCAAGTCTTCCGACCGCCAGAGCCATAATCGTGCGATGCCATCCATGCTTGCCGTAGCCAGGTATTTCCCATCGGGACTGAAGGCCACGCCATTCACGCTATCCCTGTGAGGCAGGTAAGCGCATTGGCGACCACTGGCAATCTCCCATACTCCTGTAGTATGGTCATCACTTGCTGTGGCTAGATACTTGCCGTCGGGACTGAATGCAATAGCGCTTACACTCTCATCATGAGTGAAGCGAGCAATTTGTTTACCGCTGCTCGTCTCCCAGACTCTGGCAGTATGGTCTTTGCTTGCGGTGGCTACGAGGGTATCCGTAGGCGATATCCCCGCGGGGCTGAATGCTACGGACCACACTTTACTCTTATGGGGCAGGCGGAAGAGTTCGCGACCGCTGCTCGTCTCCCATATTTTGGCAGTATGGTCCCAGCTTGCGGTGGCAAGGTAGTGCCCATCAGGACTGAAGACTACCTTGTTCACGATCAGCTTGTGGGGCAGATAAGCCATGTGGCGACCAGTGGCCGTCTCCCACAAACAGGCATTCGTATCGTTGCTAGCCGTAGCGAGGTAACGCCCATCGGGACAGAATGCTACAGCATTCACCGTATCATTGTGAGATAGGCTGAAAAGTAACCGGCCACTTGCAGTTTCCCAGACCTTGGCGGTCTTGTCGTTGCTGGCCGTAGCGAGATAGCGCCCATCGGGACTGAAGGCCAGGTCATTCACATTCCTTTTATGAGCCATGCGAACGGATTGGCTACCGGCTACTGTCTCCCATAATCCTACCATGCCGTCCCCGCTTCCTGTAGCGAGGTAGCGCCCATCGGGGCTGAATGCGGCTGCCCATACTCTACTCCCGCAGGAGAGCTGAAGGTGGCGATAACCACCCTTCACCTCCCAGATGCCTGCGGTACCATCCTCACTTCCCGTAGCCAGGTAGCTCCCGTCGGAGCTGAATGCGACTGTGCTTACTCTCCTCTTGTGAGTCAGTCGGCCAGAAATGATCTCCCACATGCCAGTGCTGCCATTCTCACTTGCAGTTGCCAGGTAGCGCCCATCCGGACTGAACGCGATATTACGTAGGTAGTCCCCATCCTTGTAGTCGACGTCTTTATGCGGCAGGCAAATGAGCTGGTAACCGCTCTCTGTCTCCCAGACGCCCACCGTACGGTCAGCGCTGGTTGTTGCCAGGTAGCGCCCATCTGAGCTGAAGACAATGGCATTCACGCTCCCCTGGTGATTCATACGTGTGACCTGCCGACCACTGCTTGTCTCCCATACGCGAGCAGTATGATCCTGGCTTGCGGTGGCAATAGAGCTGCCATCTGGATGAAAGGTCAGAGCGTTCACAGGGTACTCGTGAGGGAGCAAAGTGGGCTGTGAGCTACTATCTGGCCTCCACAGCCATAGTCGTACATAACAGTCGTCGCTTGCCGTAGCCAGGTAATATCCATCTGGACTGAACGCTAAAGCAGACACACTTCTCTCGTGATTCAAGCGGGCGACCTGGCGCGCGCTTATCGTTTCCCACACGCGAGCAGTGCCATCCACACTTGCCGTGGCAAGGTAACGGCCATCTGAACTGAAGGTAACGGCTCGTATCAGGCCTTCGTGAGCCAGCCGACCAAGGGCGCGATTCGTGACTACTTCCCAGGCCCACGCGATACCCTCTGCACTGCCACCACTCGTCGTAACGAGATAATGTGCGTCTCGACTGAGCAGAACGCTCTTCACGTTACTGCCATTGAACAGGCGAGCGACCTGGCGACCACTACTGGTTTCCCATACGCGAACGGTTGAATACGTCCCATATCTCCACATTGCTGTCTCTCGTTGCTATAACCAGGTAGCGTCCATCCGAACTAAGAGCTAGAGCAGTCAGATCTCCCCTCGGAGCCAGGCGGGTGATGGGAAGAGGCAACAGACTTAAACCGGAACGCAGAGCCTGGTCCGCTTCCAGGGAAGACGATCGTTGTAGAGCTTCTATGGCGAGCAACACACTTCTCTGGAGCAGATGGCCCTGCTGGCCTCGCAGCAGCTCTGCTTGCGCAGTCAACTGGCGAGCTAAAGCGATACGCCGCTGCCGCTCAGCCTCTGCACGCTGTTTCTCGGCTTCTTCACGCTGTCGTATGGCCTCCTGCCGTTGCTTCTCAGCTTCTTCACGTTGGCGAACGGCTTCCTGGCGCTGTTGCTCCACCTTTTCGTAGAGCGCTTTCCAGCGCAAATCCTCTCGGTTCTGCTGCTCTCGGCTCGTCTTGATGAATTTTTGCTCCACCTCGCTCAAATCGGCGGCTCGCAGATCCATCCAGCCTTCGGACTCTGAGAGACTGCTCCTCCGGAGTAAACTATCGATATAGCGGGTTTCATTCGGATTAGTCTCTACCCATGCCTGGGCGCGTCTCTCAAGCTCTTGATGCCAGCGCAGGAAAGGTTCATCTCTTTTCAACCACCACTTCAGCAATCCCCATTCGCGCAGCAGTGCATCATGGATGATCTCTACAGTCACTTCGTTGCTCGATGGGTCATAACTCGTCACAAGCAAACGGGCATCCACCAATCGTCGTACCAGCTTATACATGTCTTCCCGTTCGTCTTCATTGGGGTAGAGCGACTTCAAGGTCCTCCGTCTACGAGTATCGGGAAGGTCTTCGTTCTCATTGCCCAGGTAGACCAGGTTGCTAAAAATGCGGGATGCAAGCTGCTTTTTGAACTCATCTTCCAGGCTATTGAATGTTTGATCGGCCCATTGTCTCAGCCCACCTGTCACCCCACCGACTTTCTCGTAAGCTTTAAAGGTTAATACTCCATCTTCCCGCCGTTCGCAAAGCTCGGTCAGGGCAAACTCAAGCAGAGGCAGAATGGCGCAACGTCCAACTCGTCCTCCCTCATCAGAGGTTTCCCTTTCTATTGAATCTTCAACAATCTCCTCGGCCAGGCCTTCCTCAAAACGCAGTCCAACGACTCTGGCAGGTTCCTGCACGATGGTAACCAGTTCATCCCATTGTAGTGTCGGAGATACATGTATCAGGCCACCATTCTGCTCTAGGCGTTGCGCCAACTTCACATGCTGTGCGAAGTGCGTGTAGAAATCGTCACGCATGATCGCGATCGCTGTGATCGGCAAATTGGCATCCAGTAACGCTGTCAACTGCGCCAGAAAATCCTGGCTCATTTCTTCAGGACAATTCACCAGCAGTTCCTCGAACTGATCGAGAATGAGGACGATCTGTGGGTGCTCTGGATGCTGGTTCAGCCATTCGCGTACGGCTTGGGTCAGATTGTTTGATTCGGTTGCCAATCCTTGTACTGCTAGTTGTTGGAAAGGATTATCAGCCGGGCGAGTGAGCATTATTTGCCAGCGATCACTACCCGGCAGTACCCCATTGCGTAGCTGGGTAATAAGTCCGGCTTGCACAATAGATGACTTACCACTACCCGATGGCCCCAGTATCAGCAGGAAGCGAGGATCGAGTCGAAGTTTATTCACCAGCCTGTCCACTTCCTGCTTGCGACCAAAGAAGAACTTCGCCTGGGCCTCGGTAAATGGATTCAGACCATGATAGGGATTAATATCGGGTATTTGCAGATCAGTGCAAACTCTCTGCAAGGTTTCCGTAGGGGTAGCAAAGGCGGTCTCTCCCATTTTCCCACTGGCGTCGGGTGTGGCAACCATCACGGCCATGCCTATGACCCGCCGTCGCAACTCGTCCCACACAGGAGCGCCACTAAAGCCTTTGGTGATTTCACTTGAGCGTATCTGGAGTAGGGGTTGTCCTGCCTTGGTTTGTGACCCTCGCCCAAGTACCTTGCCATACCCAGCTATACCTTCCACTTCGCCTGCACTGGGAAATCCAAAAGTGCTGACCTTGTGGCCGCTTACTCCTGTAGAGGAACCCAGGGGAAGTGATCTCACCCCTTGAGGCAGGCCACCTGGTACCCGCAGGATAGCCAAATCTTCAGCCTCTACATCTCGCCACCACTGCATTTCTACGGTAGCTTCGCGCTGCTCATTGGTAGCAAGGAAAATAACGCTTACCCTCTCAGGACAAGGCCTGCCCAGAACGTGAGCGCACGTAACTAACAAGCCATCGTCGGAAACCACAAAGCCAGTTCCAACCGACCTACCACTCAGGATACGGACGATGCCAGCATTTAAATCTTCAGACAAGGCGCACCTCCGGGCTTTGCAGCGCTCTCCTCAGCGTTTAGAGGTAGCGAAGGAAGGCCCACTCCTACAGGTACGTGATACATTACTGTTTCGCTGGTTGCCATTTTAAGGTTACTTTGTAGTTGGCCTCAGCCATGACTTTAGCTATTACCGCACCGAATTCCCCACTCATGTTAAATCCGAACTCCATTTCGATCTCGTCAGGTCGATGGGTCAGGGCTTGCAGTTTAGTAATGACGCTTTCAGTTGAAGTTCTAATTGTGTCTAGAGACTGCTCGAAGGTCTGCTTTGCTTCATCTACCATGTCATCAGAGCGGGAGACACGAACAGTGCCACTCGTCTCCGGTTCGTCTACCTCTACTACGATGAAGTTGCCATCTGCTAACGGGAATTTCACCAGGCGTTTCATAGCTGACCTCCTTGCAGGTTTTTCTCAATTATACAAGCGGAAGCATGATGAAAGCAATTTCAGTGCATGAGATACTTGTTTTGGAGAATTGATTGATCTTCTGAGTCTACCATATCCTGCGTATTTGTACCACTCCCCGAGAAAGGAAAAGGGCCGGAGCGCAAGCACCGACCCCAGACTAATTCACGGGATGCTCTCTTAGTTTGTTTGTGCCTCAGCAGCATGCTGGGTCTGGCGGGTCGCCTTCTGCGCTGCTGCTACGCTCTCTCGCGCGCTATTTTGCACGAACTCTCCTCCTCGCCTCGCTGCCGCTGTGACAGCCTCTAACGTCTCCTGGTAGTAGGAAAAGGGGGCTGTCAGGAAGTCGACGTACGCGGTGAAGGACCCACTCACCAGTGCCTGGAAAGCTTCTTGCTGCTTGCGCGACTGCTCAACCAGGGTTTGCACCAGGTCCCGCGTGCCCTCTGCATGGGCCTTGAGCACGTCGGACCCGTTCTGAAGAATGCTCTGAGCATACTTCACATTCCGCTCCTGGGCTGCAAGAGCCGTGTTGACCACCGTCTGAAAAGCTGCTTGCAGTTGCTGAGGCTGCTCTGCCAGCTCTTGTGTCAGATGCCGGCTGTCTTCGGCATAGCTTTTGAGGACCTCAATGCCGTTCTCCAGCGTACTCTGGGCGAACTGCATATTCCGCTCCTGGACCGCAGTTGCACTCTTGACGATGGCCTGGTTCGCCTCTTGAACGGATGTTGTCAGACGCTGTGTCGCCTCATTTACGGTATTTTTCGCCACTATTTTTTCCTTCTCTTTCTTGCAATGAATTGCACCTTTTGACTTTTCGATACGTTACCCACTCGTATGCACGAGCCTGCTCGCAATGGAGATGCTTTTTCCTGACTTCCTCCTACTGATCCTGATTGTCCTTCTTGGAGGATTGACCTGTATACAGCTGGAAGAATGTGTCCATCATCTTCTGGTAGTGATCCTGAGATTGTGCCCAGAACTGCAGATAAGCTTCGCCCGCTTCAGTGATAGAGTAGATACGCCGGGCTGGTCCTGCCTCCGAGGTGTCCCACCTGGAATGCACCATCCCGTTTTTCTCCATCTGTCGCAGCGTCCGGTAGAATGTGCCCGGGTTCATTGCAGCTAATCCGAATGTCGCCATCTTCTCCATCAATTCATAGCCGTAGGAACTCCACTCCCGCAGCATCAAGAGAACAATGGGAACGAGCCAGTTCCTGGACCTTGCGTCAGTTGCCACATTGCGTGGCTCTTTCACTCTATTTTGCTCAGCCATATCGCACCTATATGCATCTAGTTACGTATCTGCTTACTATCTTTTGAATTAGAAAAGCATCTATATGCATATTACACTTATATGCAATGTTTGTCAAGGGCTTTTCTAACATTTCCTCCCAATTGGGGGAAATCGATAAAAATTGGGGGACTTCCTCAACTTGCTGACATATCGTTGGCCAGCAGGATTGCCTCCGCTACTACTCGCATAGACTTGCGACTGTCCATGCTCGCCTTGCGGATCTTACGAAAGGCTTCCTGCTCGGTAAGGCCTCTCTCGATGAGAAGACCCTTGGCACGCTCAATGATCTTGCGGCTTTCCAGTTGTTCGGTGAGGCTCTCTACTTGCTCCTCCAGGGTACGTAACGCCTGGTAGCGTGCCAGAGTCACCTCAATTGCCGGAATAACCTCACATTCACGCAGTGGCTTGATCAGATAGTTGACAACGCCTGCAGCTTTGACGCCTGCAACGAGAGGCGGGTCGACGAATGCCGTGAGCATCACTACTGGTGCAATCTTCTCCTGCATCAGGGCTTCAGCAATGGCTATGCTATCCCCATCGGGCAATTGCATGTCCATTAAGACCAGATCTGGTCGTATCTGACGGGCAAGATTGAGAGCAGTGCGTCCATCCCCTGCCTCACCAACGACGAGATACCCCTTTTTGGTCAGACTCGCTTTTTCGTTGATGCGCTGAACAGCATCGTTATCCACAAGAAGGATACGCGTGGGCATCATATCACCTCCTACGGTTGGTCTACCCTGGCAGGCCTCGAGTATCATTGCGTGTAGAGGACCCGCTTCACAGATATGTAATGTGGGTTGCTTAAGCTGTCTGCTCGGTCAGCTTCCCGGTCGACACAAGCCAACGCACAAACTCAAGGCGACGATAGGTTTCAGACATGTGACTATACTTGTTTTCAGCGTAATCTTGCCGGAGTCTCTCTAAGCGCTCAATTTCTGACGCGGTGAACCCGGCCTTGTATAACATCTCATAGGTTTCTATGTGATCCATGGTATCCTCCTGTTTGGCACCGGAGCCATATATGTCACTGCACCTTTGCATGCTGTTTATTTTGAATAAGCACCTATATACATTTTACATCTATATGCAATATTTGTCAAGAGGCATGCTGGTTGTCACCCTTGCAGCTGCCCCGGTTGTCACCCTGAGCGTAGCGAAGGGTCTCTCTCCTTGGGCAGTGAGATGCTTCGCGGAGTTGACACTGAGCGGAGCGAATGTGCTCAGCATGACAGGAGGGCACTCAGCATGACAGGACTTCGCTCAGTATGAAATATTTTGGCTGTCACACCAGGGGATGTAATCTAAAGGGAACACCGCTCCGAGGAGGACTGACTGGTAGTAAAGGGCAATGGTGGCGATGATTGGGAGAAGAAAAGGACTGATGCTGCGCGATTCCGAATGTGCTGGAAAAATCTATACAGTGTGCGCCGACCCCTGCAAGCCGCGAGCAACTTGCAGAGGTCGGCGCACAGCTGTACCTCCTGAAGAGGCCGTTAGATGTATACCCCACCATTGATACTGATCGCTTGCGCCGTCATGTAGTCCCCTTCCGTGACAATATAGCGAACACACGTGGCAATTTCTTCAGGCTTGCCAAAGCGACCCATGGGGATTTTATCAAGAATGCGCTGACGGATCTTCTCTGGTACTTCCTGAAGCATGTCAGTTTCGGTGAAGCCTGGGCAAACTGCGTTCACAGTAATGCCATGACGTGAGACTTCGAGCGCGATTGAATTCGTAAAGCCGATGATGCCTGCTTTGGTCGCGGCATAGTTCGATTGCCCGACGTTGCCGGCCATGGCCACAAATGAACTAATGTTCACGACCCTGCCATACTTACGATCTAACATGTAGGGGAGTACTAGCTTTGTACAGTTGAAGAGACTACCAAGGTTGACATTGACTACTTCGTCCCAGTGATCCTTGGTCATGTTTTTGAGTGTCTTGTCACGAGTAATGCCTGCATTGTTGACTAAAATATCGATCTGTCCAAAAGTCACGATGGTCTTCTTGACCATCTCAGCCACCTGATCATACTCGGTAACATCAGCCTGAACTATCAGAGCCCTTGGCCCAAGTTCCGTGATCTCATCCGCTAGTTCCCGGGCAGCTTCCGCGCTCGTGATGTAATTGATGACGATGTTGGCACCTGTTGCCGCTAGTTCTTTGGCAATAGCTCGACCAATACCACGCCCCGCTCCAGTGACGATTGCTGTCTGGCCATCTAGTCGCTTACTCAATTGTCGATCTCCTTTCAATAGTTGCCAGGGCATGAACTACAATATTCAACTGCGTACAATTCCTTACTACTTTGTTTTCAATGTTGAGGCGTCTCAAAGCGGCGAGTTAAGCTGGTCCTCGAAGGCGATGAGACGCGCACCACGCTTGAATGTCACGTATTGCTACAGCTATTGTACCACAACCATAATGCGGTTCCAAAAGTCGATCCGGCTCCACTTTGCTAGTTACAAGTATAGCTCTCAAAAACGCACGGGTTTTAGTAAACACTTGGATTATTATCCACCCTACGGCGCGCCCTTCTCCGTCTCTGCGAGCGAGGCGTAGGTGTCGCGCAGTTCACGCTTGAGGATCTTCCCACTCGCATTCTTTGGGAGCTTGTCGACAATCACGACGTATTTAGGCGTCTTGTAGCCGGCGAGCCGCTCCCGGCAGAAAGCGATGAGTTCTTCTTCGGTGGCGGTTTGCCCTGTGCGAAGTATCACGGCGGCGACCGCCGCTTCGACCCACCGCTGGTGCGGCACGCCGAAGACCGCAACCTCGGCGACCGCGGGGTGGGCGTAGAAGGCCTCTTCCACCTCGCGGCTGGCCACATTCTCCCCGCCGGTCTTGATCATGTCTTTCTTGCGGTCAACCACGTAGAGGTAGCCCTCTTCGTCGATGACTCCGAGGTCACCGGAATGGAACCAGCCGTTCCGAAACGCCTCCGCAGTCTTCTCCGGGTCGTTCCAGTAGCCGAGCATGATGTGCGGGCTACGGTGCACGATCTCGCCCTCTGTGCCTGGGGGGACGGGGCGGTCGTCGTTGTCGACGATGATCGTCTCGACGTTGACGCCCGGCCGCCCGGCCGACCCGGGTTTGCGGGCCTGGTCCTCGGGTGCAAGCACGGTCGCCACAGGCGCCATCTCGGTCTGGCCGTAAAAGTTGAACAGCCGCACGTTGGGCAGCCGGCGGCTCATCTCCTTGAGCACCTCCACCGGCATCACCGACGCACCGTAGTAGCCCTTAGCAAGCGAGGACAGGTCGCGGGCGTCGAAGTCGGGGTGGCGCAGCAGCCCGATCCACACGGTTGGAGGGCAGAACAGCTTGGTCGCTCGCTCCTTCTCGATGGCGGCAAGGATCGCCGCGGGATCGGGGCCGGGCAGGGTGATGTTGGTGGCGCCGAGATAGATGCCGGGGGTAAGGAAACAGTGCAGTTGGGCACTGTGGTACAACGGCATGGAGTGGATCTCGACGTCGTTGACGCTCATCTGCCCATCGACGATGCAGCTGACGTACTGCGCGATCAGGCTGCGGCCGGACAGTATAGCGCCCTTCGGCCGAGTCTCGGTGCCGCTGGTGTAGAGCAACTGCAGCGGGTCGTCGTCGGCGAGCGTGACATCGGGGGCGGTGGCGTCAGGGTGCTCCATCCAGGTCTGCAGCGATTCCCAGCCGCCAGGGGTGCCGGTGCCGTGCTCGCCGATCACTCCGCGCACCCGCACTGATCGTTCAGCGCCAGCGGCCTCGATCGTCAACTTGGCTGTTGTCAGCAGCGTGTCCTCGACGATCATCCCAGTTGCGCCAGCGTGGCCCAGGATGTAGGCGACTTCGGTGGGGCCCAACATGAAGTTGATTGGCACCGAGATCGCACCGAGCCGGGCGAGCGCGAAGTACGCGACGACGAAACTGTGGTTGTTGTGTGACAGCAACGCTATGCGATCACCCTTTTGCACGCCGCGTTCGGTGAGCGCATTGGCCGTCCGGTTGACGAGCTTGTCGAGCTCGGCGTAGGTTTGCCGCAGTTGCCCGTAGACGATCGCGGTCTTGCTGGGGAAGCGGGCTGCGGTGCGCCACAGCAGGTCACCAATGTTGTGGCGGCGGGTGCGAGCGATGGTGGCAATGAGTGCGTTGTCGTACATGATACTGTTCTCCTCCTTCGTTCTTTTCCCTTGTGAACATATACGTTTCGTTCTCACCTCGCGCATTGACGAGCTTTTCACTCGTTGCGTAATTAAAATTCTACTACGCTCCGGCGGCTTCTTCAAGTGCAGCCAGCAGCATTCATAATGCCAGCAAGGGCACATATTACTCCGACTGGCCCTGTGGGTCCTCTCAAGGGTAGGTATTTTGTGAAACGAGCAGGGAAGCGGCTTCGCCTCGTAGGGGCGGAGGTGGCAGGGAAGTAGGGTGGGGACCCTTGGGTCGCCCTGCGTCCTGTTCCCCTGCCGCTTCGCCCCTGCCCCCCATGGGCGACGCAAGCGTCCCCACTCCACTGCGCCCCTCTCCCGCCCCTACGATTGTGACGATCTGCCCCAAAAAAACCTACTGTTGAAAGCCCTGTGGGTCCCCGGCCTGAGGGTCTTCGGGAACCACGGCAGGCGCGCCT
>VBHI01000225.1 GCA_005881495.1 Chloroflexota bacterium
GGGCCTGGTTGATAGCGCATTTCTGGAGCAAGATTTAGCTTTCTGCTTCTGGATAATGATAGTGGCACTACTCCTGCTTCGCTTTTACAGTGGAACCACATGGAGAAAGAGCAGCATAAAAGGCAAGATTTTGGGGAATTGATCTGATGCTGTGACGGTGCATCGACCGTGATCTGCCCTTGTAAACGGCATCTGCTCAAGGATTGAAGGGCGTAAGTAGCATCATTCTGACTGCACATTGTGTCTTTCTTCACATATTTTAGGAGACTCAGTTCATTGTTCCGCTATTTCTTCTCCATTATACTCTGGGTAAAGCACTTTTCGTTGAGGAGAGACAAGGCCCATGTTTACTACGCTCATCGATATCTCGGTACCTACGTTGCTTGTCTGGTTGGCTTGCCATTTTATCGGTGATTTTGCCTTTCAAAGCACCTGGATGAGTGTCGAGAAGGGGAAAAGTTGGGAAGTAAACTTTTATCATTGCGCCACATATACTGCTGTATTTGTGCTCTTCGCACATGTGTCCATCCTTGCTGCCGCTATTCTGTTTGGTACACACTTTGTGGTTGATCCTCTCAAGTCGCGCTATAAGGTGATTGGCCCGATCTGGGTCGATCAATTGCTCCATATCCTCACAATACTGCTGATCCTGGGATTCAAAATTTGACAACACCCATCGTTGTACGGAGAGGTATATATCGACTAATTTGGCTTTAGTGTTGTGGAAATCTCTCAGCGACAGCTCTAACTGGGACAGCTGCATTGCCTACGGCTGATGAACTGGAACGCATATTGGCAACTGCGTAAGATATCAATGGCTCGAGCCTCTTGCTTGCTGTAGTAGTACCTTCCTGCACTCTTTCCCTTCCTTCTCCTAAAAAGTCAACACATCTCGTTTAGTTCCATGTATTGCCCTTATTGAGAGGAAAGCGATGGCAGAACTTGCGGGTGTCCTGGTTGGGGATTATTTCTTGCTGGAATGTCTGGCGCGCGAGGGAATGACGGAGACGTATTGTGCTCGCCCTATGACCAGGGGTGGCTATGATGTCGTATTACGTTTATTCAGTCCACAGTTTCCCGACCCGACATCTTTTCGTGAGCATTTTGCTGAAGAAGTGGAAAAAGTATGGCGTTGCCGACATGAACATATCCAGCCTCTCTTCGAATTTGGTGCGGGAGACGATCTGCACTACTGTGCGACCGTTCTAACTGATGGAGAGACCTTAGAGCTCTATCTGAAGTGTCAGCCGGAACAACGCCTGCCAGTTCCGCTCGTTCTCAATTATGCCATTCAGTTGTGCGCTGCATTGCAGTATGCTCACGAACACGGCATTGTGCACGGTAATGTCCAGCTCTCAAGCATCTTAATGCGTAATCGAGAACATGTCATGCTTCCACTGCTCACCCATTTTGGTATGAGACGCGCCTATCAGGAAGGCGATCCGTTAGTCTCACATATCGATGAGGGGAATGCCGCCTACGTCGCTCCAGAGCAGGCGTTGGGCATGATACGTCCTGCTAGCGACGTGTACGCGATGGGCGTTTTACTTTTTCGCTTGTTGAGCGGCAAACTCCCTTACGATGGAGAGGATGCTGAAGAAATAGCCTTAAAGCACGCTAATGAGCCAATCCCATCACTGCGTGCGCTGCGTCCAGATATTCCTGAAGCGTTAGAATTGGTTGTGCGTATGGCACTGTCAAAAAGCCCAGAGGCGCGCTTTGCCAGCCCCGCTGCGCTGGCACAGGCGTTGCATTCCGCAGTGCTACCGGAAATCCAGCTGGTTTTTCCTAACGCGCCAGAGCGACCTATCACGGTGCGCTCGCGCCGTACCCGTTTTAGCTGGTCGCGTGTAGCGTCATTTCTGACGCTCTCGGTGCTTTTATTTAGCTTGTTAGGGGCAGCTATTTTTGTTTTTTCTCTGCCACAGCGTGTGTATACCTTAACAGGACTACCATTTTTTAACGTCGGTCAATCAGGAAGGCTCAATCGCACGCCTGGGTATGGCTCTGCAACACTTCGTTCAACAGCAGGAGCTCATACGGCAACACCCACTGCACCTGTTGTGGAAGCGAATTCACCTACTCCCACGGTAAAGGTGACGCAAGCTCCGGTTGCCAGGGCTACCGTTTTTGTCTCACCTCATGTTTTGCCAATACCATCGGGGTACAATTGTGTCTCGGGAAATCTCTCCATAAATGGCTCTCGGAATCTCAGGCCGCTGCTGCAGCAAATCAATGACGACTACCAGAAACTCTGTCCCAATTTGAATATTTCCCTGGGGACGAACGGCAACCGTTACGCGTTGAACGCGCTACAGCAGAAGCAGATCAATGTAGCTGCTTCTGACCTGTCGGCACTGCCAACACGAAACCTGGAAGATCACCCAATAGCTGCAATGCTCTATGCTATTATACTCAGTCCTGATGTAAAGATTAGTAGCTTGAGTAGCGCAATGTTGCAGGATATCTTCCAGGGACATGTTACCAACTGGTCGGAAGTGGGAGGGCCTGACGAGCCAATCAGGGTGTATCAACATCCCGCGAGCGATATTAGAACGATTTTCCGCACATTTGTGCTCAATGGGGTGCCTGAATATGACAAGAATATCAAGTTAAAGAAAGGATGGGCACAGGCCGTTGCGCACACTCCTGGAGCTATCAGTTACGTGTCCCTGGCGGATGCGCAGGCGGCGAATGTCTCGATAGTTGGCATCAATGGGGTATTGCCCGGCGTACAGGCGCTGCAGCAGGGTAGCTATCCCTTCTGGAGCGTTGAGCATCTGTACACACAAGGGGATGGGTCAGTGCAATTCCGGGCCTATCTGCCATTTCTCGTGAGTGAGCAGGAAGTTCCTGCTTTTAGTCGAATGGGAGATGTGCCAATAAGTATGTTGTCGCAAGATGTGCTGGCTTCTCATCTACCAGGCCCAGAAATATAGTGACTTCCTCGTAAGTGTATCAAGAGTATCAGGTGTATCAGGTGTATCAGGTGTATCACCTGTGTCAGACAAGTTTGAGTCGAAGTGGCTCACTGTTTCAAGAGTATCAGGTGTATCACCGTGCTTTACTACTGACGTCACGAGGAAGTAGTTGGAAATGTCGTTGGCAAAAGGCAGCCGGGTCGTCTTCGTCGACGACGGTGCGCTCAGCCTGCATCAACGTATTGCCCTGATTTTGCGCTATTAGTTTGTGGCTGAACTATGCCCTAAGAAAGCGAATCGATCATCGAGGGGGCGGCTACTACTTCGGGCGACTCCTCGTTGGTGCTATCGGTTGCTGCTTGTTGTGACTTGTAGGAATATTTGTCGGCGCGACCACCGGGTAGGAGGAACATCGTGGTTACTCCGATGATGGCGAAGATGAACATCAGCAGGAATATCCAGAAGAGGCTCTGGGCGAAAGCTAGCTGCAATTGATGCAAGAAAGCAACGGGTAGCGATGCTCGTACATCAGGGGTTAGTAGCACGTTGGCCTGAGAGACGGTTTTGGGCAGAGTGGCAGTGGCTGCTGGGAAGCGGGCAAAAATAGCAGGGAAGCGTAAGGCCATCTGCGCGTTGAGGATAGTGCCCATCAAAGCGACACCAATGGTGCCGCCGATAGTGCGAACGAATTGTGTTAAAGCTGTCGCGACGCCGCGTAGTTTCCAGGGCACGGCGTTCTGTACCGCGAGGATAAAAGCGGTACTGGCAAGGCCCAGCCCGGTGCCGATGATGAGCATGGCTATTACGATAAAAGGGAGCAAAGTTCCTGCTGTAAAGAGCGTGACCATGCCCGTGCCGATGGTAGCAAACGCCATACCGAGTACGGCCGTGAAGCGATAGCCGTAGCGAATGACAATTCTACCGCTGACAGTAGCAGCAATCGGCCATGCCAGCAGCAGCGGTCCAAGGGTGATACCAGCACTGGTGGCTGTGCCACCTTCGACGCCCTGCACGAACAGCGGCACATAGGAGGTGATACCAAACATCAGGATTCCAAGTATGACGCCGCCGATACTTGAAACGGCGATAATACGATTCTGGAAGAGCGTAAGCGGCAGAATTGGGTCGGGAGCCTGCTGCTCCTGGCGCAGGAATAGCACAAGAAGCACAAGGAAGAGCGCGAAGAGGCCGATGCTCGGCAGCGAAGACCACGACCAGGTCGTTCCTCCCTGGAGCAGGAAAAAGAGCAGAGCGATAATGCCACCGGTCAGCGTCAAGGTGCCAAGGTAGTCGAGCTTCTGTTTCTTGCGCTCGACGTTTTCCTTAAGGGCGAGAGCGAGTAATATGCCGGAGAGGACGCCAAAGGGTACGTTGATGAAAAAAACCCAGCGCCAGGAGAAATGGTCAACGATGAGCCCTCCCACTGCTGGCCCAATTACGCTCGAGAGGCCCCAAACGCCACTAAATAAACCCTGAACCCTTGCACGTTCTTTGAGTTCGAAGATATCGCCGATGATGGTGAGCACAATTGGCAGCACCGCGCCGGCACCCAGGCCCTGAATTGCGCGGAAGATAATCAGTTGTTCCATACTTTGCGCTGCTCCACTGAGGATTGAGCCAAGCAGGAAGAGCGCTGTGCCGAAGAGAAAGATGGGCTTGCGCCCAAAGAGATCAGCCAGCTTGCCGTAAATTGGCACGGTTGTGGTGGAGGTGAGAAGATAGATCGAAAATACCCATGAATACAGGGCGATACCGCCGAGCTTGCCTACGATACTGGGGAGTGCCGTGCCGACGATGGTGGTATCAAGCGCGGCTAGAGACATGCCTAGCATCAAAGCGATAACTACGACGGTTTTTGCTCGTTTGGTCATGTCTCTTGTTGTCCTTTCGTAGGCCACAGCCAGTTCAACGGCCCCGGCCAGTGGACCGCCCCGGCCAGGTCGACCGCAAGGGTCGACCCTACTATACACGGGCTTCGCGGGGCGATTCGTTGTATTAAGTAAAATAATAGAACAAGAGGGATTGTTTCCTTTTGTTATTTATGTGAACAATGTGGCATGGTCAACATATTCCCTGGTACTGCGCTGATCTTCAGGGACAAAGTCTGCGAGTGTTGGCTGGAAGGCGCCAGAGGAAACATTGGTGAAGATCTGGATGCCCATTTTGCAACTGCACCAGATCCTTTTGTGAGTGTTTTGCAGGGGTGCGCGGTATTTTTGGGAAATAGCGAGTGTTTCGCGCGATAAATTTTGGGAATTGAAGAGGTTGATGGATGCGCGGTATTTTTGGGAAATAGCGAGCATTTTGCGCGATAAATTTTGGGAACTGAAGAGGTTGATGGATGCGCGGTATTTTGGACAATTAGCGAGTGTTTCGCGCGATAAATTTTTCGGAATTTGATGAGGGTAGGGTGAGCGTGCCAGGGCGAGCAGCCGAGGCAGGGCGACCCAAGGGTCGCCCCTACAATACACGTAGGTGTTGGTTGGTGGTGAAGTGTTATTGCATTTTGGGATTGCATGTGTTTATTTCCTGGATGATGGTGTTATTGTATTCTTTCTATAGGTGGTGAATCTGGTTGATTTATTTGGGAGTTAATAAAGGGGAAGGTGAAATTTGTAGCATATTGTGGCACTTTTGAGCGCGATATGCTTCATAAGCGAAACGGCAACAAATCCTTCACAGAGGCGGTTTGAGTTGGGATTGAAAATCTCTTCCCATTGCAATTGGCTTGAGGAGAATATTCATACCTGAATTGTCGCTCTCTAGTGTTCTTCGCGTGATCCTGAACGCATGGCAAGTCATATCTCAGGCTAATGATGTGCTTAGTTGAGATGACCTCACAGGTGAGTGTTGGAATCCATCTCCCGGCACGCCCTCCTGGGAGTATAAATTCGTTGAAGGCAAACGAGCAAAGAAGAGGTCTCTTCCTCTGCAAAAAGTGGAAACACACACAAGCAGAGAGGAGATCCGGTCGATGCGGTGTGGGGAGTACAAGGTCGGCGCATGAGTGCCGGTGACCACAAAGGTCCGCACCACACCGTCCCACAGACAGCGTCCCAATACCGCTGCACCCTACGAAAACGATTTGTGTGCTACCAACGCCCCCATGCCGCGTGGCGTTCCAAGCTCAATAACATCCTCTGGAACCAGACCCGCCTGCTTGACCCATGCTTGCAGATCGGATAAGGGGTGTACCTTCCCCTGTCGCGTGCGCAGGGCCAGGTGCAAGGCATAGATAGCCTGCGCTCGTTCTCCCACAAGAGTACCATCTCCCAGCATATCGACAATCACCAGGTTTCCACCTGGTAAGAGCGCTGCCGTTACGCGACGAATGAGGGCGGCTGCTTGTTCAGGAGGCTCCAGGTGGAGCACATTGGCAAGTATAATGCGGTCGAAGCGGTCTTCTGGTATCTCGATGACATGGAAATTTCCCGGCAGCATCCCAATGCGATCTGAAAGGCCCATGTGCTCTGCCTGGATGCGGAATGTCTGTAATATATTGGGGAAGTCGAGGGCGGTCACACGGGTTTCTGGGTGACACTGGGCCATCGCCAGGCTCCAGATACCAGAACCTGCTCCTACATCAAGGATATGCGCTGGGCGGCCTGGTAATGCAACTGCAAGCTGTCGCGCCCCATGCGCAAAGACGAGTGCCAGCTTTGAGACCACAGCGCTATAGACCGCCTCACGCGCATCTGGAGGACCATCCATGTGCGCAAACCGCTCCCCGCGCAACAGAAAGGCGGGCACCTGGCTCCACATGGCACCAAATGCATCAACTCCTCCTGGCCCGATGGCGTCAAGGTCCTTGAAAGCAGCAGATGCGCCATACTTACCCTGGTTGCAGTCGGCGATCCCCAGGCATGCAAGCACCTCAAGTACCCGCTCAGTTGCCGTCGGGTCGAGACCGAGTTCCTCTGCGTACAAGGTGGGGGTAGCGTAGCCATTTAGCAACGCCTGCAGCAGGCTTCCTTGATAGGCAGCTACCAGGGTTGCCGCCATGCCTCCAAGTTCAAACAGTTCCATCATGGTCTGCCTCCACTCGTCACGGGACGGCACTGCAAGAGGTAGAGCGTGCCGCTCGACAATGCCCATTCGATATCCTGATTAGCACCCAAGAGGCCCTCACATGCTGCCCCCAATTCGGCGAGACGGACAAGCGCTTTTTCACCCATGCATGCTTCCTGCACCCGTGCTGGATTGTTGATCGCCAATTCGGTCGTGCCCCCATGTTCGTCGGCCACAATCGCTATGTCCTTGTGACCCAATTGGCGCTCTAGCAGTTCGCCCGTGCGAGCTATGACATAGCGATCGGGCGTGATCAGGCCGCCTACGACGGCTTCACCTAACCCCCAGGACGCCTCGACAATCCAGCGCTCGCCTGAACCGGAGACGGGATCAATCGTGAAGAGAACTCCGGCAACCTCGGCTGGCACAAGTGCCTGCACGATGACGGCCACACATGGCTCGCCTGCAATGCTCATACGGGCCCGGTAGCGTCGTGCAGATTCAGTCTGCCCTGATGCCCATACATTCGCAATGGCCGAGAGTACCCCATCCAGCCCGCGCACATTCAGGAAACTAGCATGTTGTCCGGCAAAGCTTGCCAATGCCCCATCCTCACCAATGGCCGACGAGCGCACTGCCACGGCTCAATCTTTGAATGATGCCAGGGAATGCTCCAACGCAGCCCGCTCATTGGGAAGCAAGTTGCTCTGTGCTGTACGGGCCACACAATCGGGATGGAGTGCAAACCCGGGAGGCATGTGATGCTCAGGTAACCCGGCACACAAGGTCTCAGAGAGACGGGCAGCCTTGCCTCCGTATACCTGGGCATCAATACTGGAGCCGAGAGTGATAAGCATGTCTCCTCTCATCCCACTATCTCCACCACGCCCCGGTCGCCGTCCACCACAATACGTGCCCCGTCGGGAATGCGCGATGTCGCATCCCCGGTGCCGACGACTGCTGGGATGCCGAACTCGCGCGCAATGATGGCGGTATGACAGAGCGCGCCTCCCCGGTCGGTAACCACCGCGCAAAGCAGTGGCAGGAGCACATTGTACCCGGACGAGGTGATACGCGTGACCAGCACGTCTCCGCTTTCGATCTTCTCAAAATCGGCGGCACTGCGCACAATCCTCGCGCGCCCTGCGTACCTTCCGCCACTGACACCATGACCATCCAGCCTATCATTCATTGCCTGAGGTCGTCTTGCAGTATCGGCATCAAAATGTGTGATGTAGAACATATGCCCTAGCATCGCTCGCGCGCATGGTGGTGGGAGCAGCTCGGCTGGCGGTGGCGCTTCTGGTTCTCCAAGCTCAACAGGCAATTCCTCAAGGTTAAGCAGTCGGCGCTCTTCAGCACGCCTTGCGAGTTCATCGCCTGAGGGGGCTGTTCCCGGACCACCTAAGAGGGCGGCTACCTCGGCAGAGGTCGCGTCCAAAAGATGCTCGGGGCGCTTGACTACACCACGAGAGACCAGTCGCTCACCTGCGGCAAGCAGGGCACGCCGCATCAGTCCACCAGGCCAAAGCATAGTAATACCCACGTTCTCATCTTGAAGCCCGTAGGCAACGCATGCTTCCTCCAAGAGACTATCGTACTCAGCACGTGCGTCAGCAGGGACACGATTCCGTAAGCGAGCAGCCGCTGCTTCTGCGGTGGTGTCTTGCGGAATGGTATGCCCATCTCTCTGCGCTGCAATGCTCCTCAGCAGGACTTGCGGCAGCTCGCGCAAGGTCAGGTCACAGAAGTCATACCCGGTGACCAGGCGAAATCCGTATTCATTCAGGTAGGTATCCAGGGCCCTGGCGACTCCGGGATCGGAGGCACGCAGACGCTCAACTCGGCTTTGGGCATCACTGCGGGAGTCATGGAGGATCTCAATTGAGGCTTCCACGCTACTCACTGCGTCTGCAAGTTGATCCAGCAGCGCGAGCGGGACCACTCCTCCCCGTGCTTTGCCCTTCAAAACCATCATCGCTTCTGCGGGAGTGACGCCCGTCCATTCACAGGTGTACCTAAGCCAGTCACCCACGGGAATCGTATCTGCGGGAAGCAAGAGAAAGTGAATCCTCCAACTTTCGAAGCATGCCTTTCTTGTCGCTTCCACGTGTATGCGGAGTGCGGTGTCATCGAGCGTAGCCAGGTCGATCTGCTGGAGTTCCAGGTTCCTCTGTCGAAGCTTTGGTGCCAGTTCGTTGCGCCACCGAGCACGATCCTCACGCCACAGCCTGATGGCAAACACCTCAACTACGCGCTTCTTGCGGTAGCGCAGTTCCGGGTGAAGCAAGAACAAGAGCTTGAAGATGATTTTGGGTGGAGGGCTGCTTGCCTCCTCTGGTGCGCCAACTGGCCGGGGGCGCAAGTACATTCGACCGCCGACGAGTCGCATATCAAGATGATCAAGCAACAATCCGTAGTTCCGAAATCCCTCACGCATGCCTATTGAGTTGAAAAATTCGGTGAGAAATTCTCCGAAGTATCTGGTCACTGCGTCAGGAAAATGCGTAAGGTCTCGCCGCCAGAGGCCCGGTCCTGGCGCTTCCCATGTAGGTGTTGTCATTGTTTTCTCTGCTATTGTCATCGTTTTCTCCTTTGCAGCGGGGCGCGATTAATGGAACACCAGCGCCCATTCTCAGCAGGCTGAAAGGGTTTGGTGGCACGCAAGACGGATGCTATGGGTTCTTGAGCTGCATCAGGCCCACGCAGTTCTTGCCTGGGTCGATGAACCAGGCCATCCAGGCGAACCCGATATCGGCAATGCCGTCCTGGGTCTTGAGTCCTGGCATATCGTAGTCTTCGATCTGCACACCGCGCCGGCGCAGTTCGCTGACCTCGGCCCGCACATCGGCGACACGGAAGGCCGCTTGCGTCTGCTCGTCCTTGGTCCCCACACTGCTCTTCGTGACCACTAACTGGCTGTCGCCCCCACATTGAAACGTCACCCCGCCTGGGCTCTCACTGAGCACCGGCAAGCCAATTTTATCGGCGTAGAAGGCTTTGGCAGCCGCCAGGTCCATCGCTAGCAGCACGACATCGATTGGATAGTTGCTGAGCATCGTGTTCTCTCCTCCTCATACTGTTGTTGGTAATCGACTCTCCTCATATACTTTGACGAACTCACCTGGCTCGGCCCCGTGGAGTTGCCAAGGAGAAGGCGAAGACGCCTCTCCTTGGCGAGCTGAGCAAACCGGACCATCACAGCCCTGCGTCCCTCCTTGCCTCCTCATCACATCATACCACTCCCCATCATCCAACGAGTTCGGGAACCCGGTTCTTCGAGACTTCACCAGTGTGTCCTCCTGCTCTTGGCCTAGACGAACTGACCCAAAGAGAGGAGATTGCCCTCGCTATCTTTAAACCACGCTCCTTTGATTGGCCCTGCCGTCGCGATACTGTTGGCGGTCTTCAGGGAAGGCAAATCGTACTCTTCAAAGACGACCCCGCGGGCTTTGAGCGCGGCGACTTCCGACTCGACATCCTCCACCAGCCAGAACGCCTGGGTGTGGGTCCCGCTGGCCTCACCTTGAGAGGTGAAGACAGCGAATCTGGTGTCTTTGCCACAGCGGTAGAAAAGACCTCCCGGTATTTCGCTCTCCGGGGTCAGCCCCAACTTTTCGGCGTAGAACCGTTTGGCTCGTTCCAGATCAGTTGCTGGCAGGGATGGATAGATGGGATCATTAGCGAACATGTGTGAGAACTCCTTTCGATTGTGTGTGGGCACAATCTATTATGCCCAAATGCTTGTTTCCTAAGTAGAAGCGATTGATTGATCGCGCCTCTACTGTGTCTGGTTACAGTCTAAAGTAATGGAAGCTAAAGCACATCGGCATAACGTGGTATTTGCAATGCCTATTCGCGAGTGACAGGGAATGATCTATGCTGAGGAATGCCCGGGCATTCCCAGGTGTCGATAAGCGTTAGATCAGTTTGTGATCAATGGCGTAGCGTGTTGCCGCACTGCGTGAGGTGATGAAGAGCTTGCTGTAGATCGAGCGTACATGGGCATGGACGGTGCGAGGGCTAATGATGAGCTTCTCTGCCATCTGGGCGTTTGACAGCCCTGATGCTACCAGGCGTAGCACCTCAACTTCTCGTGGGGTCAGTTCGTCGGGATAGGTCGGTGGGGGTGCTGCTGTGTCAGCGGGCTGTTGGATGGTGGACACTGTGGAGGTTTGTCCTGGTGTTGTTGCGCGTGCTTGCTCTGCCAGGACTTGCTCCAGTGTCATCTTCCGCCCTTCTGCCCACGCTGCTGCAAACCGCTCCTCGCCAAGTTGAGCGCGTGTGGTATCCACCGCGCGCTCGTAGTTGGCAAGGTTATAAGATGGAGGAGACACGCCCAGATCTTCGCGCAGGAGTGCTGCAGCAGCCAATAAATGCGCTGCCCACTCTGGTTGACCCTTTGCTATGGCCACTTCAGCCAACCCATCCAGGCATGAGGCGATGAACCACTTTTCGCCGAACTCCCGATGTAGCGCCAGAGCTTCTTCATAGAAAGTACGTGCCTTTGCGTAGTCATCCTGGAAAAGGGCTACATATCCTAAACTCCAGAGCCCCCTGGCGATGTGCCGTTGATCTCCCAATTCCCGCATTATTGCCAGGCTCTCCTCTGCCAGAGTAAAGGCTGTTACGTAGTTACCATGATAGAGAGCCGTCAATGACTGGACGCCAAGTATTTGGGCAATGCCCCGTCGATCCCCCGAATCTCGAAAAAGCACCAGGCCCTCCTCGCCTGGAAGCTTCCCTGCCCTGTGGTCTCCCTGGTGAAAGGCAACTCTCGCTAGAAGCGAGAGCGCTTCGGCGATTCCCCAGGTGTCGCCGAGTTCTCTGAGGATGGCTAAGCTCTCCTCGTGCAGCGCCCGCGCCTCCGGGTAATCATTCCTCGCGCGAGCTATCAGCCCCAGCCCATTGAGCGAGGCCGCCATGCCCCGTTTATCTTCAAGTTCTCGGAACAGTGCCAGGCCTTCTTCACAGAGGAGCTTTGCCTGGTGATAGTCACCCTGGAAGTGGGCCAGTACTCCGGCACCGGTGAGCGCCTTCGCCCGTACAGCTGATGGCACCCGGGGTACCTCTAAGGCCAGCGCCTTCTCCAGCCATTGACGGCCTTCACTCAGATGCCCGTGTAATAACCAGAATTGCCACAGCGCTCCGCCTAACCGCGGAGCCTCCTCCCCTCCCACACGCTCTGGGCGACCACAAGGGTCGCCCCTGCGTTGCTCCAAAGACCAACTGAGTGCTGCCCGAAAGTTATCGTGCTCTCTCTCCAGTCGATGCGCCCACTGCTCGCGCTCTGCACTGGATAGTTTTGGCTCTGCCTCTTCTGCCAGCTCCAGATAGTAGCTGGTATGCGCGCATCGCGTCTGCTCTCTCTCTCCACGTGCTGCCAGGCACTCCAGTCCATACTCGCGAATGGTTTCCAGCATCACGAAGCGCGGCTCTTCTCCCGCTTGTTCGGTCTGTTGCAACAGACTATTGTCGAGGAGTGCGGCTACTCCATCCAATACATGCAATCCCACATGGTCAACCTCGTTGCATACCGCTTCCACCGCCCTGAGGGTGCAGCCGCCGACGAAGACGGAGAGTCGTCGGAAGAGGTGCTGCTCATCGGCAGACAAGAGATCATAGCTCCACTTGATGGTGCTCCGAAGCGTCTGCTGCCTTGCAGGAATACCTCGCGCTCCACTGGTCAACACCTGCAGCCGGTGCTCTAAGCGTGCTAACAAGGCTTCCGGTGGTAGCAGTTTGATGCGAGCGGCAGCCAGCTCGATGGCCAATGGAAGCCCATCTAGTCGAGCGCAGATACCAACAATGACTGCGGCATTGGCATCGGTGAGCGAGAAGTCGGGCAGGCGAGGCATCGCGCGCTGGACAAAGAGCGCGACTGCTGGAGATTGCGCGACTGCTCTAGCATCTGACAGTTCCTTCGGACTGGGAAGTGCCAGAGGTGAGACCGGGCATTCGTATTCACCATTCACTCGTAACACCGCACGGCTGGTCACAAGCACTTTGACCTGTGCGCAGGAGGTCAGGAGTTCCACCAATGCTGGAGCCGCCGCCACGACTTGCTCGAAGTTGTCGAGCAGCAGCAATACTTGCTTCTCTTGCAGATAGGTGTTCAGGCGCTGTAGGGGCTGCGGTGCTGTCCCTGCCCCTGCATCTCCAACTTCGGGGAGGCCGAGCGCCTGGACGATAGTGGGAAAGACAAGTTCCGGGTCACTGATAGGAGCGAGGGAGACGAAGCAGACACCGTTGGCAAAGTCATGCATGAGGTTGCTGGCTATTTGGATGCCCAGACGAGTTTTGCCCACGCCACCTGGGCCGGTGAGGGTCAGTAAGCGTATCTCTGAGCGTTGCAGAAGGGAACAGACTATCTGCGCCTCCTGCTCGCGCCCAAGCAGTGGGGTGAGGTAGGTGGGGAGAGCAGAAGCACGTGGTGCCGGGGAGTCTCCCCTGTGCGCTGTACGTCCGAGATCAACGGTCTGATCTCGCGCGAAAGGCGTTTTCTGGGGGATGGAATCGTGTGCAGGATCAGCAGAGGGAGTGTGATACGACCGCTCTCCTCCAGCTTGATCGACCCCGTGTGCGTCCTGTCCGCTGCCCTGACGAGCCAGCACGGCTGCGGCCGTCTGTAATCGCGCGAGTGTCACATCGCGCGACTTGCCCAGGTAGGCACGGCGCAGTTTCCCCTCCCGTTTTCGGTACGCCTTCCAGTAGGTGCCGCCGTGCCGCGTGGACTCCTTGCGAGCGGTGAACGTACCCATGTCGCCGACAAAGGCAAATGTCGAGGCATCTTCCAACCAGGCATACCAGGCAGGGGAACCGACGGTGAGAGACTGTTTCTGGGCATCGCCCGGCCAGATCAGGACCTCGCCTTGTACCACTGGAGTCGTTCGTGCCATCGCTGCCGTTCCTTTCCAGGACAACCCCCTGTTCAAAAGTTCCCTCACGGGTAGAAGAGGACGCGAGGGAACTGCTGAGAAAGTTCCCCAAGTTCCCCATTAGTTGCGTTCTGGCTCTGGTTCGCCAACGAGATCCCGTTTAGGCTTGCGCTCCCCAATGCGACCGGGGCGTTTGGCCTGCTCTTTTGAAGGCGCAGCTCCGACCTCCACCTCACCTGCTGGGAGGCTCGCACCTCCCGTTGCTGAAAGCGCAGGCTGAGAGAGTTCGATGGGTTGAGTCTGCAACTCCGTGGCCTTTTTCCTTCCTCGTCCTGGTCGTTTCGGTGGTACATCTTGTGTGGGTTCGCTCGAACCCTCGACCGAAAGCCTGGTCTCGACTGGCGGATTCTCCTCCGACTTCTTCCGGGTCCTTGTCTTTTTACCGGAGGAGCGGATGCCTCCAGTGAGGAGGAAGGCTGCGGAGGCGGCTCGATGGACGGTTGAGGCGCGACCGTGTTTGCCTCAAGTGCAGGCGAGGGGATCGGTAGCGTTCCACGCGGGGGAAGGGGTGGAACAGGAGCAATCAGTTCGCCCCCTTGCAAAAGTCGCCACAAATGTTCTCGGTTGCTTTCCGTATGGTTCAGCTTCTGCTCCCCTTCCGTCGCATCAAGAGCCATTTGTCTGCATTGGTCAACCAGAGAGGCCTGATCTTGTACCCAGTCCAGCGTTAAGGTGTCCTGTCCTTCATCGAGGGCGGTGGAGACTGCACGCAGCAACCAGTCTTTCAAGACGCCGATACAGCCAATACTGCGCTCGTAGAAATAGAGCCAGTGATATCTGACGAAGGTTTCTGCGTCACACGTGAGCGGGACCTTTTGCAGGAGTGCCAACAGCGCAGCCTGGAACTCGATACAATCCTCTTCTCGTCGTAGTTGGTAGCGAGGAAAATGGATCGGCAGGCTGCGTCGCGCCGTTTGCCCATTTAAGCGACCAAAATTCAGCAAATCGTAGGTGCCGACCAGAATATGCAGCGCTCCGGTCGTACTGCCCATCGATTTCAGCCACTCCAACTGTTCCTGGAGCGTGCTTCCTCGCGTGCCAGTTCCTGCGTACAGCATATGATGCGCCTCATCGAGAATCACCACCCGTACCCCATGCAGGTGCATGGCCTCTTCGGTTGCTTCCCGCAGTTCAGGAATGTCAGGGAGGGAGCGCGAGCTGGTCGCACCACTGGTGAAAAGCTGTGGATGTCATCATCATCCTTCTCTCCCAGAGCGCTCAGCTGCTCCGGCTCCTTTCAGCGAAAAACTCCTGCCTGAACAACGTTGATGGACTGATCTTGATGACACCTACAAAGCGCAACTCTGCAATGGGTACAAGCACAGCATACCCTATTTTGAGGAGAAAGACAATCCTCGATATGATTCACAAACGCTGCCATAATATACATGAAATCGCAAAAGGATTCTTTGTTAAGTGAGCATCCTTGATATCTACACAGGGAATGCGGTATGCTTTTTGCGAGAAAGGAGCCAATCATGACACAGACTCTCAGTGAACAGACCGCGGTTGCGCCCGAGCAACTGCGGCACCGCGTTGACCAGGCTCAACTGCCCTTGACCACCGCCGACGTGCTCCCGCTTGAGGGGACGATCGGGCAGCTTCGCGCGGTCGACGCTATCGCGTTCGGCCTGGAGATCGGCTCGCCTGGCTACAACCTCTTCGTGGCTGGCCCGGCCGGTTCGGGACGCGAGCTCACCGTCCACGACTTTCTCCGACGGTTCGCGCCGACCCGGCCCGCGCCGTCCGACTGGGTCTACGTCTACAACTTCGCCCAGTCGGACCAACCGAACGTGATCCGCCTGCCGCAGGGCCGGGGGCGCAAATTCGCCGCTGATCTCGATGGCTTTCTGCAGGCGGCCCAGCGAGACATCCCGCGCGCTTTCGAGAGTGAGGACTATGAGCGCCACCGCCGGGAGGCGCTCGCCGAGTTGGCCCAGCGGCGTGACGCGCTCTTCAACCAGCTCAATGCCTTCGCGCGCGACCATAGCTTTGCCATCGAAATGACACCGTCAGGTATCGTGACCGTACCTGTCAGCCAGGGGCATCCGCTCTCCGACGAGGAGTTCCAGCGCCTACCCGCCCAGCAGCAGCAGGAGCTGGAGCAGCGCAACAATGAGATCCAGGAGCGCATCGCCGACACGCTCCGCCAGGTGCGTCAGATGCAGAAGGAGGCGACCGAGCGGGTGCGGCACCTCGACCGCGATGTGGCCCTCTTCGCAGTCGGCCCGCACCTCGTTGAACTGCGCGAGGCCTACAGCGATCAGCCAAAGGTGCTGACCTACCTCGACCAGATCCAGAGCGACTTGCCGGAGCACCTCGACGACTTTCGCGGCAGCGAAGGCGAGGGACAGCAACAAGTCTTACTCAGCCGCCTGCCGGGACTGCAGCGTGGGGAGCACCTGACTCGTTACAGCGTCAATGCCTTCGTCTTGCCTGGGATGCTCTCAAGCGTGCGCTCATCTGCGGCGAGGTGACAATCGAAAACCTGGGGGAGCAGTACGCCGCCTTGCCGACCGAGCGGCTGCGGCCTGAGCCGATCCCCCTGGACGTCAAAGTGATCTTGCTCGGCCCGCCAGAGGTCTACTACCTCCTCTACCAGCTCGACCCCGACTTCCAGGAGTTGTTCAAGGTCAAAGCCGACTTCGCACCGGACATGGACTGGAACGACGAGCACATCGGCGACTACGCGGCCTTTATTAGCCGGCAGGTGCGCGAGAATGGCTTACGCCACTTTGACCGCGGAGCTCTGGCTCGCGTCATCGAGTACGGTGCGAGGCTACGCGAGGACCAGCGCAAGCTCTCCAGCCGGCTGCGTGACATCGCCGACGTTGTAAGCGAGGCAAATTACTGGGCTGGGAAGGCAGGGCATGATGTCGTGCAGGCCACAGACGTTGACCAGGCCATCGCCAAGCGAAAGTACCGCTCCAACCTCATCGAGGAGCGGATCCAGGAGATGGTCGACAACGGCACTATTATGATCGATACCTCCGGCGTCAGGGGAGCGCAGGTCAACGGCGTGGCGGTCATCGACCTCGGCGGCTACAGCTTTGGCAAGCCGTCGCGCATCACAGCCCGCGTCTCCCCAGGCCGCGGCACGGTGAAGAGCATCGAGCGCGAGATCGAACTGTCTGGCCCGATCCACTCCAAGGGTTTCCTGATCCTCTCAGGCTACCTGGCGGGTCAATACAGCCAGCAGTATCCGCTCTCGATCAGCGCGACCATCACCTTCGAGCAGTCCTACGACGAGGTCGAGGGTGATTCCGCTTCGTCGACCGAACTGTACGCGCTCCTCTCGGCGCTCGCTGGTCTGCCGCTACGCCAGGGCATCGCTGTCACCGGCTCAGTCAATCAGCACGGCGAGATTCAGGCTGTCGGGGGGGTCACGTCCAAGATCGAGGGCTTCTTCGCTGTCTGCAAGGCGAAGGGTCTGACCGGCGAACAGGGCATCATCATCCCGGCGGCGAACGTGCCGAACCTGATGCTCGACGAGGAGGTGATCAATGCTGTCCGGGCCGGACAGTTTCACATCTGGGCTGTGCGCAGCACCGACGAGGGCATCGAGCTACTCACCGGCCACCCGGCGGGCCAGCGTGGCCCTGATGGGCAGTATCCTGAGGGGACAGTCCACCAGCTGGTGGAGGAACGGTTACGGGAATATGCCGAGCGGCTGCGCGCCTTCGCCGCCGATCACAAAACTGAGGCTGAAGGGGAGCACATGGGTCCTTTCAAGGACACGGTTGGCGAATGAAAGTGCGAGTTGAATCGGCCTTGTCACAGGGCGAGAACAGGGGGTTGAGCATCGCCCCGCCCCCAGCCCAGGTTGACCGCAAGGGTCAACCCTACTATACACGAACGGAGCGCCAAACCGTATATAGTAAGGGGTGGGGCTTGCCACCGCCCTGGGAGCGGCGCGAGACGCGGCCATTGATCCCATTTTTGAGTTCCTTCACTTGACGCCTATTGGGCAGGGCAAGCCCTGCCCCTACTATGGTACGGCTTCGCATACCGGGGCGTGCAGGGTGGCGAAGGAACGTTTCTTTCCATTCACCCGGACATTTCGCTTTATGAGTCATTTGCCAATAGTAATTCATGCGCCTGTGGCGCACCGAAGTCTATGGAAATAGGGCATTTAGAGCATGACGTAACATATAAGGCTATTTCCAGGGGAGTAACAGAGAGAGAAAAATCGGCCAGGGAAGTCCGTTGATAACCAACAAGTTTCTCCAATTTTCTCGTTTCTACCATATACCATAGTTATATGGTACAACTGATCGTTTCATCTAGGCATTGTGGGAAAGAGACGAGAAGGAGTCCAGGTACTCACGAAGTACGGAAACCAGATCTCCCTGCGCTTCATGCTCCAGCCACGCTGCAATAGCCACACGCAGCGCTGTCATGTAGATGGCCACCAGGAAGCGTATCTTGTTGCGGTTCGTGGCAGCTTCCAGGTGAGAGCACAGCGCCTCACAGATGGCTGGCTCCGTTTCCATCAGCGCATAGAGATAGATGGAAGCGATCGATGGGGTCTGCATCGCGACCTGATAGCGGATCAGAAAACTGGCCCGCTGCTGCTGATACTGGCTGGCCAGGTAGACAAAGGTCGCTCTGAGTGCTGCGTGCGGTGACTCCGTTGGCGCCACGCGCTGCAGAAAGCGGAGACCATCGCTCAGGACCGCGCGCATGGGTCCAAAGAGCACTTCCTCTTTGGAGGCAAAATAGCGGAAAAAGGTGCGCGGGGACATCATTACCGCATCGGCAATGTCCTGGATGGAGGTTTGCTCGTACCCCTGCTGCTGAAAGAGCCGGAGTGCTGTCTCTTCAATGGTGGCTTGAGCCAGGCGTTTCTTGCGTTCGCGCAAACTCATTGGCTGCGCTTCGTCGTGTGGTAAAGACACTTTGTCATTCATTTCCCTTTTTCTCCTATTGACTTTTGTCATATAATGACATTATAATACAAAAAGACATATGTGACAACTGGAGACAGTATACACGCTGTGTTGATTCCTGACGTTGTACATTTTGAAATTCCAAGGGGATCTCCCCTCAACAACTTCCACGAAGGAGACAAATCGATGAAAGCAGTAATTTATAAAGACACGAAAACGGTAGAAGTACAGGAAAGAGCCATGCCTGTTTGTGGTCCTGATGATGTTATCGTACGCAATGTTCGTGCGGGGATTTGCGGAACTGATGTGACTGGATATCTGTACGGTGGAAGGACCGTTGGCTTTCTCCCGGATTCAGAGTTTGGACATGAGATGGTTGGATATGTCTATGAAACAGGGAAAAATGTCACGTGTGTAGAAAAAGGGACACGAGTGTTTGTCAATCCGATGACGCGTATTCGTACTCCTGATCCCTCTGCCTCAGTGAGAGCCGGTGCTTTTTCTCAATATGTTTTAGTTCAAGATGCGAAGCTTGAGTATAACCTTTTTCCATTGCCCGATTCTCTCTCCTTTGAGGATGCGGTGTTAATTGAACCGTTTGCGGTCGGAACCCATGGGAAGAATACTCCTCAGGCCAAACCGGAAGACCATGTGGTGATTTATGGCGCTGGACCCATTGGCCTGTGTGCACTCAGTGGGTTAGTTGCCCAGGGAAACCACAACGTCGTCGTTCTGGACATTGACGACAGCCGCCTGGAAACGGTCAGGCAATTGGGCGGAATCGGCTTTAACCCGAAGTCTGGAGAGACACGCACCTTCTTACTGGAACACTTCGGGGAAATCAAAAAATACCATGGCTCTTCGGTGATCGATATTGATGTGGTCATCGACTGTGCAGGGGCGCCGAATGTTCCAGGTGATTTTCTGAATTATGCGAAACAAGGGGCGAGGTTATCGTGTGTGGCTTTGCAGAAAAAAGAGGTTCCCATCAACTTCATCCAGGTGATGAGCACCGAATGCAGAATCATGGGATCCCGCGGGTATACAACAGAGGACATTTTGGAAGTCATTCATAATCTGACAAACAGAACTTCAAATGTCACCCAAATCATTACCCATACATTTCCATTAGATGATGCCGTACAAGCATTTGAAACTGCTTCAGACCCAAGTCTTGCTATAAAAGTAGTACTGGATTTAGAATAGTCATTCTTGCTTACTGTAAATGCGAACTTTAAACAGTTCGCATTTACAATCTGGGCTTCGTGCAATGGGCCATCGCCCGCGATGCCGGTCCAGATTTAATCTGCCCGTGGCTTTTTAGTTGAGAGATCAAAAAGGAAAGAAAAGATGAGTAGTAAGCGTGAAGAAGGATACACCTCCATTTTTAGCATCGTTAATAAAGAAATACACTAACGAAAGGAATATTATTATGAATACACAGGATCAGACTGTACCAGAGAAAGAGATGTTCAGCCTGTTTAGCGGTGATAACCCTGAACTGGTTGCGAACCCCTTTGCGCTGTTCGCGCAGATGCGCTCCGTGGGCGCCGTTATGCCTCTCCCGTTCTCCCTCGCGGGAACGGATCGCCAGACATGGGTGGTCACGCGCATGGAAGAGGCAGTGCAGATTCTCAAAGATCATGCCCACTTTACCGTGGACCCCCGCCCCATCGGGGTCAACAGTCCTTTAGGGCACAACAACGCCGGGACCGCCAATACCTCTGACACGCCTACCTTCTTGACTGCCAAAACGATGCTCACGGTCGATGAGCCGGATCATCGACGATTACGCCTGCTGGTGTCCAAAGCCTTCACGCCCAGGTACATAGAAGGCTTACGCCCGCGCGTGCAGGAGATCGCCGATGAGTTGCTCGACCAGGTGCAAGCGCACGGCCAGATGGATCTCGTCGAGGCCTATGCCTTTCCCCTGCCCATCAATGTCATTTCGGAGATGCTGGGGGTGCCTCACGCCGACCGGGACCAGATCCGGGTCTGGTCGGAGGCGCTGGCGCATGGTCTGGCCCTGGGAAAGCGCGATGAGGGGGTCGCGGCTCACATGCGCGCCTTCGGGGAATACACCGCACACCTGGTGGCCGACAAACGCCAGCATCCAGCGGAGGACTTGATCAGCCAGTTGATCGCCATCGAAGAGGAAGGGGATCGGCTCAGCGAAACGGAACTGCTCTCGATGATCACGCTGCTGATCTTTGCCGGCCATGAAACCACCTCGAACTTGATCGCCACCGGCACCTTGATGTTGCTGGATCATCCTGCTCAACTGGAGCAGCTCAAAGCGGACCTCAGCCTGGTTCCGTCGGCGGTCGAAGAACTGCTGCGCTTCAACGGGCCAGCCACCATCGCGGGACCGCGTTTTGCCACCGAAGACATCGAGATCGCCGGGCAGCAGATCAAGCAAGGGGATATGCTCTTTCCCGTCCTGGGCTCGGCGAATCGGGATGAGAGCCAGTTTACCCAGCCAGAGGAGCTGGAGATTGCGCGCACGCTCAATCGTCATCTCGCCTTTGGGCATGGCATCCATACCTGTCTGGGGGCGCCGCTGGCCCGTCTGGAGGGAGACATTGCCTTTACTACCCTGCTGAAGCGCATGCCCAACCTGCGGCTGAGCGTCCCCCGCGAGAGCATCACCTGGAACTTCAGTCTGAACTCACGGAGTTTGGCCGCTCTGCCCGTCGCTTTTTAGCTGAGAGAAAAGCCTGCCTGTCTCGTGCGGAGGGGCAGACACGACGAAGTGGGGGAGCTGTTGTCCATCACTCCGTTCGTGCTGCTTTTCTCAGAGACAGAGAAAATGAACAGGTGTAGAGAAAGGGATCTGTTGAATCAGGCGGTGTTTGAGCGCCTACACACCAGTGTGCCAACTGCACAGCTCTATAACTTCACGACAGAGACAAACTCCAAGTTCACCGATCCTTACCCCGCAAACATATGGGACTACAAGCCCTACACTCCCGACCCTCCGCTCATTCTTGGAGCAATCGCTATCGTATGGGCCGGGCTTCTAGCCATACTCATCGCCCTGAACTGGGAAGCTCGCACACTCATCTCTATCAGATAACTTTTCCTTGTGGGCTAAAACAGAGGAAAAACGGCACCAAACTCTCTCGGAAAACGGTGGATACATCGGGTGGAAAAGTTATGTGCGAGACGCGTACCTGTTTTCTTTGCTTAACAGCTACTATACATCGGAAAAGTTATCTGAAAGAGGCGAAAAGTTATCTGATAAATGTCAGATGAGTTCCACGTGTGGCCAGGACTGACTTGAGCGTGGTGGTATACTTGGGGTGTGATTGATGCCTGATCCGATTTTTGATGGAGGCAGTCCATGACCGTATCGCACTTATCGCATGTTTTTCTGTCTTACGCGCGTGCTGATGGTTCATTTGTCTCACAGCTACAATCCGATCTGCAGGCAGGAGGTATAACTGTCTGGATAGATCATGAAGATATTCAGCCTGGTACCCCCGATTGGGAAGATTCGCTGCGAAAGGCGATCCGTCATGCCGCTGCGGTGGTGCTGGTGGCTTCTCCAAGTGCGCGGGGTTCCCGCTATGTCAAGGATGAATTGCGGATTGCTGAAATGTACCGACGTCCTGTGTATCCGCTCTGGGCTATGGGAGATGAGTGGATGGATGCTGTGCCGATTGGTTGGGGGGGAACGCAGTATATCGATGCTCGCGAAGAACGGTACCGGGAAGCCATACATGAACTTGTCGTAATTCTAGAGAAGCTCAATACCCCCGCTGATGCAGCGGTTGCCAAACCAGAGCCAAGCTCTCTGCAAAGTGAACCACCCCGTAATCCATACAAGGGCCTCCATGCTTTTCGCCGCGAGGATGCCGGTGATTTCTTTGGGCGCAGCCGCTTTATCAATGCCCTTGTAGAAGCTCTACAGAAACAATTGGCGACAGGAGAGCAAGGAGCTTCCAGGGCGAGACTTCTCACCATTATTGGATCGAGCGGCTCGGGAAAATCCAGTGTTGTGATGGCGGGTCTACTGCCCCAGTTACAGCGAGGCGTTCTTCCCGGAAGCCAGGGATGGGTGTACATTGAACCGATGGTGCCAGGGCAACATCCCATCGAGGCCCTGACCCTGGCACTCTCTCCCAGCTTCCCAGCCCGCAGCCTCAAAGCTCTTCGCGAAGATGTAGAAGACGATACTGGTCGCGGGTTGCATCTTCTTATGACTACTCTCATAGCAAAGCCAGAGGACAAGGTCCTGTTCCTGATCGATCAGTTTGAAGAGGTATTTACGCAGACGGTGGATGAGAACGAGCGAAAACGATTTATCGACCTGCTGATCACCGCCATTACTGAGCCGCAAGGTCCGACCATTGCTATCCTCACGTTTCGTGCAGATTTTTATGACCGACCGCTCTCCTACCCGGAATTGGGTCAACTGATCGAGTCTCACCACATGGCAGTATTTCCGATGGAGATGAGCGAACTGCGCGAGGTGATTGAGAAACCGGCTCAATTGCCCGATGTGAGGCTGACGTTTGAAGGGGACCTGGTCGGCGATCTGCTTTTTGACGTGCAAGGGCAGGCTGGGGCATTGCCTTTACTGCAATTTACCCTCGATCAGCTGTTTCAAAGGCGCAAAGGCCGGCAATTGACGACCCAGGCCTATCGAGAGATTGGGGGCGTCAAAGGCGCATTGGCCAATCATGCCGAGGCGACTTATGCTGCTTTGCCCTCTGAAGACCATCGAAGACTGGCGCGCGCCCTCTTCTAACGGCTGGTTGATCCAGGGACAACGGAACAGGATATGACCCGCCGTCGAGCGGCTTTCTCCGAACTGGAGCTGCCCGATCCCCAGGAGACAGCTACCTTGAGAGGAGTCGTGAAGATATTTACCACCGCACGTTTGCTGGTCACGAATACGGTTGCCGGGGTCTCAACAGTGGAGGTAAGTCATGAGGCGCTCATGCGGGAATGGAAGCTTCTTTCTGATTGGATTGATAAAGCTCGCGAGGATATCCAACTGCGAAAAGCCTGGCGAGAGCGCAACAGCCCGAATATCGACGAGGATGCCTTTTTGTTGGCCAGTATTGGGGAGAGTGAGCGGCAAAAAAGAGTAGAGCAGGAACGCCAAACACAGGAAGAACAGCAACAGAAGAAATTAACAAGGCGGGCGGTTCTAGTTGGTCTGGCGGGATTAGGGGCAGCTGTCGCAGTAAGCGGCTATTTTCTGTCACGAAAACCACAAGAAGTGCCAGTAGTGATCAATCCACCCAAAAGTCTTCCCTATAGTTATCTAGGCCACAGTGATAAAGTGTACAGTGTGGC
>VBHI01000049.1 GCA_005881495.1 Chloroflexota bacterium
CCTCATGTTGCTTCAATAAGCTTACGTGAAGGGATAGCAACCTGCATGTTCTCTGAATCAGCGTTCGTATCGTCTTTGATGAGCGTGTCAGCGATACGAGCGAGAAGAAGAAAAGGAAAGAAACCATGGGATTTGACCAGTATCACGAACCTGCGAATGAACTTCCGCAAGAGACCCGCACCTTTGCACGCATGATTGCTTCGCTCACGGAAGAAGCCGAAGCAATCGGTTGGTACGAGCAGCGCTTAGCCGTGGAGCCAAACCAAGAGGCCCGGGCCATCATGGCGAATGCCCAGGGGGAGGAATTCAAGCACTTTGGCATGGACCTCGAATTTTTATTGCGCCAGAAGCCAAAGTGGAGAATCGCCTTACAGGATATCCTGTTCAAAGTGGGCGACATTGTCGAACATGGTGAGGAAGCAGAGGAAGATGAGCAACATGAACACAAACTGAGATGAAACACCTGCTATTACTTATTCGACATGGAGAATCGACCTGGAACGTCGAGCACCGCCTACCTGGACAGTTGTCAGGGATTGAACTGACTGGGGCAGGGCGAGCACAGGCACAGCGTCTGGCGAGAGCCTTAAGCATGCTCCCGCTCAGCACCGTTATCAGCACCACTGGTCAGGGCAGAATCGCGATGCCCTTTCTCAAAGTGACCCCGCATGGAAGACCTTTGTTCGCGATCCCACGGTAGCACCTGCGGATGTGGAGACCTTTCCCGAGCTCGAGCAGCGTGTCGTGACAGCCGTTGATCGCTGGCTGAAGAAAGATGAAACAGGTCCTCTCCCTGCGTTCGTCACACATGCCGATGTCATCAAATTGCTGCTCGCTCACTACCTCGGTCTGGAGGCAGGACGGGCGCGCTCCCTATGGATCGACAATGCATCCGTCAGTGTCGTTACATTGGAAACTGACAGGTCACCGCTCGTGCTTGCCATCGGCTGGAATCCCCAACCTGGATGGTTACAGCCGTTCACTACTGCGTCCGAGCAAGCGAAAAGTGAAGGGAACGCAGTTGGGGAGCAGAACGCATAGGGGACAGACATTCCACCCTGATAGAGATCGCAAGTGTGACTTTGCCCATAGTTTGGTTCTTCCGCAGGCTCGCTGAGGAAGGATGTGGTATGCTGAGGAAGGAGTCGTTTCCACGAGACGTACTGGCAGAGAAGGAAAGCCTCTTGCCGAGGGCGCTCACGGAAAGTTCACCATGGAAGAAGTTGAGCCATCGCTTTCTGTGCAAGATGGAGACAGGCGAGGAGAGCGCTGAGGATGTACGAAAGAGGGAGGTGGTTGAGGTGTACGTCACGTTTTCCGACTGGCGTGCGTAATATTCATAGAAAGACAGACTGAGAGAGCAGCGAAGGAAGGAGCGCAAGAGTATCGCTATGCCCAGCAACATAACAGCTTACGAGTGGCCGCTGAGTGGCACGATCCATATTGCGTATGAGACGGGTGACGAACACATTCATGAGATGTCCCTTGGACGGAAAGGGACATGGCGCGATGATGACATCACGCGCGTGACAGGCGCGCCCGAGTTGGAGGATGCCATCCTGACAGGTGCTAGCTGGCAGGATGGACGCACACAGCAGATCGCTTATGCCAGCGCCATGAATGACAATGGTCACATTTATGAACTGGTCATGTACCAGGACCATCCCTGGAGCCTGGAGGATCCCATGCTGCAACCCATCGACGCTGCTCCCGCCGATGGTTTCGCTCTGGTTGCCTATGAATGGAAGGATGCCGGAACGAAGCAACTGGTCTACAGTGGGCGAGAGGGGCATATTCACGAGCTGAGCGCGGGTGTGGCCGGATTGTGGCGCCATACCGACCTGACAGAGGCGACGGGCGCGCCACTGGCCGATAACGCGTTGCTGGCTGCCTACGCCTGGGAAGGCGGCCATAAGAAGCAGGTGGTATTCGTGGGCGGAGATGGACATATCCACGAGCTGATGAGCGGCGTGGATGGGCCGTGGAGGCATACCGATCTGATGGCTGAGACAGGCGCGCCACTGGCGGGAGATGCCGCCCTGATTGGCTATGCCTGGGAATACGGTAAAACAAAGCAGGTCGTCTATACGAGCACCGACGGAGACGTGTATGAGCTGGTATGCGGGCTGGACAGCGGGTGGTCATTTGCGGATTTGACGAGCCTGACGGGAGCGCCCCTCGCAGTCGGCTCCGCCCTGGCCGCCTTTGCGTGGGAGACGGGATTTTCCAAGCAGGTTGTCTACGTAGACAGGAATCACCATCTCTTTGAATTACACACACCGCTTCAGAGATCATGGAAGCACACCGATCTCACGCAGCTCCTGGGGCTGGGGGAATCCAGCCACGATGTGCTCGCTGCTCACGAATGGACGCCAGAGTTCGCGAAGCATATTGCCTACCTTGATACTGCCGAGAACCCACATATTCATTCACTGCTCCTCAAACACGGAGAAGATTGGAAGCACGCGGATGTCACCAGCCTTACGGGGGCTCAACCGATCGTGTAGGAAAAAGGCTTCTTATGGTTCAGAAAATGTAGCAATGCCCGTCTTCACGGGTATACTGAATGAACACCCGGCCTGTTGTCGTTCTGTACACCGTCAGCTCTGTGAGAGCGCGCATGGACAGGAAGTAGCGGCGGGCTAAAAAGAAAGCGAGGATGGGATAACGGCTTTATCCTATCCTCGCTTTTGTATTTTATGGATTCAGATTGTGAGCGCTCTGCCTGGTAGAGCCATCGCTTACGCTAAGCTGCGGTTGAGGTTCGCCAGGAATTCGGCATTGTCTGATGTTTTGGACATCTGCTGAAGCAGTGCCTCCATTGCTTCCAGCCCTCGCTGCTCGCTCAGGTTCGAGAGCATGCGGCGCATCGTGACGACCGCCCGGTACGTCTTCGCGTCGTAGAGCAATTCCTCGCGACGAGTCCCCGATTGAGCAACATCGATAGCCGGAAAGATGCGGCGTTCGGCCAGCTTCCGGTTGAGTACCAGTTCCATATTGCCGGTTCCCTTGAACTCCTCGTAGATCACGTCATCCATGCGGCTGCCGGTATCGACCAGCACCGTGGCGATGATGGTCAGGCTACCGCCCTCTTCGACCTTACGCGCTGCTCCGAAGAAGCGTTTGGGCAGCAGCAGAGCTGCCGGGTCAAGACCGCCTGATAGACTGCGTCCGCTGGGTTCCACAGCCAGGTTGTAGGCTCTGCTCAAGCGGGTCAGGCTATCGAGGAGCACTACAACGTCGCGTCCCTCCTCCACCAGGCGTTTGGCCCGTTCAAGTACCATCTCGGCGAGACGAGTATGGGCCACGGTTGGCTCGTCAAAAGTAGAACTGACAACTTCGGCCTGCACGGAGCGCTGTAGATCGGTGACTTCTTCCGGTCGCTCTCCAATCAAGGCGATCAGCAGGTAGGCGTCGTTATAGTTCCGGGTGATGGAGTTGGCGATGGATTTGAGCAGGACGGTCTTGCCTGCCTTCGGGGGCGCGACGATGAGGCCGCGCTGACCCCGTCCAATCGGCGAAACCAGGTTGATGAGGCGGCCTGAGAGATTGCTTGGGTTGGTCTCCAGATCATAGAGCTCGCGAGGGAATATCGGAGTCAGGCTGTCAAAGTGCGGGCGGGGCTTGGCAACATCGGGGTCGAGCCCATTCACGCTCTCAACGCGCAATAGACCCGCGTATTGCTCGCGATCCTTGGGAGGACGAATCAGCCCTCCTACCAGGTCACCCTGGCGCAGTCCGAACCGGCGGATCTGAGAGGCCGAGACGTACACGTCTTGAGGACTGGGTAGGAATCGCTCCCTCCTGAGAAAGCCAAATCCATCGTCAGTAATATCGAGCACCCCGGAACCGGTGAGTCCACCCTGTTGATCTAAGAGCTCAGGGAGTGTGGTGAAACCTTGCGGTTCAGCGCCGGGAGAGTGAAGTCCGTCGAGAAGCGCGGCTTCGGCCTGAGTGCCTGGGAAGGTGTTCGTTGTAAATGCAGTGTTTGTCATAGTGTCAAGGGCGCAAGACATTGATTTGGCTGCGCCTCTGTCCTTTCTGTCGTGAGAAAACTTGTGTTGAGTGAGGAAAATGCCCACCGTTAAACCCTGAAAATATGCGGAGCATGGATTGGTGGGAAAAGTGTCTGGGAATAATATGAGTAAGTGAGGATAGAACTTGTGGTGGGTCCAACCCCTTTCGCATACTATTAACAAGCGGAGGTGGCTTTCTATTCCATAACGTTGTTCTGTCTGCAACTTGCATGATTGTCAGAATCATACTTTTGTATGCCTTAATTATAGGCTGCTTGGGGCAGCAGCGCTCTTCAAGTGCTCGGCGAGTGTCGTGTAACGCTGCCGATCGAGGACTCGCCTGACTGCAAATCCAATAGCTTTCGTTGGCCCTGCCAGGATCGCCCGCTCTTTCGCACGTGTGAGGCCTGTATAGAGCAAGTTGCGACTGAGCAGCAGATAGTGTTGTATGCTTATGTAGGATGATTTTGACAGTGTCAAGAACTCTTTTACTAAGGGTCCACCAATTATGAGGTGCTAGTCGTGTAAAGCTACGCTTGTATTGGCTTCTTGGGATATCCGTTCCAAATAAGAAGGTAAAGAGCAATGTGGAAAAGCTTGCCCGTTATGTGAATATATGAGGAAAAGAGATGGGTGAAGCTCATCGTCAGTGCACATTTATTGGAACGGATATTCCAAGTAGCCAGTACAACGCATTCTCTTTGCCATGCTTACCTCGCACCAGCTCTATTCGTCGGCCACGTTTGTGGCAGCCAAATAACTGCCCACTCCTAAAAGCCGCCTAAGGGCCAACCTTATCTGGACAGCGACTATGGTCAGCGGACGAAACAAAGTCTACGAATTTATTGTTGAGGCTCGTTTCGAGCAAAGCCAGAGTCTGCATTGGATGAAGGCGACGAAGTCGCAAGGTGTCACCAAATACATCAACATATGAAAGGATAGCAACATGGCTAACAGCTACAACTTCAATGGCTTAGGCATTGGATTAGGCAACTTATCACGCCTCTCCAACGCAAAAACACGCTCTATCAGCGCAGAGAACTTCACAGGCGAAAAAGGCCGGGGAGGTATGGCAACCGAAGGAACAGGCGCAAAGGCAGCTCGCGACCTCGGCCAAGGCTGGAAAATCTCTCCCTCCATCGTGATTGCCCCACATAGCACCGCTACTTTGGCAGACATCCAGGGACCGGGTGCTATCCAACACATCTGGCTAACCACCTTCCTAACCAACTGGCGCAGACTCATCTTGCGAGCGTACTGGGACCTCGAGGCGTACCCCTCAATCGAAACCCCCTACGGTGACTTCTTCGCGCAGGGTTGGTGTGAACGTGCCAACGTAAACTCGCTGCCCATCGCAGTGAACCCAGCAGGCGGCTTCAACTCATACTGGGAGATGCCATTCCGTCAGCACGCACGTCTCACCATCGAAAACCTAGGTGCAGAAGAGATCATCCTCTTCTACCAGATCAGCTACACCCTGACCGATATTCCTGAAGATGTCGCCTATTTCCACGCACAATGGCGACGCAGCAACCCGCTTGGCTATAAATTAGTACACACCCTTTTAGACAACATAAAAGGCAAAGGTCACTACGTCGGTACATACATTGCATGGCAAACTAACAGCAGCGGCTGGTGGGGCGAAGGCGAGATCAAATTTTACCTGGACGGAGATAAAGATTTCCCAACCATCTGTGGCACCGGCACAGAAGATTATTTCGGAGGAGCATGGGACTTTGAGCAACCTGTGGGTGAATACTGCCCCTTTTCAACAGCATTTCTAGGGCTGCCCCAGATCATTAGACCGGACGGCTTATATCACAGTCAGCAGCGTTTCGGCATGTATCGCTGGCACATCATGGACCCGATTCGCTTTGAAGAAGACCTGCATGTAACCATCCAGGCCCTCGGCTGGCGCAGTGGTGATCGCTACTTGCCACTACAAGATGACATCGCCTCAACCTCATTCTGGTATCAAACAGAACCACACATCCCACACCCCCCATTACCCGGCATAGACGAGTTAGAGGTATCATAGAGTCGCTCTAGCCCTACTTTGTCAATTTGAGATATATTGACCCCTTGATCTTCTGAGAAAGTCTGTTGTGGTTTGATTCTTCGTATCTATTTAAGGCATGGTCTCTGAATGGCAATTTCACTTGATAGTTTCTGCCTCATCCGAACGTAAACTGTCAAGCCAATTTGAACTTTGCCTTAAGATGATGAATCATCTGTTATACCGTCTAGGATGTTATGATTTTCTCTGATACGAATGTTATTTTCATGTAAAAGAACTAGTAATGGCTCAATTGATATCACTGAAGCAAAGCCGTTTTCTAAAGCCTGGTCTCCGTCTGCAAGCGGCTCAGTAAGAACACCTAGCAGGAAATCATATTCACTGATAACTGGTCCTCCACTAAAATCTCCTCTTGCTATTGATGAGATTACAAAATGGGGATGCGGACAACTATATTTATCAATAACCGCGTTAATTTCCCCTTGTACTGCGACTAATACATATTCTTTTGATAGTGGAATCCTCGGATATCCAAATGCTACAATTCTAGAAAGGACAAAATCGTCACCAAACCAATCGTCTAAATGACTTCCTAATGGGATTCGGTCGACTTTTTCCTTAGGTTTACCATCTTCGATTATCGTCGTCTTTTCTAGATAATGGTCTAATGAAAAGTCTGTTTCCAATACAGCCAGGTCAATTTTAGAGCTAGAGGGATAAAAAATATTTTTGATTGTTACATTTTGAGATGAATAAGTCCCCGCAACTGCCTCTATGACGTGGTCCTCAACAACGTGTCTTGCAGTCACTATATAACCATCACCAATGTGAAAGCCAGTCCCCGTGGTTAGGTCTCCCACCTGGGTCCTAACAGTTATTTGAACAACACAGCATTTGTATCTCTCGTATAGCTCTTTCATGTTGCATCCCCTCGATTTCTGTTGGTTACGATCCAGTAGTTTATCACAATAATCCCTACCATTAGAATTCTCGGGATGAAGATGGTACTTTTATTTATGCTCTTCGCTGTGGTACCATGGGAGGAGAGCCCGCAGGCCTCAGTTCAAACGACCGCCGTGCGGACGGCAACCTCATACTGCTCTTCAAGCTTCTCCA
>VBHI01000050.1 GCA_005881495.1 Chloroflexota bacterium
CACCGGCGTGACTGACAAATGTGTGCAGTTGTTCTAGGAGGGTTTCAACCCTTTCGGGCAGTATATCACGCAAATTCAAGCTTTCATTGGGATCCTCAAGAGCGCTGTATAACTCGAGGCCATTCTCACCGGTCTGGATCAGTTTGTGCGTATCCCTCCAGACGGCGCGCCGTGTTTGATCACAGCCCAACTCCTCTGTCTCGCGCGGGCGCCGCTGGTGCAGCATTTTCACCACGTTGCGCGGCGGTACTCCCTCTGAGAAAACCGTCCCGCTATCGGGATCGCTGGTTGAACTTTGGGCCAGGGTCAGTACTTCTTCGACTTCGTCAGCCAGGTTTGCGGCTGTCAGCACCGTTTGGAATATGCGACGTGTCGAGACGAAGTGCTCAACCGTCGTACCGCGCGGCAGGTCATTGCCCGGATCGCGAATAATCAGCGGAACTCGTACCAATTCGTTGTAAAGCGAAAGAGAGTGTCCCACCAATCGTTTCTCGCCAAGATGCTCCCCGTGGTCGGCACAGATGATCACCAGGGTATGATCCAACCGGCCACTCTCATGCAGCTTTGTGAAAAATGTCCCCACCAGTTCATCCTGCGTGGCAACTTCCGCGTTATACATGCCGTCAAGGGTAGCCTTCTCCAGTTCATCAATGCTGCTCGACAAGGGGGCATACCAGCCGAAGACGTCGCTATTAAAGTGCCGCAGGTACCGCTGTGCCTGCTTATTATGCAGCACATGTGGAGCAAATCGCTCTATAAATTTTTGGGAGGGATGGTAGGGCATGTGCACGCCCATTACATTGATAAAACTGAATATTGGCTGATCCTCGTCTATATCTTTGCGCTCGATAAGCAGTTGCGCTGCGTCATTCAGCGATTTGCCCGTGTTGCCCTTGAAGCTCAAAGCCGTTTGCCATAGGGGAACCATCAGAGGAGAGAACGAGAGGTTTAGCAGGAAGTCGAAACGTGCAAAGACATTCTGCATTGAAGAAATGGCCTCGGTTAGCAAACCTTTGAAGACCTGCCGGTAGCGGTCATAAAGATTGCGATGGACGCCTGCTTGATTCGGACGCGAGGTCATCAACCCGCTATAGTTCAAGAAGCTGAGAAAGCCGCGGCGCAGTCCATTATTGACGACTCCCACAAGGGGATTGTTACAAAAGGCTGTTGTGAAATAGCCGCTGTCGCGTAATCTTTCGGCCAGTGTGGGGAGTAAATCGGGTAGGACAGAAAAGGACTGCACAGTGTTATGTGTCGAAGGATACACGCCCGTAAACATCGATGCGTGGGAGGGAATAGTCCATTGGGCGGGAGCAACAGCACATTCAAAGAGCGTAGCGTCGGCGGCAAATTCATCAATAAGGGGTGATGTTTCCTCCGCGCAACTGTAGCACGAAAGGCGATCAAGGCGTTGTGTATCCAATACCAGTAACACAATATCGGGACGAGTTGTCACTATCGAATACCTCCGTGCTGCTTTGAAAGTAGCAGATCAGCGAGAGCTGATGCTATTATAGGCTCACTCTATGATAACCTGGTTAAGCAAATGAAAAATGTGTTCACTCTCTGAACCAAAACCGCGAGAACGGCTATACACAGAGGTAGAACGTTGAGCAAGGCAGGTCTATCTGTACATATACACTCCGTTTTAATACGACAAAAGCGAGCGATTCGTCACGCCACCTCATCTCTGGGTAGGTAAAAGGCATATTTGCACCAGCCCTGGAGAGCGTGGTCGCCTGCCTTGTTGAAGGTAGTAATACATGCTATAGTCTGTAATTGGATGATACTTACTGACACCATTGTCGGGAAACAGAAGGTATGTGACCATGCGTAAGTTCCGGCGAGTGATCTTTCCTCTAATGGTATTACTGAGTATGCTGTTCTCGGCCTGTGGCTCAACTTCATCGACGACGGCTGGCAGTGCTAGTGGCCCAATCACGGTACAGTTGTTTTTTCACTCTGGCCAGGGAGCTGAGCGTGATGCACTCAATGCCACCCTCAAGGCTTTCAGTGACAGGAACCCGGACATAACGGTCGATGCGGTGCAGTTGCCCGAGGGTCGCTACACCGACCAGGTGAACCTCGCAGCGCTGGCCCATAGTCTACCCTGCCTGCTCGATTTCGATGGCCCGACCTTGTATAACTACACCTGGTCTGGGTACCTGCTTCCACTCGATAAGTATGTGTCCCCGGAGATGAAAGCTGACTTTCTGCCATCGATCATCAATCAGGGTATGTATAACCATCACCTGTACAGTCTGGGCCAGTTTGATTCTGGTCTTGGCATCTACGCTAACAAGCAGTATCTGAGCGAGGTGCGCGCGCGCATCCCCACTATCGACAACCCCTGGACTTTGACAGAATTCAACGACATATTGGCTAAGCTGAAGAACGTGCCAGGCGTGGAGTATCCGCTGGACTTACAGATGGCTTTTGGCGGCGAGTGGTTCACTTATGGCTTCTCTCCTTTTGTTGAGTCCTTTGGGGGGGATCTTATTAACCGCAGCAACTACCAGTCGTCAAGTGGAGTGCTGAACGGCCCGGACGCAGTGGCTGCGATGACTTGGTTCCAGGGCCTCTTCAAGCAGGGCTACAGCAATCCCTTTCCAGTCGAAAACACCGATTTCACGTCTGGCAAGTCCGCACTGAGTTGGGTCGGCCACTGGGTCTATCCAGATTACAGCAAGGCATTGGGAGACAACCTGCTTGTGCTGCCAGCACCGAACCTGGGCAATGGTGCGAAAACTGGCATGGGATCATGGAACTGGGGGATCACCTCATCCTGCAAAACCCCTGACGCAGCCTGGAAAGTGTTGAATTTCATCCTGTCGCCCAATGAGATAGCGCGTATGACCAACGCGAATGGGGCCGTGCCTGCACGCAATTCGGCTATCGCTCAGTCCAAGCTGTATGCGCCGAACGGCCCGCTCCAGGTATTCGTACAGCAACTCCAAAGGGGTATAGCGGAGCCGCGCCCGATCACTCCAGCCTATCCCACTATTACCTCCGCTTTTGCTGTGGCAGTGGCGAATATCGCCGCTGGAGCCGATGTGAAGGAGGAGCTGGACAAAGCGGTTCAAAAGATAGACCAGGACATCGAAGACAACCAGGGCTATCCAACCAGGCAGTAGGGCGACCCTTGTGGTCACTTATCCTGATCATCTCCTGGTCGGGGGGACGTCTGCCCTCGACCCCATTTTATGCACAAGAGGAAACCTATGAGCATATCGATGCGTACCAAGACTAGCACAATTGCGAAACCCAAAAAGCCTCGCTGGCATCGTAAGGAATATTTTTCTGCCTGGGCGTTTGCCGCGCCTGCTCTGATTCTGCTGTTGATCTTCCTGATCATCCCCTTCTTTATAGCAATCTACTTCTCGTTCACCAATCAGCGGTTGATTTCAGGACCACTGCGCACGAATTTCGTAGAGCTGCGTAACTACCTACAGATGTTGGGAGACGGCTCACTCCACCGGGCCCTACTAAACAACTCCTTATTCGGGATGATTGTAGTACCTGTCGAGACCAGCCTGGCTCTCTTCCTGGCGATCTTGATCAACCAGAAGATGCGCGGCGTTACCGTGTTCCGAACGATTTACTTCAGTCCGGTAGTCGCCCCCCTGGTGGTCGTGGCGGTAGTTTGGACATTCCTCTACAATCCAGGCCAGGGGCTGATCAACGAGTTCATCAAGGCGATCAGCTTCGGACACCTGGGGCCCTATGACTGGCTCAGTAATCCAGAACTGGCGCTACCGGCGATCATGATTTTGTCGATTTGGCAGGGCGTCGGTTTCCAGATGGTAGTCTACCTGGTGGGGTTACAGGGGATCCCAGAGCCGCTGTACGAAGCTGCCAGGGTCGATGGCGCGGGAAGGTGGCGCCAGTTCTGGCACATCACCCTCCCCCAGTTGCGCAATACCACTATTTTCGTGCTGATCGCAACCACTATCCTGTCATTTAAACTCTAGGCGCAGGTGGAGGTCATGACTCAGGGCGGCCCACAGAACGCAACAGCGACCGTAGTGTGGTATGTAGTGCATCAGAGCATCGACAACGTGCGAGTCGGTTATGCTTCGGCTGTCGCGGTGGTCTTCTTTCTCATTGTTCTCATGAGAGTGATTCCGGTCCTGAGATCTCTGTCCTCTGGCCGAAAATATGCCTGGCTGACACTCAACTACCTCTTGATGATCCTGCTGGCGATCTTTTTTCTGTTCCCAACGGTGTTCATGTTGGTTTCTTCATTGAAAGCCAACGAGAACCAGCTCCTGCAAGATTTGAGTACCGTGAGTGCCTTTATCCCCTATGGCGACATCTCGCTGCAGAACTACAGCGACGCCTTCCATCGACTTCCCTTCGGTCTCTATATGTTCAACTCGGCGTTGATAATCACCTGTATCGTCGCGCTGGGCCTGGTGGTCAACAGCCTGATCGCCTACGCACTTGCACGCATACCGTTCCCTGGCCGCAAGCTCCTGGTAGTCGTGATCGTGGCGTTGATCGTCATCCCGTTCGAGTCGGTGGTCGTGCCGCTCCTGCTCATGGTCAACCAGTTTCCCTGGTTCGATGGCTCTACCACCTGGATAAACAGCTACCAGGTTCAGATCATCCCGTTCATCGCCGACGCGTTCTCCGTTTTCCTCTTCTACCAGTTCTTCATTGACATCCCGAAGGCTTTCGAGGAGGCGGCTCTCGTTGACGGAGCCAGTCGGTGGCGCATCTACTGGCAGTTAGTCGTCCCGCTTTCCCGCCCGGTCTTTGCCACCGTCGCGATCTGGCAGGTTCTCACCCACCTGGGCGACTTCCTGTGGCCGCTGCTGGTCACGCGTGGCGATACATATCGACCGCTGATGGTAGGGATGGATGTCTTCTTTGGCCAGTCTCCCCTGCGTTGGGGCGACATCATGGCCTTCGCCAGTATGATCATCATACCCGTGTTGATCGCGTTCCTGCTGTTCCAGAAGTGGTTCCTGCGGTCGGCCGCTTTAACCGGCACTAAAGGATGATAAGAACTTGCCTCTATGCTTCATGCTGACAATGAAATAGATTCGGAGGCAAAGCGACGTATTGATGATGGGTGTATAATGTGAAAATGCGCCGTATTGATTACAGATGTATATTTTGAATTAGTATTCCCAGAAGGAGGAATAGCAATGGCGAATTTTGTCCTACTCTATAGCGGTGGCAGCATGCCCGAGAGTCAAGCCGAACAAGCAGCAGTCATGCAAGCGTGGATGGCCTGGTTCGGTGAACTCGGGAGTGCTCTCGTAGACCAGGGCAATCCGTTTACCCCGATGGCAAAACGCATCGCGAGCGACGGAACCGTCAGTGATGGTCCAGTGGGGACGATGGCCAGTGGGTACTCCATTATCAAGGCCGATTCACTTGATGCGGCAGTCGAGACGGCCAGGCGCTGCCCAGTGTTGCAGGGTGGTGCCCAGATTACGGTGTTCGAAACCTTCCCGGTCATGTAGGGATGTGGACAGAACCTCATCAGAAATAGCTCCAAGAAACTGGGGCTGTTTCTGATGAGGGTCGGCTGTATTTCTTAGGCAAGGTTCAACTTGGTACAACAGTGACACTTTGCCAGGAGCACTCATCATATCTATCTTGGAAAGGGGTGATCCATGATAGCAAGCATTGAGCACATGCGCGTACAGGCCAACGGCATCACCTTTCACGTGGCAATGACAGGAAGGGAGGATGCGCCTCCCATCCTCTGTCTGCATGGATTCCCCGAAGGATGGATGAGTTGGCGGCAGGTGATGGAAACGTTGAACGAAACCCGTATGTATGCGCCAGACCTTCGGGGCTACCCCGGAACAGCGCGTCCGAGGGACGGCTACGACGTCTTCACGCTCACCGACGACATCAAGGCATTGATTGAGGCGCTCGGCATCAACAGGCCGATGCTCGTCTCGCATGACTGGGGGGGCGCGCTGGGGTGGATCTTTGCACACCGGTACTCGCATCTCATCCGCAAGCTTGTCGTCGTCAATTGCACGCATCCGAAGACACTTGTGCGGGCCGTACTGCACTTTGAGGACTTCCAGACCTTTCGCATCCCGTGGGTACCTTTTTTCCAGCTACCGTGGCTTCCCGAATTTTTTCTGACGACGGCGTTGGGCAGAAAGGTGCTGAAGCTATCCTTTACACTGAGGGAGGGCAAAAAGGGAGCCATGAACGTGGCGCTTGTGGACGAGCTGGTATCACGCTTCCAGAAGCCCGAGGATTTTCGTGGGCCCATCAACTACTACCGCGAGATGGTGCGCACGCAGCTTTCGTCGAAAAAGCTCGCGCAGCTCGAGGCCGTCTATGATACGCCGATTACCGTTCCCGTCGCGCTGGTCTGGGGGGAGAAGGACGATGCACTACTCGCCGAGGTGGCCTTAAAGAGCGGCAAGGACGCGGGCTGCGAAGTGGAATGGAGACCTCTCCCCGGCGTAGGTCACTTCGTGAGCCTGGAGGCCCCCGACAAGCTAGCGCTGGAAATCAGCCGTGCGCTCGGCACCACCGTTTGACAAGTTCACAGGCAGGGGTTCGGCGCGCACATCCGTGGGGCCGTCATTCTCCTAAACCTTGTCCATCCTCCAAAAAAAGCGTCTCCGTGCGTCTTGTACGTAGAGATTATCGAAGGAAGGGCCAGATAGAGTTTCACTCTACACAAGAGGCCTTTCGTTGCGAAATGTTGAATGATGCAGCTTCTTAAGGCTGTGTTGATTGATGAAAACGAGGAAATATACAATGGCTCTTGATGTGGCTCAACTGATGAAGATGTCTCAAGCCCAGCTTGATGAACTTTTCCGCAATAGCCCGGCAGGTGATATCCCCAGGGGAGAAGGGGAAGGCACGGTTATCATCGACCCTGGCACAGAACTTACCGACGTTGCAGCAAAGTTCGCTCACATCTTTGCCTGGCAGGGCAAAGTCTTTGATCCAGAAACTGGCCAATTATGCAACAAAATCTTACCGCCAGGGATCAGAGCAATCGTCGCCAATGTCTACAAGGGCAAGAGTTGGTTTGATGAGAGAGAATGTATTGTCATTGATTACTCTAAAACATCGCTCGTTGCCCACTGGATAAGAGATGAAATCCGCAAAGTTGCTCCAGGCCTGTATCTGGGCATAGTGTTTTGGGACGAAGACAAGTTGATAAACTTTGCCCTGGCTTTCCCTGAAGCGTGAAGGCCGCTGCAAATGGCAGCGGGCGATAAATCTAAAAAGGGACGCTGGAGACTTTCCTTATTCAATCTGAGGCATGGCCCTTTCACCACCATTTTGTAAGGAGGAGCTTGGTATGACACATCAGGTAGCACTGACCATAATCACCGAGATCAAGGCTGGAGAAATGGAAGATATCAAGCAATTGCTCAAGACCATGAGTGATAACGCCGCGTGTAATAGCCTTATCCCCTTTGGCAAGTTCTCAAATATCCACTTTGCGCGGTTGTTCGTGCTGGATGAATCAATTGATTTGAACGGTAGAACGATCCCTCCCAGCCTCGTGTTCACGAGCGAATGCGACGCCCCGCTGGATCGTCTCCTCAATGAACTGGTGGATATAGCGGGAGAAGGGCTGGACAAGATCTACAGCCACTGTGTGGACTACGTTAGCTTGAGTGAAATAACGCGCAAAAGACGATTGGCATACCTGCGATCTAAAATGGTCAATGCAAGTGCGTGCTACGTGAATACGGTTGGCCGTACTGTCCAACAGATCCGCCAGGAAGCTCAGCTTAGAAACGCCATTCAAGACTTCCTGGATCATTCGCAGCAGGATTGGTCGGGCCGCTCTCCCCTAGAAGTTCGTGCAAAAATCCAGGCATACATCCGCAGTGAGCGAACTCTGAACTGGGCTAGAAAACCCCCGGCCCAGCCAGGCCTTTTTTTCAAGCTGAAGGAAACGCTGCACCTGGTTGGTATGCCGCTCCTCGTGCTAGTGCTATTACCTGTCCTTATACCGGTCTTACCCATATGGTTACTGCTCTTACGCATCCACGAGTTGAGCGATGCCGCGCCACATCTCAAGCCGGATGATGCGCACATTCAGGAGCTCGCAGATCTCGAGGATCATGTAGCGCAAAACCAGTTCACTGCCGTCGGTTATGTCAAGCCTGGATGGTTCCGGCAACTGACCGTGTGGGGCATCTTTCAGGCAGCGAATTACGGCACCCGTCACATTTTCAACAAGGAAAATCTCGCCGGGGTAAAGACCATCCACTTCGCCCGTTGGGTTGTTATCAATGAAAAGCGGTGCGTGTTCTTCGCCAGCAACTACGATGGCAGCCTGGAAAGCTACATGGATGATTTCATCGATAAAGTTGCCTGGGGATTGAATGCCGTGTTCAGTAACGGAGTTGGCTTCCCGAAGACCAGCTGGCTGATTTTTGGCGGCGCGAAAGATGAGCAGGCTTTTAAGGACTACCTGCGTATACATCAGATACCAACGCAGGTCTGGTATACAGCTTACGATCATCTTATTGCATTGAATATTGCGAACAACGCCAAAATCCGTGCGGGGCTTTACAGCAAAATGAACGAAACCGAGGCCGAGGAGTGGCTTCGTCTATTGTGAGAAAAGGATTTGCATATGGCTGATACCCTCGACCTTCAAGACATCCAGGGGCTTATCATACGCGGCTATGGTAATCTAAGAGCCGCCTGTTACATTTTGCTTGAAATCAGCGATCCCCAACTCGCAAAAATGTGGCTGAATGCACTGGCCGGTACGATCACAACCGGGCAGGCCAGGCCAGAGGAGAAAGCTCTCAATGTCGCATTCACGTACCCGGGCATCAAAAAGCTTGGCCTGGAACCAGCGATATTGGCAATATTCTCCAACGAATTTATCAATGGGATGGCTATTCCACATCGCAGCCTTCTACTGGGCGACGTAGAGGAAAGCTCACCGGCGCAATGGACTTGGGGCGGACCCGGCACCAGGCCAATTGACATGGTGCTCATGTTGTTTGCCGTGGACGATCGTGAGCTTTCGGATGTATACAATACTTATGCAAAGACATTCGCCGCCAGTGGATTAACGGAAGTTCTGAAGTTGGACACCGTCGATCTTGGCAACAAAGAGCATTTTGGCTTCCACGACGGCATCTCGCAGCCCGTGATGGAAGGGTTACTCCAGACCGAGACCCCTATGAATACGATTAAAGCGGGTGAATTTGTCCTGGGGTATCCAAACGAGTATGGTCTATACACCGATAGGCCGGTGATCAAGCCCGCAATGGATCCTAAGGGCATACTTCCCCGCGATAGTAGTGGATCCGGTAACGTGGATCTTGGTCGCAATGGCAGCTACCTCGTTTTTCGACAATTGCGTCAGGATGTCCGCAGTTTCTGGCAGTTTCTTGACGAGGCTACCAAAAACCCGGATGGCAGCAGCAACCCCGCCACTCGCATTAAGCTTGCATCACAGATGGTTGGACGCTGGCCCAGTGGAGCTCCACTCCTGAAAACGCCAGATCAAGACGACCCGCAATTGGCGGATGCGAATGACTTCGCCTACTACCAGACCGACCCTTATGGTTTTAATTGTCCTATAGGTGCCCATATTCGCCGTGCCCATCCCCGTGACTCCCTGGACCCTCAACCAGGCTCCGAGCAATCCATCGCTGTCGGCAAGCGGCATCGCATTCTTCGCCGCGGGCGGGAGTATGGACCACCGGTCGATCCGGCGGAGCTACTGACCGTCAAGAAGTCAAGCGCGGAGGATCAAGATCGAGGATTGCACTTCCTTTGCCTCAACGCCAACATCTCGCGACAATTTGAATTCGTTCAGCATACGTGGGTCAACAACCCGCATTTCGATGAACTCTATGACGACGCCGATCCAATCATAGGCACTCATTACCCTGATGGAGGCACGTTTACCATGCAGGCGAAGCCTGCGCGGAAGCGGTTAACCAGCCTGCCACGTTTTGTATCTGTCGTGGGTGGTGCGTACTTTTTCATGCCAGGCATCAAGGCTATCCGCTACCTGGCAAACCTTTAGGCCTGCTCAGGTTCATTTGTTGTATGAAACCAACCACGGCTTCCCAGGCCAATTGGCCTGCCGGTAGCTTTTTCTACAGTTTGATAAAATAAGGAGAAGTAGATGTTTGATAAGCTTGAGCACTCCCGTGACTCTGCGCGTATCCTGCTGGCCGGAATCCGGCTGTTTAACGGGGCCGCGGCCCTCTTCGTCCCCACCTTGCTGGCCCGTCAGTTCAAGGACAACCCCAACTCCGCTGTCATCTATGTGCTGCGGCTCTTTGGAGTGCGCACCATCATCATCGGTATCGAGCTCCTCGTGCCAGATGAGCAAGTACGAGCGAGTGCCTTGCGCTACGCTCTCCCCATTCATGCTTCCGATACGCTCTCGGCAGCGCTTGCCGGTATCCAGGGGCAACTCCCTCCGCAGGTCTCCATCCTGCTCACTGCGATCTCGGGAGTCAACACGGCCCTGGCCATCCTGGCACAACCCCATCAAGGCAAAACGGAGTGAAAGCGAAAGATGAAGAAGATGAGATCAACAAAGCGCGTACCGTGGCTATTTCTGGCACTCGTGGCACTCGCAGCAGGCATAGCAGCGCTGGTGCTGCGCCAACGTCTTGCCGTCGAACAGGCTACCGCCGGCAAGACGGCCCCGCCGGGCTATCGCCAGACGCCTTTCTGGCGCCTCTATGACCAGCTGGCCGAGACCCTGGATCATACCTACGGGTGGGATAAAGTCCCCACCCCGCTGGGATTGC
>VBHI01000053.1 GCA_005881495.1 Chloroflexota bacterium
GGGTAGGACGGTCCTGCCGTGTAGGTCTACCAGCTCGCTATGGAGGCCGGCGTAGCGACGTACCTCGTCATTGCTGCCTACCGCCAGTATAATACCGGTTGCGCTATCAATAGCCATGGCCTGTGCCAGTGGTTGCGCTGCTGGCGAGGCGTCCATTGTATAGATAGTGCCGTTTAAGAAGAGCATTGTACTCATATGTTATTCTCTGATAAAACTGGCGATAGCTGCAGCGAGTCGTTGTGGGCGGTGAAGTTGGACGTCGTGAGCAGTATCGGGCATCCAGAGTACCGTGCAACTGCGGATAGTGCGAGCAACCTGAGCGGCCATGTAGCCCTTCGCGGCAGCAAACTCGTCGGCATTCTCCAATTTCTCAGGTAGATGTCCTCCTGGTTTTGGTTGTGCGGCAGCAGGTACAAGCAGCACAGGGCAGGCTACTTTGCCATAATACGAGAGGGCGCGATCCTCCCACAACGATTGCCGGATCAGGCGTTGATGTTCGGGTTTCAACAACTCTTCCATCTTGCCATCGGGCAACTCTCGCACGGTGGTTAGCAGGATGGCTTCTACCTCGGGTGACCAGTAATCGGCCATTTCCAGGCGCATCATATCCAGAAAAGCAGAACGTGAGACAAACATTGTTGCTGGTGCTGTCTGGCGCAAGAAACGTTCGCGGGTCATACCAGGCCAATGCTTTGGTTCGACATGTGGACAGTCGACCAGCACGAGGTGGCTCACAAGGGCAGGATGGCGGACGGCCAGTACAAGGGCAACCCGAGCGCCCCAACCGTGTCCAACCAGGACTACTTTGCCTAAACCCAGGGCCGCCATGCCATGCACTACATCTTCCGCAATTGTGACAAGGTCATAGCCGTCGTCAGGTTGATCGCTCAGTCCGTGCCCACGTTGATCAAAGGCCACGACGCGTTGGACGTGACAAAAATACGGAGCTACCAGGCGCCAGGTATCGGCGGTTGCCCCTAAACCATGCAACATCACCAGGGGAATCTCATCGTCATGTTCCACGCTATGCTTGTGTCCTTGAAGAGAAGGTGACGAATCTGCTAGCTGGTCAGGGTCCCATTCAAGACAATGAAGCTTTATCCCGTCAGCATCGACAAATTGTTCTTTGAGTTCTCCTTGATTGCCGATAAGTGGCTCGACCATGAGCGTTCCTTTCTGTTGACGTGCTGGATAAATCCTAGCGTATTCGCCAAAATGAGTAAGAACCAGGAAAATGTATTGCGCGAAGGAGATAGACGGGCGCCGTACGGCGAAGGCATGAAATGCTCCTTAAATGTTTGGCAAACAAAAAGTTATCTATATTATACAAGAATTGCTCTTGAGTGTGTTGCGTTGGTGGGTTGCCTTGTCACCCTGAGCCGCAGCGAAGGGTCTGTCTGGATGGGCGTTGAGATGCTTCGCTGCGCTCAGCATGACAGTGTGGGTTGACTTGTCACCCCATTCACTTCGTTCAGGGCAAGCTCTAAGCGCAGCGAAGGGTCTGTCTGGATGGGCTTTTCTTAGGTTGATGCATATTGGATGACCGCAAGGGTCATCCCTACTATACACGTAGATACCTGGTGTGCCATGGTAATCCAGCATTTGATTATTGGTGGAGCGCGCGGAGGACCTTGAAACGGGGGTTGCCCGCGACTTCTTCGACTTTTTTGAAGTGCGCTCGGAGGGTCGGTTCGTACTTTAGGAAGCGGTTTGCGACCAGGTAAAAACGGCCGCCGGGGCGCAAGACGTGTGAGGCTTCGCGAATAAAGCGTTCGGCGATCTCGGTTGTCTGGATGCCGCCGTGGTGAAATGGGGGATTGGTTACAACGAGGTCAAAACGCTGTGAGAGGACGGCCTGAGCGCCATCGCTGGGCAGCACTTTGATATTCGTCAGGCCGCTCTCGGCTATGTTTTGCTGGGCGAGAGCTACCGAGACGAGGCTTGCATCAACCATGGTGACGTGTCCCCGGGTTGCTTGTCGCGCAATATGCAGTCCTATAAAGCCAGCGCCACAGCCAATATCTAGCGCGTTGTCCGTTGGTTGAACCTCTAATGCTTCGATCAGCAGGCGGGTGCCTTCATCCAGCTTTCCCTGCGCAAAAACTGGGGGTCCATGTAACGCTGCAAGCACTCTGCTTGCAGCAGGCGCATTGCCGCCAGATTCGCTAATTTGGGACAAATAGTGAGTAAATTGCTCGCTATTTTTCTGGCTTTTTGAACTACCCTCAGCCTCTCCTCCATCGGGTGGATTCTCGTCAGGCTCGCCAATTATGGAAGAATAGCGAGCAAATTGCTCCATATTATTTTTGCCGGTAGGGTGGCCGGAAGCATCTTCTTTTTTGCGTGAGCTTATGACGCGATACCCTTTGCTGATGAGGAGGGTTTCGACGTTGCCAAAGATTTCCTCCATCTGTTTCGCTATGGAGAGTATGCCACGGTCTTTGGCACCAATGACGTACAGACGTGCTCCTGGTTTCAAGGTGTAAGCAGCTATTTGTATTGCGTATATCATCCATGCTTTAGCCGGTTGATAGAGCAAATTCATTATTGCGATATCTATAGTCTCCGGGGGCTCTTTCAGGGCGTACTCGTGAAAGGCTACGTGGCGCAGTTTGTTGGAGGACAGTATCTTTTCAATCTTGTGTAACGAGGCGATATTGTCTTCGGCGAGCGTGATGGTGCCTGTTGTGAGTTGTTGTGCGGCTATTGGTACATAGGGGTCTGCCGCTGAATTAAGTATCAGGATGTGATTGTCGGGTGATATTTGTATTGTGTCGCTCAATAGATGAGGTTGGAGTGTCATATAAGAAAGCCCTCTATGTTGGTGTTGCTTTTCTTGATGATATCACGATGGTGGTGTGGATTGTATAGGATTGTATGGTTGGTGGGTATGGCCACTGATGTGACCATTCTTTTTGCAGTAGGGATTTGCGGAAAACGATACGTGAAGATTGATGTCATGGAGAGGCAAGAGTGGTATAATTTTCTCTACATAAGGCGAAGATATCACACAAGCAGGCAGTAAAGGCGCGTATTGGAGATAAGCGTATCCTTCCTCAAAAAAGGAAAAATCACAATGATTCCAATCATTTATGGGAGTACTGAGCCAGCGTTCATAGAAGTGCAGAAGGCGTTTCAACGTAATTTTGAACGTGGTGAAGACGTGGCTTCTGTCAATTTACCAGGTAGAGAGGTGTATCTATGGGTGATCCCTTTGTCTTGGGCGTGAATTACCAGCCGCGCCGCCAGGCTCTGTACTGGTGGCAGGATTTTGATGCGGGTGAGGTACGCGAGGACTTTGCGCTGATCCGCGAGCTTGGTCTGACGAAGGTGCGCGTGTTCCTGCTGTGGGATGATTTCCAGCCCACGCCAGAGCGTGTGTCGCCACAACGCTTAGCCGCCTTGCGCACCGTCGCCGACAGCGCCGCCACGCAGGGGTTGGGCCTGGATGTGACCTTCTTCATCGGGCATGCGAGCGGGCCAAACTGGCCGCCAAACTGGCTGCTAGGCACACCGGCCGTGCCGACCGATCGGCCGATGGTCAGCGGCGGTCAGGTCGTGGACAGTAGATATCGCAACTTCTTCAGCGACCCAGTGGCGCTGAGTGCCGAGCGCATGTTGATCACTCACGTCGTGACAGAACTGCGAGACCATCCGGGCGTCTGGATGTGGAACCTGGGCAACGAGCCGGACCTGTTCGCCCAGCCCGCCGACCACCATGCCGGGCGCGCCTGGATACGCGACATGGTGACGCTTATTCATGCCCTGGACCCCTCGCGCCCTGTCACCTGCGGTCTGCATATGGACAGCCTGCACCGAGACAACGGGTTGCGGGTGGACGAGGTGTTTGCCGAGACGGATATCGCGGTGATGCACAGCTACCCGATGTATACGGGGTGGGCCAGGGGGCCGCTGGACCCCGATATGGTGCCCTATAGCTGCGCTTTGGTGGAAGCTCTGTGCGGGAAGCCGGTGCTGATGGAGGAGTGGGGCGGCTGCACGACGGCGCCGGGTACTCCGTCTCAGGTTTGGCAGTGGGAGGGCTACGGTCGGCCGATGCAGCAATTCATGGCCGCAGAGGACGAGCTGGCCGCCTATGTCGCGGCGGTACTGCCCCGACTGGTGGCGGTCGGCGCGACGGGCGCGCTGCTCTGGTGTTTCGCCGACGTGATCCCCGACCTGTGGGAGCGCCCGCCCTACCGCGACTGGCGCCACGAGCGCTTCTTTGGGCTGGTGCGCCCCGACGGCTCGCTCAAGCCGCACGCCGAGGTGCTGCGTCGGTTCGCCGCGACCAAACCGCAGGTCGCGCGCCCACCGGCCGTCAAGCTAGATCCTCTTGATCCCGACGAATACTACCGCGATCCCATCGGCCTACTGGTTGCGCGTTACGCAGACTTCAGCGCGGCACCTCACCAGCTCTAACAGGTTGTTCGGCTCTGCCTGTTCGCTGCGTCATGTATCACAGAAGGAAGATGCGCAACTTCGAGACACCATAGCGAAAGTTGTGGTGCGCCGTGGAACACGGCCTGATATCCCCGACGCAGTCGGGAAGAATTTGGAGGGATATTCTTGGATCGTCGTACTGACCTGGAGTGGAAACACAAAGGGGACAAGAGCATGTACGAAAAGCGTTCGTACTCTGAAGATGTTTAGGAGTAGGGAATGCAAGATCCGCACGCTACGGTTAAAGCTGATTGCTTGAAGTCTCATCCCCGGACGGATTATTTCGGGTCCCATCGAGACAACATCTGCTATCGATGTTTCTCTGTACCTCGATTTTACACAACGATTGAGTGTACCTTCCACAGAGAAAGCGAGTATCAACGAGATACTTTAAGGGGATGTATGGGCAACCTAAGGCGTGCTCGGACGTATCAGGCTGATGGAACGCGGGATTACCTACGAGCCATTTTTTAATGGCCTACGGTAACGGAGTGCTCGTAGTACTCAGCGCGCGGGAAAGCCGCGTACATGGGGAAGGGGCACAGACAGGGCTCATACCAGGAAACAGAGAGGAGCATGAGATATGCGATCTTCCGAAACTGTCCTCGGTATGCTTCAAGATCGAGGCAAACGAGGGTTGCCGATGCAGGACCTGTATCGACAACTCTACAACCCCCAACTGTACCTGCGAGCCTATGCTCGCCTTTACTCCAATGATGGAGCGATGACCAAAGGGACAACAGAAGAAACGGTGGATGGGATGTCACTCAAAAAGATTTTTGAGATCATCGAGTTACTCAAGCAAGAGCAGTTTCGCTGGACTCCTGTGCGACGAACATACATTCCTAAGAAAAATAGGAAATTGCGACCATTAGGCTTACCTACCTGGACGGATAAACTCGTTCAAGAAGTGCTTCGCAGCCTACTGGAAGCGTATTACGAACCACAATTCAGCGAAGCCTCTCATGGCTTCCGTCCACAACGAGGATGTCATACCGCCCTGAGTGAGATACGCACAGGCTGGAGGGGAACACACTGGTTCATAGAAGGAGACATAAAAGCGTGTTTCGATCAATTGAATCATTCCGTTCTTTTAGACATTCTTGCTGAAAAGATTCATGATAACCGCTTTTTGCGTCTCATCAAACAGTTGCTTCAGGCTGGCTATTTGGAAGATTGGCGCTACCACGCCACCTACAGTGGTTCCCCTCAGGGAGGGGTGGTTTCACCGCTGCTTGCCAATATCTACCTGGATAAGCTGGATCACTACATTGAGAAGGAATTGCTCCCCGCCTACACGCAGGGAGAACGTCGAAATGTCAATCCCGCATACCACCGTATCCAAAACCGAGTCGTCTCTCTCAAAAAGAAAGGGAAATACGCACAAGCGCAGCAGGTCAAACGCCAGCTTCGTGCACTCCCTGCCAGAGATCCGAACGATGCTCACTTCAGACGACTCAAGTATGTGCGTTATGCCGATGACACGCTCCTTGGCTTTGCTGGCCCAAAATCGGAAGCAGAGGAGATTAAAAGGACCCTGGGGAACTTTCTGCGCGATACCCTCAAGCTTGAGCTTTCTCAGGAGAAAACCTTGATTACCCATGCTGCAACCCAACCCGCTCATTTCCTTGGCTATGACATCATTGCCAGTTTTCGCAATGATCGGATCAGTGCCAGAGGACAACGAGATCTCAACGGGAACATCAGGTTACGCCTGCCAGCGGAGGTCGTGGAGAAGAAACGAGCCCAGTACAAACAAAAAGGAAAGCCACTTCGGCGCATGAGGCTTGCGTCCCAGACAGATTATACCATCCTCAACACCTATCAGGCCGAATATCGCGGTCTGTATCAGTACTATCAGTTAGCAGACAATGTCTGTTGGCTGAGTAGGCTCCACTGGGACATGCAGCAATCACTGCTCCACACGCTGGCGGCCAAATACCGCAAGAGCAAGCAAGCGATGGTCCACCGCTATCATGCGCTCATTGAGACTCCTGATGGCTCTCGAGGATGCCTACGAGTCACACAAGAGCGCAAAGGCGGAAAGAAACCGTTGATTGCCACTTTCGGCGGTATTGCGCTCAAACACCAGAAACAAGCTATCCTGATTGATCGACTCCCCATTCCCATTCGCTATGAACAAAAGGAGGTGATACGACGACTCATAGCGAGCAAATGCGAACTTTGTACGGTCAAAAGTGAGAACGCTGTGGTTCACCACGTCCGCAAACTTGCAGACCTGGAACGCATGGGAAAAGGACGACCACACTGGGCACAGATCATGTTGAAAAGAAGACGCAAAACACTCATCGTTTGCCAAGCCTGCCACCACACCATTCATCAAGAATGAGAAGAGGCAGGTAATTCTTGAAGGAAATACTGTTGGAAAGCCGGATGATGCGAAATGTATCACGTCCGGTTTGGAGGAAGGAGATCGGAGACGTGCTACTCTGTAGTAACGCGCCGATTTCCTATCCTACTAAAGAGGGGCAATCAAGAAACAAGCAAAGGGAGAAGGCTGGCGCACCTACTCAAGAGGCTCTGGCGGAACAGAAAGAGGCAGCAGAGATCTGCAAAAGTCATCAAGGGAAAAGTCCTTTGAGGGGCTCTTGTTACACAGGAACATCAGCAAACCACATCTCCCTCCAAACCACCCATTTAGGCTGGTTGCT
>VBHI01000051.1 GCA_005881495.1 Chloroflexota bacterium
GGATTGTGGCCTGTACGGCATTGTCGGTCAGCTTCTCCTGTGGTGTGGCAAAGATATTCTCGCGTAAGACTACGGCATCGCCCAGTTTGCCTACTGTCAAGGAACCTTTTCTCTTTTCCTCTCCACCCGCGTAGGCAGCCCCCATTGTGTAACCCCACAGGGCTTCAGTCACGGCGAGAGCCTGGTCAGGCAGCCAGGGCGGGCGTTGCGGGGTGGTGTTGTCACGACGCATGGTAGCCGCGTACACGATGCGCAAAGGATCAAATACCTCTACGGGGGCGTCTGAACCAAGTGCAAGAGGAATGCCCATGTGTTGCATTGTGCGGTAAGCGTAGGCCCGGCGGTGGCGCTTACCCCAGAAGCGCTCAGCGATATCGCGATCGGCGACGGCGTGAAATGGCTGGACGGAGGCTACG
>VBHI01000052.1 GCA_005881495.1 Chloroflexota bacterium
GGCTGCACGATCCCCAATAGCGTGGATGGCTACGCTAATGCCCATCTCTGCGGCGGCGCTCACCGTCTCGTTCATGGCCTGCTCAGAGAGGGTGAGAATGCCGCGATTGTTGGGGTTGCCCTCAAAACCCTCAAGCATGGCTGCTGTCTGTGAACCTAGTGTGCCATCGGCAAAGATTTTGATGCCACCGACGCTCAGCATATCGTCAGCCTTGGAGCCCTCAAGTCTACGTGATGACCTTTTTTTACGTAGCTCAGGCAAGACCTGGCGCGGGAGAATCATTTGTACACGTACACCGAGTTTCCCCTCGTCGCGCAATTCTTGAAAGAGACGAAGTGCATCCATACCCTCGATGTCATGTATGGTGGTGATGCCGCTCTTTTGTAGTTCTGGTAACAGGCGCAGTACAAGCGTACGTGTCATTTCCGGGTTGGACTCGTCGATCACATCGTAGACGAGTTGTGTAGCGCTCTGCTCTTGCA
>VBHI01000054.1 GCA_005881495.1 Chloroflexota bacterium
GGAAACGCTTCATCAGGGTGTTAGGCATTTTTCACCCTTGACCATCAAGACTGAGATTGTTGGCACTCGTTTTGAGCGCACATTAGGGCTTGCTGTCTCAATCTTGATGGGTGCCATTGGGATTTGCCAAAGGCCCTGATACTAGGTACAATGATTCGTATACTTCCGTCCACAACAAGGAGGCATCATGTCAGTAAGCTCCCAACCAACTCTCTTCACAAGACTCGGATTCGACCCGGCTTATCTGCCGGCATTCGAGGACAATCTCTTTATCGAAGGGCCGCAAACGGCGCGCCGTCTGACGAATTTTTTCGCCTTGCTTTTGTTTGCGACCGTCATCGCCACCTACGGGGTTCTCTCCAATTCCACTGCGACGGTGATTGGGGCCATGATCGTTGCCCCATTGATGGGACCAATGATGGCGACTACCTCCGCTGTCGTGATGGGTTCCTTGCCACGCGCCCTGCGCGCCTTCGCGCTCACTGTTGCCGGAATCGTATCCGTGATTATCTTCTCCTCCCTGTTGTCGTGGGTCATTCCCGACGTGACGATCTCATTTACGAGCAATGGAGAGATTACTTCGCGCATCAACCCCGGACTCTACGCGCTCCTCACCGCGTTGGGGGCGGGCGCGGCCGGTGCCTTCATTACATCCCGCGCTGAAATCGCCGACTCGATAGGCGGCGTTGCAATAGCTATCTCGCTCGTTCCTCCGTTGTGCGTTGTCGGGATTTCGCTTCAGAAAGGTCAACTGGATGCAGCCGCGGGCGCCTTTCTCCTCTTTATGACCAACTTTCTCGCGATTCTTCTCGCGGGCGGCGTGGTCTTCATGGTTCTCGGCTTGGGAAGGTCGGCGGTCTCGCAGGAACAAGCGCGGTTTCGCCGCCGCGGCTTTATTCTTTTCGTTGTGTGCATTCTGCTCGTGACCATTCCACTCTCGCAGACGGCATATCAAAGCATCATGCGCGCCGAGGACAACTATAACGCTACGGCGGAAGTACAGCAGTGGCTGAAAGGCACGTTCTATCAAGTTGACATGGTGAACGTCAACGATCGAGTCGTGAAGGTAACCGTAGAAGGTACTGGTGCAATGAAACCCTTGCACCAGTTGGCAAACCAACTTGCTGTAGCGCTTGGTCGACCGGTTCTTGTGAACTTGCTCACGGTTCCAGCCCAGATGGGCAAATCAAGCAGTCCATAAACACTTTTGGATTAACGCAGTTTAGACGTTAACGAGCAATGACGAGCGGGCTCACGCTGCGCTAGACGAGATTGTTACGCTGTGGGATAGCTATTATTGAGGTGACACGCAACGGTCATTCCTCCTTGGTTGATGTGTTTTCGTCAGTCATCGCTGTTTCGCTCGCCGAGGCTGGCTCCTGGATGTGTGCGCCCAACCCGGCCGCTAACTGCATAATCGTCTGTTGCAGGCGTGTCAGATAAAACAAGGCGCGCCTGCCTGTCACCCCGACTACGCCCGTTTCATCCCACATCACATAAAGCACGTTAATCTCTGCTTCCAGTATAGTTGCTGGGGAACAGAAATACAACTTCAAAACACACTATTTTTGTGCGCTGCTGCAATGGGTATCCATCTGATGTGGTGGCTGTGCCACCCTGTCAATGTGGTGATTTTCTGATTGCATTTGAAGATGATGAGGGTCTGAAATGGATCGCTCACATTTCAGACCCTGCATCCGGCCTGGGCCTTCCGTGCTCCTAGCGCTCTTTCCTGCCGCCCAAAGGAAAGCGGTCCCAGGGGTTTTCGTTGGCCGTAATCCGGTAGCCATCGGGATCAGCAAAGACGAAGGTGCGCCCGAACGGACCATCATAGGGTTGCTGGATGATGGTGGCTCCCGCCGCTTCCATTTTGGCGTGCAACGCGTTGACCTGATCGCAGTCGATCCAGAGCGCCACACCCCATCCCGGATGAGGTGCTTCATCCAGGTTCACCGTTGACTGCCGGAGAGCAAAAGGGATCGTGGTGGAGTCGAAGACGATCACTTCGGGAGTGTCGAATTGAGGATCGACGGTCAAGCCCAACACTTCTGTGTAAAACACGCGCGAGGTGGAGAGGTCACGCACCTGCAAGTTAATAAAATCGGGTCCGAGAAGCTTTGCCATGGGTATTCCTTTCTTTCAAAGCTGAGCAGCCGCACCAACTGTGGCACTCGGTTTCTCTTCTCCCCATAGTCTACCCCATGCGAATGACAACAGTATGTCAGTAGCACAATGACTTTTTGAACGACTCTTCTCTTTTCTGAAATGCACATCAAGGAGTAATATAAAAAAGGCGCGGCTCCTGGAATGGATATCGCGCCCTTTTTTTGTCGATTGCTTTTAGCTTGGAAGGTTTGATGGATAGGTGATAGATTGTTTTTTTCCTGGTATATTTTCCTGATTAACGATAGTTACTAATCTAGGGAACAGTCGGTAAAGCTCCTCAATACCTGTACCGTTTGCCAGTTCGTTCAGATTGAAGACGTGGTCGTGGCCATACTGAGTTCGCATTTCCTCTACATATATATGAGCGGCTTGTAGGTTTTCGGCTGAAAAGATACACAAGCCAATTGAACCACTTGGTAACTCATACTCGACTGCCCAACGCATTTGTTATTTCCTCTTCTCTGATGATAGGATTAAGTATAAAGGTTCAGTATTTTACGCTTAATCCATTGTGCGTCATTCTGTCAAGTAGCTAGGGATGATAGTATCAAGTAAAAAGGGGTAGCATGATACGACTGCGCATAAAGGAAATGGCAGAAGAGAAGGGTTACAACATGTCCAGCCTGTCCAGAAAGTCTGACGTGTCATTTAAGACGGTGAAGCGGCTATGGAAAGACCCGTACCAAACAGCGAATACGGACACCCTTGAAAAGCTGGCTAAAGCGTTGGGGGTGAGTGTGAGAGACCTGATAGAGGATGTGCCCGACGATACATCAGAAGATCAGGCCAGGTAGAACGGGAAGTGAGTGAGGTAATCTTTTTGTAAAAAGTTAGGCAAACTGATAAGCTGATAGCATATCCAGCAAGTTCATTATAGGGGATGCACGCGAACAGAGGCGCTAGGCACTCAAGTTGGAAGGGTAAGTCATGAGTGAAAAAACCACCAGTAAAGCTACTGCTTGAGCTTATATCAAAATACCAGGGCGAGGGTGGTGAGGAGTGGCTGGGATGGCGCGGTAGGAGGACGGCACGGTCATGCTGAGGGCAGCGAAGCATCTGGAGGCCCATCCAGACAGACCCTTCGCTGCGGCTCAGGGTGACAAGGGCACCCTGCCATACTGAGGGCAACGAAGCATAAGGAGTAGGCCGAAAGGAGCCTCGCATGGCAAACCAGCAAGACATCGAAGACACGTATGATTACATGGATGAATTATTTCGCTTCACGATAGGCGAACACGGCGATGTGTCTTGTGCTCTGTATAACGGCGATTTTTCGAAGAGTCTGGCACAGGCGCAGCAAGATAAACATGACTACATCCTCGACATGATCCATTTCAAAGCCGGTGCAAGAGTGCTTGACATCGGCTGTGGGTGGGGGCCGATGCTCGAAGTAGTGAAGGAGAGAGGAGGCCATGCCATTGGGCTGACCTTATCTCCGAAACAAGTCGAGGCATGTCAACGCAGTGGCCTTGAAGCCTCCCTCCTGGACTGGAAAGATACCACCGTTACGACTTTCGGCATGTTTGATGGTATTGTCAGCGTCGGAGCCTTCGAGCACTTTTGCTCGAAAGAGGAGTATCTAGCAGGGAAACAAGACGCCATTTATGAGCGATTCTTTCGCCTGTGTCATGAACTGCTCCCAACGGGCGGAAGGCTCTATTTACAGACCCACATATGGGGGAAAAATGTTCCAGAATGTTCGCATGTCTCTTTGCAGGCAAAAAAGGGCTCGGACGAATACCTACTGGCTGTCACAGAAAAATTTTATCCCGGTTCCTGGCTTCCCTACGGAGAAGAACAAATTCTGCGTGCGGCACATCCCTACTTTGAACTGATTTCTGACAATAATGGTCGACAGGACTACATTGAAACGATAGAACAATGGGATCGGATCTGGAATTGGCAGAAGGCCTGGAAATTTTTCTTTTCTCAGCGGAGTTTCTCAAGGCTGCTTGCCGTCTGTAAACTGCTCCCGCGCATTGTGCTTGATAGAGACTTTCGCTACAAATTGGAAATGTTTCGGGAAAGTTACACCAAAGAATGTTTCAAAAGGGAGGTCATGGATCATCAACGGCTGGTCTTTCAGAAGAGATAGTCGGTGCCCTCGCTATGCAGGAAGCAAAGGATGGAAAAAATGCAAGAACACGTTGGTATCCGGGTGAAGAATGTCCACGCTGCACAATCGGGGAAGCGTTCGCCGCTTGACACGCCAGGCGCTTATCTCAGCCGTCCAGATGGAGAAGACTCCCTCCTCCGCAGATCACCCAATGGCTATGTTCGGTTGAGGCAATTCATCAAGCAGCAAGGATTGTTGGATCAGCAACTCCCCTACTATACCTACAAGATTCTCTTGACCTTGAGCCTGCTCACCATCGGCCTGGCCTTCCTGTTCCTGGTACACAACTTCTGGCTCCAGCTTCTGAATGCCATCTATTTGAGCTTTGTCATCACACAAATCGGTTTCCTTGCCCACGATATCGGGCACCGGCAGGTATTTCGCACAGCCCGGCAGAACAGAATCAGCGGTTTGCTGGTGGGCAATTTGCTGATCGGCTGGAGTTGGAGCTGGTGGGTCGAGAAGCACAATGGGCATCACGGCCATCCCAACCAGCTCGATGGCGACCCTGATATTGTAAGACCATTCACCGTTTTCACGGAAGAAGAGGCACGCCAGACGCAGGGAGTGAAGCGGTTCCTGGTGAAATACCAGGCCTATTTTGAGTTCCCAATCTACATGTTCGCTCCGGTGACATTCCTGATTTTGAGTATCCACTTCTTGTGGCTGAAGAAAGCAAAGCATACCCTCGCCGAGGCGCTCATCCTGACCCTGCACTACGTCATCTACGTTGGCTTGCTGTTCTGGCAACTGAACGCCTGGCAGGCGGTGCTGTTCATGGTCATCCACCAGGCGCTTTTTGGCCTGTACCTGGGTTCGGTTGTCGCGCCTAACCATAAAGGGATGCTCGTTGTAGACAGAGACTGCCCGCTGGATTTTCTCCACCAGCAGGTGCTGACGGCCCGCAATGTCAAGGCCCATCCTTTTACCGACTTCTGGTACGGTGGTTTGAACTACCAGATCGAACACCACCTGTTCCCGAACATGCCCAGAAATAAATTGAAAGAAGCGCAGCCTATCGTCAGGGCCTTCTGCAAGGAGCACGCCATCGCCTATGCCGAGACCAGTATGTTACAATCCTACCGGGAAATCCTGCGCTTCCTGCACCAGGTGAGTGCTCCACTACGCAAAGAAAAAAGGGTATGAGGCGACTTTGAAATGAAAAAGGTCAATCACCCATTTTCTGTGGTCATGCTTTTTTATCCAGGCCGAGTGCAGCATGTGCGAGTCGGCATACGAGAGGAACAACGTCTTCAAGACGACGCGCGGGGCCAGCGAGGGTCTCGAAATACTCAAAGCTGAGCAGAGCGTAGAGGACATCGACCATCTCGTCGAGTGCTTCAGGATCTGGATGTCCACGTTGTTTAACAATCCGCTGAACGAGGACTCATAGGGACTTGACACCTCTCTTAAATTATTGTATAGTCCGTATATCCAATATTTTATTGGATGGACTATCTATATAATAAACTACGCAGGAGCGGATGTAAAGGGAAGAACTGTGACTGTTCGGAAAGCGGTAAAAATGGTATAAAATAGAAAAGGAGAGAGAAACCAAAGGAGGCAGAGCCATGCGTTTACGAATCGTCTTACCCAAAGTCAACCCTGAGGTGATGGCAGT
>VBHI01000226.1 GCA_005881495.1 Chloroflexota bacterium
GACTTTGAGCAACTATACTACAACCCCCAAACTGGAGAGCGCGACTATCGCGAGTCAAGCCACCAGGATTGACCGCTACCCTCGAAGCAGTGTATCATAGAGTCGCTATGAAATATTCATCATTCTGGGAAAACCTACAAAAACCAATAATCGGACTAGCGCCGATGGACGGCGTAACCGACGCGCCCTGCCGCACTATGCACGGCCTCTATGGACGTCCGGACGTGGTGCTGACAGAGTTTACCAACGTCGAAGGGCTATGGCGTGGGAGTGACCGCATCTATCGAGATTTTCTCTACACGCCCGCAGAGCGGCCTGTGGTAGCACAGATATTTGGCTGCAAACCAGAATACTTTTACAAAGCAGCACATGTCGTCTGTGAACTGGGCTTCGACGGCCTCGATGTAAATATGGGCTGCCCGGCCCGAACAATAGCCAACCGGGGAGGAGGCGCAGCCCTCATCCGCGTGCCCGACACCGCGAAGGCTATTATTCGCGCAGCGCAACAAGGCGTGCGCGACTGGGCGAATGGTCAGACCCTGGAAGACCTGGCAATGGATCCTGAGCGTATCAAGCGCATTCGCAAAATGAACGAAGAGCGGGTGCGTGTCTGGGGTGATAAGCCGGAGATTGAACGCCGTCTCATTCCAGTTTCTGTCAAGACACGCCTGGGCTACGATTCAATCGTAATAACTGATTGGGTGCGAGAGCTGTTGGAATTAGAGCCACATCTTATCTCAATTCATGGGCGCACGCTGGCTCAGCACTACAAGGGTGAGGCTAATTGGGATGCGATTGCTGCTGCCGCTGAAATTGTGCGCAAGACCGATACGTTAATTTTTGGCAACGGAGACATACAGAGTCTCTACCAGGCGGCGCAGCGCATTCGTGCCTCAGGCGTCCATGGTGTATTAATTGGCCGGTCGAGTTTTGGCAATCCCTGGCTCTTCCGCGACCGTGAGCAATTGAAAAAACTGCTCAAGGACGGTATCAATCCAACGCCGGAGGATTTACCTGAGGCAGCACCCAGTCGCGAGGAGCGCCTGCTGATGGCCCTTGAACATGCGCGCGTCCACGCGAAGCTCAAGGGGGAAGACCACTTTGTCGAATTACGCAAACACATGGGCTGGTACCTGGGCCATTTTCGCGGCGCCAAAAGGGTGCGCAATGAATTGGTGCGTATCAATAGTCTGGCGGATGTTGAATGCATTATCATGGCGGCGTTAGAAGAGCACGACGATATCGAGTATGAAGGAGTGGATGTTACTCCAGAAGATGTGCGGGACGCCGAGCTAGACTTGACCTGCGCATGTTAAATACAACCTTCAATAGTAAAGAAGCTCTAGGAACGTTCTGGATCATACGTTACTTCGTACAAAGTTCCATTGGGGCCGCGGAAGTGTTGCCAGGCATAGCCATCCGGCACCCTTTGCAGCGGCCCAACCAGTTCGATGCCTGCCTGGATGAGTTCGTCCCTTGCCTGTTCAATGTCGTCCACCAGAAAACCGCAGACCGGTGAATCGGGCACAAAGTCCTGGTTAGGCCCGCTCGGTCCAAAAACTTCCACCTGGTCCTTGTTGGGTAGTTGGAAGACGACGAAATCCCGTTCTTCGCTCATGACGGGCAAGTTCAACACCTCCCGAAAGAAGCGCGTCAACTCATCGAATTTCTCCGTCTTTACTCCCATCCACGAGATTGCTTTTACATACATATAACAACCCTCCTTTGTGCCATGTGCGTTGATCACTGCTCTGATTGTACAGCATGACACGTTTCTAAAACATCTCGTTCAGCATTATATCTCAACTGTTTGACATTTTACAATAATGCGAGGTATGCTCGTAGGAGCAAGACCAGGGCATTTCAGTTCTCGCTAGTAACAATACCAAACGCTTCTATTCAGGGAGGTATACCGCCTGAACTGAGGCAGAAGGGAAAGAACCTATGAGTACAGCACACGATACTCAGTTTGGTGTAGTTGAGCGACGCGGCATAGAGCTGGTACCCGAGAGTGAGCGCCATGGAAGGCCTCGTGACCTCTTCTTTGTCTGGGTTGCCTCTAATGCGAATGTGTTCTCTATCGTCAACGGGGCGCTGCTCATTTCGCTCGGATTGAACTTCTTACAAAGTGTGATCGTTATTGTGCTCGGCAATATCGCCGGTTTTTTTCTCCTCGGCCTTACGAGCATCCAGGGACCTCGTACTGGGACCGCAACCTTCACCATTAACCGTGCCGCCTTTGGTCGCAATGGAGGTCGCCTGCTTGCTTTCTTCAACTGGCTGACCCTGGTTGGGTGGGACAGTTCAGGGGTAGCGCTGATGGTTATTGCTCTTCTCACCCTGACTCACGTGGTGGGCTGGTCAATCGGTGATACCACCTGGTTCAAGGTGGCAGTTATTGTGTTCGTGGCCGCAGTGCAATTGTCTATCCCGGCTCTGGGGCATGCAACGATCATGGTGGTGCAGAAGATTATGAGCTGGGCCTTTGTCTTCTTCTTTCTCCTCGTTACTTTGATGCTCGCGGGGAAAGCCCAGCTGACCGGTGGCCAGGCAGGGACGTTTGCCACCGTGAGCTTAGGTTTTGCTTTAATTGTGTCGGCGGGCGGCATTTCCTGGGCAAACACCGGGAGCGATTATTCCCGCTATCTCCCCAGAACAGCTCGACCCGGCGCGATCATCTGGGCAGCATCGCTTGGTGGCATGATCCCCGCTACTCTCCTACAGATCGTGGGCGCAGCAGTGGCAACGAAGTTACCCGGTGCATCCGATCCCATCTCCGGCCTGCCCTCCGCTCTCCCTGCGTGGTTCCTGGTGCCCTATATGGTCTTGATCTTCTTCAACCTCTTATCTTCGAACGTGCTGAATCTGTATTCCTCCGGCCTGTCTTTGCAGACGATCGGTTTCTCCCTCAAGCGCTGGCAGGCAACGCTCATCGACATGGTAATCTGCACGGTGCTGGCAGCCATTGCTATTTTCAACGCCAACTTCAACACGCTGTACGGCCAGTTCCTGTCGTTGATCATTGTATTTCTCGCTCCCTGGTGTGCCATCTATCTCACCGATGCCTGGTTGCGCCGGAACACGTACGACGCGGCTGGCCTGCTCGCCCGCATCGGGGGACCATACTGGTACCAGGGTGGTATCAATCCGGCTGGCTTGCTCGCGATGATTGGCGGTATGATCGCCTCCGCCCTCTGGCTGAACTCTACCTTGCTGCAAGGTCCCCTGTCACACCTGTTTGGAGGCTCTGATATGAGCATTTTTACGGGTTTTATTGTAGGCGGCGTTCTCTACTGGATTCTCGCACATGTATTCACGCTACAAATGAACCCTGCTCACCTTGCACACCATGCCATCGAGGTTGAGCCATCAGATGGGTAAGCCCTCTTTCGCGCCTCCAGGGGTGAGAAAAAAGCTTTGGGTAAGCCATACGCCCAGGAGCATGGCGAGCTTATACACGACCTGGGATGCACACGCAGATACGCGCCCCAGCGCCCGGCGTACTCTCGATCTGGAACGTCCCGCCCAGGTTGGCGACGCGCTCGCGCATCGAGTGCAAGCCCAGGTGGCCCGGAAACGAGGCAGTTGTATCAAATCCCACGCCATCGTCCCGCACTTCCATCGTAATACCATCGGCAGTCTGTTCCAGGCTCAGCACCACCTCGCTCGCGCGTGCATGCTTCACGGTGTTGTGCATGGCCTCTTGCGCGATGCGGTAGAGTTCCTGCTTGGTACGCAGCGGTAGATCGGGTTCGTCGCACAGCTCGGTCGAGACGGCTATCTCATATCTCGCTTGCAGCGCCGCCGCCTGCTTCGTAAGCGCCGAGACCAGCCCTTCCATCTCCAGCGATTCCGGGCGCAGTTCGAAGATCAGCGCGCGCATTTCGGCAAGGCCGGCCTCGGCCAGTGAGAGGACGTAGTCGAGCGGCTCAGCCACGTGATCAGGATCGCGGGAGAGAGCAATACGAGCAGCATGCGTCCCCAGCGAGATGCCGTAGAGCGCCTGGGAGACTGAGTCGTGCAACTCGCGCGCCAGCTTCTGCCGCTCCTCCAGCGCCGTAGTAGTCTGGTTGACTATGGCTCGCACTCAGCATGCCAATCACATGATCTTTGAGCTTCAGTGGAACAGCTACCCACGAACGAATGTAACGGAAGGTTGTCTCCAGGAGTTCGCCAACCGCCTCCCGGTAGCCCTGAGCCAGGGAAGTTTCATTTTGCACGTTGTCAATGATGACCGGCTCCCCGCGACAGAGTATCTCCCAAATAGGTCCCATTTGCTTCAACGGGAAACGACGCTGCACGATGTGTTCTTCAGATTGGGGCTCGCGTGTGCCAACGAGCACCAGATCTTCATTCTCTAAGATAGTGATGGCAGAGCCAGTAGAATCTACGACAACCTTAAGTTGATCGAGGATCAGATCCAGCAAAGGTTTCAGCTCAATCGTCGAGGCCACGTTGTGGGAGACCTCCAGCAGGGTAGACAACTCGCGCGTACGCTCCTCCACGCGCCGCTCCAGCAGTTGTTGGGCCTGCACGCGCTCGGTGATATCGCGCGCTATTCCCAGGATATGAGGCTTGCCCAGGTAGGTGAATGCCGTTCCGCGCGCCTCAACAGGGAACGTAGTGCCGTCTTTGCGTAGGGCGATTAATTGGTTTGGTACCTGGCCCCCACTCTGAATGATCCGGAGCGATTCTGCGATGAGATGGTAATAATCGGGGTGGAGAGTAGCTGTGGTAGGTAAGCCGATAAATTCCTGGTGGCTGTAGCCGTACATCTGGCAGGCCGCAGGGTTCGCCTCGACAATGCGGCCGTCCAGGCCGGCGATGAACATGGCATCGCTGGCGGCCTCAAAGATACTGCGGTATTGCTCTTCCCTCTCGCGCAATTGCTGCTCGGCCAGTTTGCGCTCTGTGATATCCGTATTTGACCCGGCCAGGCGGTACGCTTTGCCGTTTGCGTCGCGTAGAGCAGCTCCACGAGCGAGAATCCAACGATAGGTGCCATCCTTGTGCCGCAGGCGGTATTCGATTTCATAGGAGTCTGTCTCACCATTGATGTAGGCCCGGCCAGCCGCTAACGTCCGATCGATATCATCGGGGTGTATGCGTTTGCGCCACTCTTCGACATTATCAGCGATCTCATGTTCCTCATATCCCAGCATGCTTTTCCACCGCGTCGAGAGATGGTATTCGTCGGAGGAGATATGCCGGTCCCACAACCCATCGTTGGCGCCTTGCACCGCCAGCCAGAAGCGTCCCTGGGTATCAAGCCTGTCCTGCTGGCGCTGCTGGAGTCGTTCTAGCGCGGCGCGAAAGCTGGTGAGCAGGCGCCGTTGCCCTGCATCTTCCGGCCAGACCTCGGTTGGCACGGCAGGTATCCGATCAGGGTCTTCGATGATCTGGTGGAAGAGGTCCAGGAGGGTATCCTCAATGGTCGCGTTCATACCTTGCCCTTGTTTCTTGCTTGACGAGAGGTATCCTCATTCTGCCTTCTCTGCTGAATCGAGCGAGACCAGGCCGGTGCGGATGGCAAAGAGTGTGGCCTGGGTGCGGCTCTGCACGCCCAATTTGGAGAGGATTCTACTGACATGTGACTTGATGGTCCGCTCGGTATTGTGCAGGCGGTAAGCGATTTGTTTGTTAGATTGGCCCTGGGCGAGCAGACGCAGCACCTCGGTCTCGCGTTTGGTCAGCGCTTCGGGGCTTTCAGGAATACTCACCGCCTGCATCAAGCGCGCCGCCGCTCTGGGCGTCAACTGTACTTGCCCGGCTGCCGCCGCTTTGATGGCCTGGCACAGCGCCTCTGCCTGCGTATCTTTGAGCAGGTAGCCGATCGCCCCCGCGCGCACCGCTCCCACCACCGAGGCATCCTCTAAGACGCTGGTGAGGGCCAGCACCTCGGTATCGGGCAGTTCGCGCCGGATGGCGGCGGTGGCGGCGATACCGTCCATCACCGGCATCAGCAGGTCCATCAACACCACGTCCGGCTTGAGTTCTCGCGCCTGGCGCAGCGCCTCCGCGCCGTCCGACGCTTCGCCCACCACCTCCAGTTCGGGATCATATTTCAGGAACAGGCGCAGTCCCTGGCGCACGACGCTGTGATCATCGACGAGCAGAATACGAATGGTCATGTACCACCCCCTTTTCATAGCGGTGCTCACCCCTACCAAAGTATGAGAAGAAATCCATCGTTTGCCAGATGCGTTACCGGGTTGCCGGAAACTATACTTGCTCTAGAAAGAAGCAGTGACTGGGACTTGTACCTCAAAGCTGATCTGATCATTGATCGATGTCACAGCCAGCAAGTGAACGGTTCTGCTTCGTATTGTAGCACATAGCTGTTTTGCTTCTGGGAAAGTCAGAAACGCGCAGAGACTAGCAGACGAGGTACTGATGATTCGCGTGTTGCTTGTCGATGATCAAGCCGTCGTGCGGCGCGGATTGTGTGTGCGCTTCCACCTGGAGCCGGATCTGCAGGTCGTTGGAGAAGCCAGCACCGGCAGAGAGGCGCTGACGCTCGCGCAGACCCTCACGCCCGACGTGGTGCTGATGGATATCGAGATGCCGGGGATGGATGGCATCGAGGCCACCGCAGCCCTGCGGACGATTGTCCCGCAGAGCGCCGTCGTGATCCTGAGCATCCATGACGACGTACAGACACGAGGACGGGCACAGGCCGCCGGAGCGGTCGCGTTTGTGGAGAAGCGTGGAGGAACCGATAGGCTGCTCTCTGCCATTCGCCAGGCAGCCGGGCAGGCAGGAAAGAGCCGCGAGTAACTGATCAGCTCCTCCCGCTGTTCTCGTGGAGGCTTCGGCAAGAAAGGAGGGATACCCGCCAGCAAAGCGCATACAAAAGCATGGCTCTCATTTGTTGCAGATGACATCTCCTGAGAGCACACCTCAGGAGACACACAGGAGGTTCATTATGGCTAATCACAAGTTGCTTCGTCTGTCAGCGACGCTGCTGTTCATCGGTTTAGTGGTCTTCGGCGTAACGATTCCCCTGCACCCGCCAGGTGCCAATGACCACCAAGCCGCGTTTACCGCGTACGCGAATAGCTCGAGCTGGGCCGCTATCCACCTCGGGCAGTTCGTCGGGACGGCGGTCATCATTGCGGGACTGCTGGTCCTGTTCTTCGCGCTCAACGTCTCGGAGGGAACACCGCGCTGGCTGGGGTTCTTCGGGGCCATTGCGGCAGGGGTGGCACTGGCGCTGGCCGGCGTCCGATTTGCCGTGGACGGGGTGGCCCTCAAGCAGGCGGTGGATGCGTGGGTAAGCGCACCAGCAGCGGAGCAGGCAGCACGCTTTGCCAGTGCGGAAGCCCTCCGGTGGCTGGAGTGGGGGACAACAAGCTATCAGGACTTCATGTTGGGTCTCGCGCTGGTGCTGTTCGCGATCGTGATCGTGTGGACGGCAAGAGTCCCCAGGCCGGTCGGCTACCTGATGGGATTGTCGGGCCTGGCCTCGCTCGTACTGGGCTGGGTGATCGGTGCCGAGGGCTTCGCGCCCATCGGTGAGGTGCCATCATATGCAGCCCCAGTCTTTCTCTTTGCGTCGATCATCTGGCTGCTCATCGTCGCCTGGCGGAGGAAGGAGTCGGCCCAAGCCGCTCCCGCATAAGCCATCCACCGGCGGCCTCCGGAAGTGCCCCAGGGAAAGGAACTTCCCTTGAGGAAGCTCGTAACACTTGGGCCAAAAGTTCCTCTGTATTAGAGCCATTATGTGGATCAGCTTTATCGTGTCCTGATCTCACAACACTGCCGGGGACACAGTACATCTGGCCTATTTGCACCATTTCCATTTCCCCTGATACAATAAAAAGCACATTGTTTGGTCGGACACTCTTTGATATCCCCTCAAATATAAGAGAAGGGCTTTACGGGCAACCTGTGTCGCGTCAAATAAAGACATAAGACGTTGTTGATATTCATGAGAGGTCACCTGAAAAAACTTATCAGCAATGGATATAGCTGGATACAGGTATTGTGGATATGCTTGCACGTGGGCAGGCGCTTCTGGCGCTGGCGAATACAACTCTGGCTCCAGCAATTACATATAACGGAAAGCACGCATACTGGAATGAAACAAACCCTGCTTCTTATTCGACATGGGCAGACAACCTGGAATGCTGATCACATACTCCCTGGGCAATTACCAGGGATTGAGTTGAATGATAAAGGAAGAGAGCAAGCAGCGCGCCTCGCGAATGCCCTGGCTCTTATTCCGATCAGTGCCATTATTACTAGTCCACTGGAACGAGCACGCGATACCGCAGAAATTATCAATCAGGGGAGAGATCTTACTATACAGCTTGAGCCGAATTTGATGGACACCAATGTTGGCCGCTGGGCGGGACAAAAGTTTGACGAACTTGCTAAAATCGATCCCGATTGGAAAGCCTACGTCCAGGATCCATCAGTTGCTCCTGAAGGTATCGAGACGTTTCCCCAGGTACAGCAGCGAGCCCTGAAAGCAGTTGAACACTGGTGCACAAAGGATTCCATTGGGGCCTACCCGGTATTTGTAGCTCATGCCGATGTCGTTAAATTGCTTGTGGCACATTACACAGGTCTGGAGGCTGGCAAGGCAGGCAAACTTTTCATTGATAATGCCTCTGTAAGCCTCGTCGAAATTGATAGTGAGCAACTCCAGCACACGCGGGTCATTGCCGTTGGTTGGAGCCCGCACCCAGGATGGCTCAAACCTGCAATAGTAGAAGCAAAGAAAGATAAGGAAGATACTTCCTTAAACGAAAACAACGAACAGAAAAAGTAGAAGAGAACGAAATTCTATAGATTGCGTACCGAAGGGAGTGCTAGTATGTTTGATCCACGAGATCCCATGGAACGCTATTATTGGCATTATGAATCCAGGCGACAACTCTCCATTGCACAGATCATAGCCATGGAAAGTGTTGATGTAGAAACAGTTGCACTGACCTGGTTATTGCTGGAACATGGGACCTCACTGACAGTATCAGGGCCGACCGATCCCCAGCCAGGTGTGGGCAAAACCACGACACTGAATGCTCTACTCCAGTTTCTCCCAGAAGGAACGGCGCTGGCCTATATGTCGGGTATGTATGAAAATTTTGCCTTTACTCGCATACCCAATATCAATCCTGCCACGACCTATGCATTGTGTAACGAAGTAAGCGACCATCTGCCAATCTACATGTGGGGTAGAGTAGCGCGTCGCTATTTGACGCTACCAGCGCAAGGTTATCATATCGCCACAAGCGTTCATGCAGACACTGTTCAGGATGTCATCTCCTTGTACCATCACGACCTGCATCTCAGAGCAGAAGATGTGCGCCGCTTAGGCCTGGTTGTCAATATTGGCCTGGTGGGACACGTGTATCCCCTGCGTCGCCGCTGGTTTACCACGTATGTTTTACAGCCCGACGCCGATCCCAAACATCCTGATGAGATTGTACCTATTCCGCTTTCTCTCTGGAATGAGTTTGACGATACCTTTGAGCACGCGGACCAGCCAATTTTAGACGACCTGGCGAAATGGGCCGGAATAGCGGCAAACCAATTTGCCCCTGCCCTCAAACTGCGCATTGACTGTTTACGTCAGGTGTCACAGGGGCATGGAGTTGATCACAGTCAAATGTACGATGCTATTGACGAAGTGCGGCAATGTGAAAAGAACAACCTCCCTTGAAATAGATAAGCCATTCCATTTGTTCCAACTAATGATCAGATAAAGAAAGGAGTTTTCAGATGCTCATACGTAAGCAAGAAGCAAACGAAGGGCGCTGGCCGCGTATCTGTAATGAACGTCCATAACAATAGAAGAGGAGCACACTGGCTATGAGTTATTCTGTTGCCATGCTCAGTGTCCACACGTCCCCGCTTGATAACCCGGGGAGCACAAAGGATGCTGGCGGCATGAATGTGTATATGCGCGAACTTGCAAGTAAGCTAGGTCATCGCCAAACGACAGTCGATATCTTTACCCGTTGGACAAATGAACACAGCCCTCGCATCGTTCAGCTTAGCACAAATGTGCGCGTTATTCATATAAAAGCTGGGCCAATAACCCCCATCCACAAAAACGAGCTTTACCAGTATCTGCCGGAATTTATCCACAACATCGAAACATTCAGACGAAGCAAAGTAAGACAATATGATGTCCTGCACAGCCACTACTGGCTCTCTGGAGTAGCCGCTATGCAGCTCGCACAGCGCTGGGCAGTTCCCCATGTCACCATGTTTCACACGCTAGCACGCCTGAAGCAGTTGGCAAATCCAAAGGAGAAGGAACCCGCATTGCGCCTTGAGATGGAGCAGCAGTTAATAAAACAGGCTGACCGCATCATTGCTGCAACCGCCGACGAGCGCATGCAGCTTATCCGCTATTGTGGCGCTACCTCAAGCCAGGTAGAGGTCATTCCATGCGGCGTCGATCTCAGGCTTTTTGTGCCGCAAAACAAACTAGAAGCAAGAAATACACTTGGTCTCCCACCCTCTCAACCTGTTTTGCTCTTTGTAGGGCGACTCGATCCATTTAAGGGACCAGATTTGTTGCTGCGGGCCGCCGCTATGATGGAAGAAGAGGCACAGGTCGTAATCGTAGGGGGAAAACTTGAAGGCGATAACGAGCTAGAACAACTCAAGTCGCTGTCGTTCGACCTTGATATCAGCGAACGAGTCCATTTTTTAGGAGCGCGGCCGCAACGAGAACTGCCTGCAGTGTACAACGCTGCCGATGTGACTGTCATGCCTTCCTACCATGAAAGCTTTGGCCTGGTGGCGGTTGAGTCGCTAGCCTGTGGTACGCCAGTAGTGGCAACCCGAGCAGGGGGGCTAACAACCATCGTGAGACACGGTGAAACGGGATACTTAGTGCCGCGTTGTCCCGGCTTTTTCGCCGAGCGATTGGATACGCTCTTACAAGATCGAGTATTGTTGGAGCGGATGCGCCTGGCAGCCCGACCGTCTGTGCGACATTTTAGCTGGAAAAGTGTCGCCGACCAGGTAAGCAGCCTGTACCAGGAGATGATAGGCGAGATGGAGCAATTGCTGGCACTATAGAAGATTCTGAGCATGAGACAAACTTGCAGTGAGCCGATCACCAGCTCACTGCAAATTTGTCTCATACATACCCACCTACTGGTTCAGCTCAAGTTGCAAGACGTTGTTAAAGTTCGGAGAACCCCAACCTGTGGCGTAGCTCCAGCCCTTTGTAGCTTTATAGAAGAGCAGATCGCTGACCGTGCTATCATCAGCAGTGATATTGGTATAGGGATGGAAGTTACCAGGATGATTCGCCAGGTTATAGAACTCGGGTACTCCTCCCAAGGCAGGCTTCCCCTTTTGCTGTAATGCCTGGTCGATGAGCAATGCGCCAGCAGCCCAGATGGGAGCCGCAGCACTGGTACCACCAGAAGCAACCCAGGCGCCCTTGTAGTATACAGCGATATTGGGATAGGCGGCCGCGGCAACATCTGGCACCTGGCGCAACCCGTTAGGCGCTACGACCGTTGCAGCAAAATCCAGGGGTCTGATGAAGACATGCGACAATGAACCATCATACTGGGTAGTTGTTCCTGGGCCTACCTGCCAGGACGGGCGCTTAAAATCAGGGTTCTCGCTTACCCCACCACCACTCCCCCAATTGTTGGAACAGAGTGGTAAATCGTCTCCAGGCCCCCAGGCCGTCTCACTGGTGCGCACATTACTATCATTTACCTGCAAGTGTGTGCCGCCGACAGCGATAGCATAGACAGCGCTGGCGGGAAAGGACACTACAGCGATATGTGGCAGACGTTGCGAATAGGCTCCACAATCACCGCTACTGATGAAGACCGAAATGCCCTCGGCAGACAGGCTGCGGAGACTCCTGTTGACGGCTGCCAGTTCAGTGCTGCTGAATGCGCTTTCAAAGGTCCCATAGCTGACGCTTAACACCTGCACTTTGTGGTCAGTTGCGACGCGGTTAAAGACATCAACCATCGACTGGGCAAAGGAGGTACTCTTGCCATCGGTCTGATAATCGAGGATCTGCGCCTTTGGAGCGAGTCCTGCAATAAGTTCAAGATCCATGATCGCCTCGCCCTGCCCCGAACCGGCTGCGAGGTGGCCGTCAACATCAATATTCTGAACATTCGGCGCAGCGATACCTACACAAGCAGCATAGCTTGCAAGGTCCTGGGGATTGTAGGTATCACCAAACTCGGCCACGCCGATGGACATGCCCTGCCCCTGGTACCCCTGCTGATAAAGCTGATTCACCTGATATGCCGCCGCAAGTTTGTTGCGAGTAAGCGTCTGTTTTGCTCCGTACTTGCTACAATCGCTGGAAAGAGATGTGGCATCTCGTGTGGCAAAACCAAACGGCGGTTGGAATTGAGGGAGAGCAAAGTTATCCAGGCCAATAACCGAAGAGACCAGCGAGGAAACAGGCTCTGGAAGCTTCGGTTCACCCTCCTGCAAAAAGAACTGGTAGCCATTAATCGTATATGCATTGAGTTTGATATTCAGGGTTCGTTCGATCGTAGCGACCGTAGCATGGACTTTGATCGAGGTGTGCAGAGCATCGGTTGAATCAACGGTATAACCATGCTGTGTCAACCAGTCTATTGCCTGCCGCTGTTGCGCATCCGAAAGAGCATAGCGTTGCACAATCTGATCTGGAGTCAGATACTGGTGGAACGTGGCAGAGCCAGGCTTATACATTTGTGCAACATCCTGCTCCATTGCCGCATCATTGTAAACGAGAGTAAAGGCCAGCGGTTTGACTTCATTCTGCGGTAATGGTGTGCCATTGGGAAGTTTTCCAGTGCCAGATGGTTGACCTGCCACTGGATGAGTAGTTTTTTTTGAGGTTGGAGTAGGCGTTAGTCCCGAGGTTCCCGTGGTCTTCGAAGGCGTGGCTGATTGTGCTCCCGGCAGCGAACACGCACTGACCAGGAAGGCAATGATGGCGATACCTAAGGCCAACTGAAGAGGGAACCAATTGGTAATGGTAACTTTATGATTCACAAACACCTCCAAATCGAGTTCATAGGCAAAAGCTTCAGCGGCGGAAACTCTTCCACTATTGAGTATCCATAGTATAACAGGATTTATTTACCATAGTATAGAGTTTTTGTCGCTGGAATGCAGTGAACAGGGCAATATTGTCATCGTGAAGCAGGCCACACCTTATTGTACAGTTTAAGAGGGGTCAGATGACCTTCGTTTGAGACGGCACAATTTCGAGACCGCACTGTCATGCTGAGCGCAGCGAAGCATCTCGTGTCAGATGACCTTCGTTTGAGACGGCACAATGTAGAGAGACTCTCTATCACAAAATGTTCACAAAAGAAAATCAACCCCCTGCTCAACAGCATAATGGCCATTTTTGTCAGATTTTGGGATGGACAATCCTCTTTTCGTATGGTATAATCAATCCAATTACAAGGAGATTTCCAAGTTTGCACGTTCAGCCTATATTTCCTGGTGTTGGTCATGTGGGCATTACATTCGGCTCTTTTCTCGCCGGGTGAGGATGATTTATATAAACATGGATTCAGTCTCATTGGCATCACAGGTTACATCACTGAAAGAAGCGGTGATGACACGCGGTGGCACATAACATACACACTGGGGGAATTTTGCCCTGGTGTTTTTTATTTCGCACAATTTATTTTTTATGCGCACTGGATGCCGGGATCATCGATTAGTTTTCATTCATTGTCGATGGCCATCGAGTCTAGTCAGGAGATTAGACAAGTATTGCAAGAGGTCTAAGCAAGGTATCTTGCAGAGAGGAAGGAGGTAAGAACACTACCTTTTTGAATGGAACATCTTGCCTTTGTGCTGGATGAGAGGAGTTTGAAACACACAAACCAGGTGCGCGACATAAAAAGATACGCCTCTATAAATGTATAGAGAGTGCAATTGAACGAAGATGTGGACACGGAGTGGTTGCAACATATAAAGGAGAGTACCGATCATGAACTCAAGTATGATCAGTAAGATCGCAAAAGCCAAGCGTTACGCGGAAGAACCAGAGCGAATACAATTTACTCGCTTTGAAGCAACGTTCCGGGGCGAAAATGATATACACACGACCATTTTTGATAATGGTGAGTGGATATGTACCTGCCGTTTCTTTCAAGACTGGGGCGACTGCAGCCATACTATGGCTATGCAGCGAGTATTGGGCGTCACTATTCCCGCGGCCCATCGGCATGGGATTCCAGCAGGGTTAGGTACCAGCCCACTCGTACACTGAGCTGGTCAACGCATTCATGGCGTTGAGGGCTATCCGGCCTCTATACAAGCCACCCGAAACAATAAAAAGAAGCACTGGAAACTGAAACGAAACAGACCAGTGCTTCTTCTCTTGTATTGCTAACGGCCAATGCCCGGTACGAAGCTCAAGATGATAAGAGCACTAAACATAATGGTAGCCAGTATGGCGATTAGCCTTAAATCCTGACGCACATAGGCGTAGTGTTCTGCGGTGACCAGGGTAGCAGCGGCCCGCTGCTGAGCTTTTTGCGTTGCCTGGCGACGAGAGGCTACTCGGGCAGCGGCGCTCCCCTTTGGGGAGGCTACAGTGGTAGCAGTCGTGTCTTTCGCCTCACTCTGCTTTGTCTCGCTACGTTTGGCTGTACTTTGCCTGTCTTCAGCAGGGGCTGCGACAGCCGTTACGCTGGCGGCAGCAGGTTCAGCATTACTGGTGTCCTCAAGCTCCTGTTCAGCCGGGACTTGACGCACCAATTCAATATTTTTCTGTACTTTTGGCCTATTACGCTGTGCTCCACCCCGCGTGGACGTAGTCTTCTTTGGCATCCTTCATCACTCCTTGCCCGAAAAAATGTACATATATTGAGGTCATTATACACGAAGGAACAATATCAGTCGAGAGGGTAACTGAATCGAGTTCACATTCAAGAAAAGGAACGGCTTTCCACCATACCGTTATGCACCAGCAAAGGTCGGCAACTGGAACGTTCAATCAACTCGACTGGCAGCGTGATTTGCGTAGACTGCTTGTCGGGCTGTTGAATACGTTCGAGTAATAAGGCGATACATGTCTGTCCCATAGTAGCAATAGGTTGCGCTATCGTAGTGAGGGCGGGTTGAAATGCGGAAGCGTAGAAGATATCGTCATATCCAATAATGGAGAGGTCTTCGGGCACTCGAATTCCCTGTTTATGAAGCGCGTTCATCGCACCAAGAGCCATCAAATCATTAAAGACGAAGACGGCAGTAAGATCGGAGCGACGTTGGAGGAGTTCTTGCATGGCCTGATAACCGCTATCATAGCGTCCGTTCCCGATAGCAAAGTCCTCCGTGGTGAGTTCGATCCCGGCCTCAGACAGCGCCTGTCGAAAGCCGACAATTCGAGATGTTACGTAAGAAAGAGGTTGAGAGAAGGTGATGCATCCTATACGCCGGTGATTCAGACGGAGCAGATATTGCCCTGCAAGATACCCTCCCTGATGGTTGTTGACCATCACCTGATCCATGCCAGGTACAGGTATATCGATATTCGTGAGTATAAATAGGAGTTTTCCGAGGCGGAAATGCCGTTCACCAGGTTATAGGCGGCCATGATAGTCCACGGCTGGGTCTCGCGTACAGCGGCGCGGAAGGGCAGCAAATACATTTCGCGCAGCGCCCGTTCGCGCACCTCGGAACTGATGCTGAAGCGCTCGAACTCTTCGTCGTTACAGACATAATGCTTGATCGAGGCACCCACCCCTTCCTGTTGTAGACCAGTGATGTAGGCCACGGCCAGGCGAGCAGACAGGTAGGGGTCTTCGGAGAAACATTCAAAATTGCGTCCACCGAGTGGGGAACGCTGGATGTTGACTGTGGGTGCCAGGAGCACCCTTCATGTGCGCTTCCCGCGCCAATGCCTGCCCAACCCGTTCAAGCAGGTCGATGTTCCATGTCGAGGCAAGTGAAATCTCTGCCGGGAAGCAGGCAGCCTTCACACCGCCCGTGATACCTCCCGCTCCACGGGCTCCATTGGGGCCGTCGGTCATTTTTAAGGAGGGGATACCCAGTCGCTCTACCGGGACCGTATACCAGTCATGCGTGCCAGCAAGCAGCGCGACTTTTTCCTGGAGGGTCATCTGACCAAGCAGTTCTTCTACATCAGGCATAGTTTCTTTACTCCTTTCGGCTATTTAGCCCAATCCATGGGGGCCGGCTGTGGAAACTCCGAGGTGATCTGCACCCGACGCCCTTCGCGAAACGCCGTCTCAATGCCACAGACGATATCTACGACATGCGCGGCTTGCGCACCGGTGATCCGTTGCGGGCGATTTTCTTGCATGGCCTCGGCCATATCCAACACACCGCGACTCCATTCTACACCAGCATGAGGGTCTTCTGCAGTATTGCCAGCATAGGGTTCTTTCACATAAGGAAGCGGTTCGTATATGCCGCCAAAATCCGCATACTCCACCGTGCCATTAAAGTCATGCCAATTGCTCAAAAACAGCGAGCCTTTGTCACCATGGAACTCAATCCCCCGTTGCTTGCTCTGAAAGCTCACATAGAAGTTGGTCGTCAAGCGTGCCACCGCTCCATTGGCAAATTCGATCGCCGCGATGGAGAAATCGGGCGTCGTAATGTGGAAAGGAACTCCTTCTTGCGTGACCCGATCAGGGTAGAGGACCTTCCCAAAGGCGGTCACACTACGTGCAGGACCGAAGATCGTCGTCAGAATGGTCAGCGGATAGACCGCGACATCGAAGAGCGGACCGACCTCGTAAAAAGGGTCAGGTGCAGGGTGCCAGGACTCGATGCGCCCCCAGTTGACCTCCGCGTAGGCCACACGCACTGTGCCAAGCAGATCATCGCGAATAGCTTTCCATGCGGTCTGCTGCCCTTCACCCAGCATCGTGATAGGAGCACACCCAAAATAGCGGCCTTTTTCCTCTGCCAGTGCGACCAACTTCCAGGCTTCTTCTGACGTGAGCGCAATGGGCTTTTCGCTGTAGACGTGCTTGCCTGCATTCAGACACTGTGTAATCACGTCAACGTGCGCATGGTGAATGGTCAGATTGATGACCAGCTCGACTTCATCATCCGCTAAAATCGCGTCGAGGGAGGGATACACCTTGCCCCCAAAGATGGCAACAAAGTCCTCGGCGCGTTTGAGCGTACGAGATGTGGCTCCCAGCAATTTCAGTTGTGAATAGGGCCGCAATGTTTTTCCGTAGGCTTCGGCGATATTGCCACAGCCGACGACCGCAATGTTGAGGGGTTTGTGATCCATACTTGCTTTCCCTTTCTCGTTTCCATTTCGGACTTCTCTCTGCTCTGCAGAACGAACTACTCACGTCTTCTCCCAGAGTGAATGTACCTGTGTGATCGCCTCCAGGAGGCAAGGGTCTGCCCGCGAATCAGCAGCACTCGTGGGAGACACTCCCTGCTCCCGAAGGCGATCACTCTTTCACAGCGAGGTTTTTTCATGCCGCCTCCTGAGAGGCCGAAGGGGCCACTTGGGAGAGCGGGCAAGCCACGTTATTCGCGTAGTGCGTCGATAATCATCTCAAAGAGATCAAGATCGTTCAGGAAATCCTCAGCTGTCGTCTTGGGTTGCAAGTTCTGGCTGACGACCTCATGGAAGTGGAGCAGTTCTACAGTGTACGCATCGGTGAAGGTCGGTCGAAGCTCGCGCTCTTCAAAGGCCTCGCCCTGCGTTTCATTGATAAAGAGCCGCGTGGGCAGCTGGCGAATGTAGGGGGTGTCATATTGGACACGGATCTCTTTGGTCTCACTATAGACGGTGAGATGGGCATCGAAGCGACGATTGTGATCGATGCCGGTTTCAAAGCTGACCGTGAAGTTCTCATACTCAAAGAGCGCGGTCAGGAAGCTGCCCCACTGCCGTGCTGCAATGACCCTCCTGGGCATACCGAGCAATTCGCGCATGGCTGAGAGATCATGGCTGCTCAATCCACAGAGCAGGCGATAGGTACCCACCAACTGCGGGGGAGCACCGCCGATCGCTTCCTTGACCAGTCGGCTGGCACGCTCAGCACGATCTTGCATCGCCTCTGGTGGAATATCTCCTGGACGCAACACGACACTGGATTGCTCCACAAATTGGGTGTTCTGACCAATAATGTCGCGTACCCTGGCATAATTGATCTTCTCAAGCGCATGGATGTGCTCCGCAGCCTCGACAAAGGCGGGAGCATAGCGGCGCATGTAACCTACCATGACCTGGACTCCTGCCTCGTCGCGAGCTTTGATGATCGCCTCGGCATCCTGGCGTGTCAGGCACATGGGTTTCTCAATCAGGACATGCTTGCCATGTTGAATGGCGGCCAGGGCAGTATCGGTGTGATATTCATCGCTATTCAACACGAAGACCGCGTCGAGATCGCTTTGTCCGGCCATATCGGTATAGTCGGTATAGCGGTGTTCGGCAGGCACGTTATAGCGTTCTCCCAGGGCGCTGAGCAATTCCTGCGAGATATCACAGATGGCCGTAATCTCAAACTTATCTGAGTATTCCTGCAGAATGGGCAGGTGGACGATCTGGGCGATTTCGCCTAACCCGACCAGTCCTACTTTGATCTTCGTCATTGTCAATGCTGCTTTCTCACTTAGAGGTGTTACGTATGCGCTTTACGATTTTCGCATCCCCTAGCCTTTGACCGCTCCTGCGACCACCCCCTGCACCATGTATTTCTGTATGAACAGGAAGAAGATAATGGTAGGAATAGACGCCAGGCTGGCCGCCGCCATCAAGCTTCCCCAGTCCGTTGAATACTGCTGCATGAACATCTGGATACCCACCGGAATGGTCATCGTATTGGGGTCGCGCAGGAAGATACTGGCGATCAGGAACTCATTATAGCATAGGCGGAATACAGTGAAAATATCGCGTGAAGGACTGGACTTGAGGAAGGACTACTGTAACAAAGAAGCGCTCAAAAGGTGCAAAAAGCGACGGAGCATCAAGTACGTGCGAGAAAGCCGAACCAGAGGAGCAAAGCACCAACCACTAAAAGCGTGATGGCCAGTTGAAAGACGATCCCATCCGAATCGCGGGGCAAGAGAAGGAAGAGAAGACCACAGAGCAGCACACTGAAGCCAATGCTCACGAGCCGACCAAGTTGATGCTCGAAGGACCGATGAGATACGATCCTGTTGCAGTCCTCGCAAGAAGAACGTTGCAGGTGATGAAAGCAGAAGCACTGCAGACAAGACGGACAAATTGTGCCGGGCTGAGAACAACCTGGTGCCTCACACATACACTTCTCCTCTTGCTGGTCCATCGGCTTCCTCTCTACGAAATGTGCAGAAACTTTCATTTTCCAGGCTGGCTATCGTCTCTCGTTCATCAATATGGTAATCTTGTATTATTATATGACAATAAAGGTCAATGTTGGATAAGCATGTCATAATTTACCTGTTTCACTACAGCCCTGGAGCAGAAATATCTATTTTCTCTAGTACGAGATAGTACGACTACAGGAGCAATCGCCATGAAAAAAATTGTCGTCACGGGAGGTAGTGGGAAGGCGGGTCACGCAACGATCAAAGAACTCGTGGAGCGTGATTATGACGTTTTGAACGTGGATCTCTTACCACCACGCGAGCGTCTGTGCCCCTATCTCAAAACGGACCTGATGGAGTTGGGGCAGGTCTTTGAAGTACTCCAGGGAGCCGGTGCAGTCATCCACATGGGCGCCATACCGGCCCCTGATCTCCAGCCACCAGAGTCGATCTTCCGTCACAATACCCTGACCACGTATAACGTTTTCAGCGCGGCGGTCTCACTTGGGTTACAAAAAGTGGTATGGGCGTCGAGCGAAACGACGCTAGGCTTACCGTTTGACCGTGTGAAGCCGGCTTATGCGCCCATCGATGAAGGCCATCCGCTCTATCCTGAATCCAGCTATGCGCTCTCCAAGGTCATCTCTGAAGAAATGGCACGCCAATTCAATCGCTGGAGTGGTATCCCCTTTGTAGGGTTGCGCTTCTCCAACGTGATGCTGCCACAGGACTATGAGCGCTTTCCTTCGTTCTCCAAGGATCCCACTCTTCGGAAGTGGAACCTGTGGGGGTACGTTGACGCCCGTGATGTCGGTCAGAGCTGTCGGCTCGCGCTGGAGGCGGATACCACCGGAGCTGAGGTCTTCATCATAGCGGCGGCGGATACGGTTATGAATCGTCCCAGCCGCGAACTGCTGGCAGAAGTCTTCCCAGGCGTCCCACTGCGCGGCGAGATCGGGGAATTTGAGTCGCTGCTTTCCAGCGAGAAAGCGCGTAACGTGCTCGGCTATCGCCCGCAGTACTCCTGGCGCACTGCCTCCTGAGAGAGCGCAAGAGCACATGCGGTCAACCTGCCACTATTCATACTCTTTCCAGGTATGCTATAATATGCTTGTTTGCAGCGCGTGGAACAGGAAGAGACTAGCCCACACCATAGGCTAGTCCTTTTTTCTACCTGGCAAGTTAGATACAGGAGCAGAGCATTATGTCGAGAATAGTCGTCGCAATGAGCGGCGGCGTGGATAGTTCGGTCGCCGCCGCACTATTGCAAGAGCAAGGCCACGAGGTAATTGGGATCATGTTGCGCCTCTGGTCTGAACCGGGTGTTATCGAAGACGATGGTGTTGAGCGAGTCGTCCAAAATAAATGCTGCTCCCTAGAATCAGTTGATGACGCAAGACGTGTCGCACGTTTGCTCGATATTCCGTTTTACCTGGTTAACGTAGAGCAGGAGTTTAAGAATACAGTCGTGGACATGTTCTACGAGGAGTACGTGGCAGGCCGCACACCCAACCCCTGCCTGACATGCAACCGCCATATTCGCTTCACAGTGATGCTTAACCGGGCACTCGCGCTTGATGCGGATTACCTGGCAACAGGCCATTATGTGCGCGTGGATGACCATCCTATTACAGGCAAGCGCAGGTTACGACGCGGGATTGATGCTGAGAAGGACCAATCATATGTACTGCATGTGCTTAACCAGCACCAACTCGCTCATGCTTGCTTTCCACTCGGCTCGTTCACAAAATCACAGGTTCGAGCGATGGCAGCAGAACGCGGCATGACGGTGGCGACAAAGGCAGAGAGCCAGGAAATATGTTTTGTTGCACAGAACGATTATCGTGGTTTTATTGATCGCTATGGGGCCAGTGCTCTAGCGGAACGAGAACCCATTAGCACAGGCGTAGACGGTACAGCTTACGGCGCAAAGCCGCTGATTTCACTGCCAAGGCCAGGCCCAATCTTTGATCAAATTGGCACACCTTTGGGTCGCCATCGCGGACTCGCCTTCTACACCATCGGGCAGCGCAAAGGTCTCGGCCTGACCTCTCGCGAACCCTTGCACGTACTCAAGATCGATGCTGCTCAAAATGCGCTCATCGTTGGCCCTGCAACGGCGTTAGAGAGAACGAACTTTACTGTTGGAAAAATGCACTATGTGAGCGGCGATATTCCAACCAGGCCGTTCGAGGCAAACGCACGTATACGCTATAAGGCACGAGAGGAACATGCGCTGGTGACTCCCCTGGAGAGGAATCGTGTGAACGTGACACTTTTACGCCCACAGCGTTCGATTACACCTGGACAAGCAGCCGTCTTCTATGGCGGTGAGGAGGGTGATGAGGTGTTGTGTGGAGGAATTATTGAAGAATGACCGATCAAGCACATATTAGGAATTTCTGTATTATCGCGCACATTGATCATGGAAAGTCAACATTGGCAGATCGCCTGTTAGAATTTACGGGAACTGTCTCCAGGCGGGAATTGATGGAACAGACGCTAGACCAGATGGATCTAGAGCGTGAAAAGGGCATCACCATCAAAGCCCAGGCGGTGCGCATGCGCTACACGGCGCTCAATGGCGCAGAGTACGAATTGAACCTGATAGATACTCCCGGCCATGTCGATTTCACCTATGAAGTGTCGCGCAGCCTCGCCGCCTGTGAAGGGGCATTACTGGTCATTGACTCCACGCAGGGCATTGAGGCACAGACGCTGGCTAACCTGTACCTGGCACTTGAAGCCGATCTGAGCATCATTCCTGTTATCAATAAGATTGATCTGCCCAGCGCCGATCCTGAACGCGTCTTGCAAGAGGTCGAGGAGGTCATTGGACTGCCGAAAGACGAGTGTATTCTTGCTTCGGCCAAAGAAGGTATCGGCACGCAGGAGATTTTAGAAGCCATTATCATGCAAGTTCCGCCTCCCAGGGGCAATCCTGCCGCGCCACTACGCGCCCTGGTCTTCGATTCTCACTATGATTCGTACAAGGGTGTCATCGCCTATGTGCGCATCGTTGATGGACAGTTGCACGAAGGGGAACGGCTGTCAATGATGGCAGCTGGCAGTACAACCGATATATTAGAAGTGGGCTATTTCCAGCCGCGCCTGATCTCCGCAGGCATACTCACTGCGGGAGAGGTTGGATATATCGCGACTGGGTTCAAAAATGTGAAAGATTGCCGTGTAGGTGACACAGTGACTACTCCCACCGCACTTGGTCACGTCGAGGCACTACCCGGCTACAAACCGGCCAAACCGATGGTTTTCGCGGGAATCTATCCAGTTGAAGGAAGCGACTATCCGCTTTTACGTGATGCACTTGATCGTCTGAAGTTAAACGATGCCTCCCTTTTTTACGAGCCAGAAACCTCAAACGCGTTAGGCTTTGGCTTTCGCTGCGGCTTTTTGGGCCTACTACACATGGAAATTATCCAGGAACGGCTGGAGCGGGAGTACGACATGGACATACTGGCCACCGCTCCAAGTGTAGAGTACTATGTCACACCTACGAACGGGCCATTGGTCAAAGTGGATAATCCATCAGATTTTCCTGCCTCCGGAGATATCGAGAAGATCGAAGAACCCTGGATGGATATATCCATTTTCACGCCTTCACGCTATATCGGAACGATTATGGACCTTGTTACCTCGCGGCGCGGCATCTTCAAAGAGATGAAGTATATCGAACCTGAGCGCGTCTTATTGATGTATATCATGCCGCTGCAAGAGCTGATTGTCGATTTTTACGACCAGCTCAAGTCGCGCACACAAGGATACGCGTCGCTCGACTACAGCTTTGGCGGCTATCAGGAAGCGGACCTGGTGAAGTTGGACATTCTCGTCAATGGTTATCCAGTGGATGCGCTATCACTGATTCTCCACCGGGACAAGGCCTATGCCCAGGGAAGAACGCTCACGCATTATTGCTCGCGAATCGGTCAAAGCGTTGCGCAAAGACGTGCTGGCCAAATGTTACGGCGGTGACATTTCGCGTAAACGTAAATTGCTGGAGAAGCAAAAAGAGGGAAAGAAGCGCATGAAAATGGTGGGTAACGTGGAAATTCCACAGGAAGCTTTCATGGCGATATTATCACTGGGTGATTAGAATAGAGGGGGGAAAAAAAGATCTTGTAATGCCAGCAAGGACTAGATACTCTTGTTATCTAGTCCTTGTGTGTTTCTTTTCTGCACAACTCCCGTGTCACGTCAACCGAGATTTATTGCAAACATACGGGCAAGATAGACATTGTAATGCTGTTATGCCCTTAGCAACATCCCTCTGCTTACCCCCGCCAACCTGCGACATTAGCTGTCGTTTGGTACCGGCTACTCTGTGCAAACAAGAGATAGACGCGGATAAATCAGGAAATGGTCAGACGCTCAGAGGCTCGGATGCCCGCCTGCACGGGCTCTACTTGTCAATCTGAAATACCATCCCTAAGAGGCGTACTGGTTTCTTCATTGGCTTCATAAGGTCTCCTTTCGGATTTTACCAATGCAGGGCAGTCGCCCTGTGCCAGGGTTTCTTTGCTTCCCTGGTATGTTCCTTTTGTTTGGAACATAATCAAGTGTATCATAGTATATCAAAAAAGTCAAGTCAACACATCACTTCAAAAAGGGAAGTATCGCCACTAACTCTTTTTCCATCAACAAAGTGCGCTATCAGGTGTCATCCGATAAAATCTCAGGTAGTTGCCCTATTTCCCAGGACTTGCACCCCGCTCTATGATATGGAATAGAATATTGTATAGACTTGCATTCATCCCAAAACAAACGCTCTGTGCACAATCGGCACCTGGGTATTTGCATTAAAATAGAAGATTGTGGCACATGTGCAGAGCGCCCAGGGAAACGTGGGAGACTGTTGTTGCCATAAGAAGATGAACAGCAGAAAAATCGTATGAGAGGAATTAACGTCATGAGTACAAAGCGATTAGGATTTCTAACAATGTCAATTGTTGTATTAGCGTTGGGGAGCATTCTATTTGCCGCCTGTACACGGCCAGGCACTACCCCTACAGGAAACGCCGGAAAAACACCAACGACAGAAGCTGGTGGCGGGGGAACAACGGTGCACATGAATGCATCGAATTTTGTGGTATCCAGCACTACAATTCCTAAGGGATCTAAACTCACCCTTATCGACGATGTAGGTGTGCCGCATATCATACAGAATGGCACATATAGTGCCAGCGGGGTACCCATACCTGGTAAGACACCAGGTGCGCCAGACGTGAACGTTCAATTCGCAGGGAGTGATACGAAAGATATCGGCCCATTTACCACGGCTGGAACGTTCCACATTTATTGTACGATTCACGTAAATATGGCTTTGACGATTACAGTGAAGTGACAACTCCCCATGTCTGAAACCAGCTGCTTTACGCCGCGACTTGGTAATTCGTAAATGAGAGAGGGGCAATGTTGATGAGAGTCATTGCATGTTCACCGGAACGTTGCCCTATCAAATTGGGAAGAGATTCCATTACAATATTGCCCGAATAGGACTCTTGGTAGACCCGATTTGGATTTTTCTGTCGTCTAATGTATTATAAGCATGGACACAGGTTTTGAATAGATAGAAACCAGCAAGAACAGATCGTCGTTATTCAATGTAACCATTTGCCGTTGGCTGACGTATTGAATAATGAAAGTAGTATCGTTTAGAGTGCGTGCTAGTTCTTCGTAGTTTACCATTCACATAGATAGTCTCGTCGAAATCGTGATGTAATCTTTTGACACCAAAGAGGTAAAAACAATGGAAGCTGCAATGATGGACAACAACCTCAACCGCGCACTTGAGCTACTCGGGGGTTCTATTGACCCGGAAATCGAGGAGTCTTACGCGTCGATCGAAGCCCGTATCCTGGCCCAGGCTTTGGAGAACGTGGAATTGGCTGAACGTCGCCTGCGCGAGATACGAAAACTTGTAGGTGACTTCGAGGAAATCCTGGATTAATCGCTGAGAAAAGGTAGTGAAACCCCTTTATTTGCTCGTTCAGAGGGAACGTATAACCTTTTTCTGTTGATACGGCCAGGTACTTCCTCCAAAGCAACCATTTTCGTTTCCAAACGACCTCTATAATGATCTCCTCTATAAGCTGCTTCACGTGCTAAACGTTGGGAATTGTCTCGCTGCTACGGAAATCCCATATCCCAAAAAATTACAGCATCTTCGTCTAAATAAGTAGAGCCGAATCTCTTTTCCTGTTGTAACATGGACATTTCCACCTCTTTACTGCTCCTGTACGCTGGAGGCCAGGTATGAACGTATTTATCAGCTACCGGCACAAAGACTGGGGGATTGCGCGACAAATCGCCGAACAATTGCGGCGGCGCATCAATGGGTATGTATTCTTTGATGAAAGAAGCATCGATCAGGCCGACTTCGAGAGGAGCATTCTCTCCCACCTGCGGCAAAGTCAGGTTGTGGTCATCATTGTCACGGAGAACACTTTCGCTGCCGAACGCATAAGACAGAGCGATGATTGGATTCGCCGTGAGATGAAAGAGGCTTTATACCAGGGGAAAGACATCGTACCCGTGAGGATTAACGCTCCTTTTCCTCCGACGCACCAGCTTCCCCCCGACATCCAGCGTATTGCGCACATGAACAGCCTCGAACTGCATCCTGGTCATCGCGTCTTTGAGGCAGGCCTACAGAACCTCGTCGATTTTATCAATAGAATCTCAGGATCTGAAGGGGAGAACATCCTCTACAAAACAAAAGAAGCTTTGCTGCAAGGGAACTATCTGGGCGCGCGGCGCGAACTTGAAAAGGTCTTAGACGTGCTTGATACCTACGCCGAGCCACAGTACATTGCACGCGGTGATTTCTACCGGGCGCTCATCCAACTCAATGGTAGGCGCCCCTATATACAAACATTTCCAAACATGCGTGAGGTCGAGACCTGGATGAGATCAGCCATCAGCCGGCACAAAACCGCAACCTATCTGCTTGGGCTTGGTCTGTTCACACTCGATTTCCTATTGTTCTAGGCTTCATCATCGTAGTCCGTAGCTCACAGCCAACTGATCAGGAATATGATCAGTGGGTGGACAAGCAGAGAGCGCTCATTGCCTCAACTGCACTACAAAAGGTGCATATGGACCCAAGCGAGCTCATCAGAGAGTCATTATCCCTTCACGGGATAATCCTACCTGGTTCGGCTGAAGCAAATCCATATAGGGACAACATTTATAGTAAGAAGGGCAAAGACGGCTTTTACCGCTATAGCGTGAACGTCTTTACCTACTTTTTCCCGGCTGAGCACCACATAGCCGTCTTGTCATGTGACGTTGATGCACTCGACCAGCGAATTCATATTCAGCACACTGATCACTACTTTTACACAGATATGGTGGGCATCAATACGGGAGAGGGACGGTTACAAGATGAGAAGGAGAGGACCACCCTGCTGATTCAAGGATTTTCTTTGAGAGTCGCGAACGGTGATGCTATCGGTATCGGTGGAGTGCTGAGCGTGAAGGTTCTCGACTCCAAGAATAAGAAGAGCGGCCCGAAAGTTGCTTTCGTTGATACTGAAGTGAGCAAAACGGTCCAGGCATTGCTCATGTTGCTGCGACAGAAAAAGCAAGATCAGCCGCAGCAGATTCAGAGGATGAGGCAGTATTAACATCTTCTATAACCTGAGTCGGCAGTCCCCTGGCTCATTTCTCTAGAGAAATGAGCCAGGGGACCCGCATCAAGGGTAAAGGGTCATGGCGCATGAACTTTACAATCAACTGGCCATTGATTTATGTTCCATCGTTGTCGTAATATGTCAACATATCTACATGAATAGCGTTACCTATAGAGTCGCCATGATTGGCGGCTTTTTATTCCTCTAGGAAAAGAGCGAGATGGATTTACCCAACGATCTGCGTATTGCCCTGGAAAGCGAACTGGCGAGCGTCCCGCAAAAAAACGTGGCCAACGCAGCGGGAAAGCTCTCAAGGCGCTACCGTGGGGGTCAACTTCCTGAAAGCAGCTCATTCTTGCGCTCGCGCAGCGACGTGGTTGCCTACACAGCTTATCGACTTCCAGCGACCTTCGCAGCAATTTACGCTGCACTCAACGAGGTGCGAAAGAGGCGCCCGGCGTGGCAACCACGCACATTCCTTGATGCTGGTACTGGTCCGGGAAGCGCTTTGTGGGCAGCGTGTGAGATATGGCCTGAGTTAGAACAGATCGCGCTGCTCGAACGAGATGAACATATGATCGCTTTTGGCAAACAACTGGCTACCCATACGCGCTCTGCTGTCGTGAACCGGGCAAGCTGGCAGAAAGTCGATCTGCTCGGGCAATGGGAAAGTGAGCCAAGAGACCTTGTGACAACGACATATGTAATTGGGGAATTGCCCATATTACAACGTGAAGGATTGATCAATAAACTCTGGTCCATTACAGCGGATACGCTGGTAATTGTTGAGCCTGGAACACCTGTCGGTTTCTCGCACATCCGGCAAGCGCGTCAACAATTGATTGACACAGGCGCATATATCATCGCGCCCTGCCCTCACGATCTGCCCTGTCCCATGGGAGAGAACGATTGGTGTCATTTTGCGCAACGAGTAGCGCGAAGCCAACTGCAGCGACAGGTAAAACAAGCAACGTTATCTTACGAAGACGAGAAATTCTCTTATATTGCGGCAGCTCGTACCAGGTGTTTGCCTATCGGAGGTCGGGTTATCAGGCATCCCCAGATTCGTTCTGGACATATCCACCTGGAACTCTGCACACCTGCTGGTTTGGAAAGTTCTATCGTAACGCGCAAGAACAAAGAGGCATTTCGGGAGGCCCGAAATATTGAGTGGGGCGACAGCATTCCCCCAAAGTATTGAGAAGACATTGACACCATCAAGCGTGATTTCCTTCCGAAATACTATGGAGCAATTTGCTCGCTATTTGCTCGGAATTCTCGCGCATAGCAAGGAATCTCCTCACTCACCTGACACACCTGATACACCTGATACACCTGAAACTCTTGAAACAGTGAGCCACCTCGACTCAAACTTATCTGATACACCTGATACACCTGAAACTCTTGATACACCTGATACTCTTGACATGCTGATTGAGTAAAGGACCGCAAGCAGACTTGCAGACCAACATACCTGATCTTCTGATCGTGGAAGAAGGCGTTTCAATTCACGTTTATTAGGATTCAATATCCAGGCTTGTTGACATACGCTACTTGTTTACTCTCCTCCTGTCTTACGTAGGATAGCACGGGCCGGCGCACCATCGCTGTCGGCAATCTTGAGCGGAAGGCAAATCAACTCGTACGTCCCAGGTTCGATCTGCGAGAGATCGAGCCCTTCAATGATCCAGATATCGGCCCCTAACAGCGCCAGGTGTGTCTCAAGCCCATCCTTCGCGAATCCACCAACTGAGAGATCCTCAACAAACGTATCGGTCTTCCAACAACGGATAGAATTCAGTGTCTTGAAAAGCAGGCGTTCGCCTTGCTGGACATTATGGGGCAGAAGTTCGTCCAGCTTGATCGACTCGGGGTCGTGGATCTCGATGACGCGTGCCCGTCCAATAGCAGCGTCAAGAGGCATCTCATGAAGCCCCTTGCCCTCTAGCAGGAAGTGAAACGGGCCATCCATATGGGTACCGGTATGCGAACCCATGGAAAGCGTCGAGACAGTGCATATATCTCCACGACGTATATGCAACAGGTGTTCAACCCGCACCGGTGGATTGTCGGGCCAGTGCGCCATGCCGGTATAAATCGGGACAGAAATATCCATCCAATCGTTGCTCATCTGCTTTACTCCTTGCTCGTTGCACGAGCGGATGTATCAAAGGTGATCACGTTCTTGATGCCGCCAATCCCCTGCGGGCCTACCTCGAAGCTCTAGGCATCATCCCCGGAGTAGCCCATGCCCCTGTAGAACTCGGCGCCCCCATCCTGCCAGAAAAGGGGCGCCACGTTATCTACAAACAAGGTTCAGCACTCTACCAGGCACTTTTAGGAGCCTGAACGTCTACTTGTCCTTCTCCAGTTCCTCTTTCACCTCATCGACCATCTTATCAAAATCGACCGCAAGTTCGCGTGCAAGCGTAGCCAGCCCACGAGTGAATTCGCGCCCAGCGCTCACGAAATGTTCCCGGGGTTCATCTGGCAGCATATACACGGGTGCCATTGCCAGGTGTACCCCAGCTCGAAATAGCGTGCGGAAGAATTGCTGAGAAGCCTCCTTGAGTTCATCGCGATCAGATTTCTCGTCAGGTGTAGGTGTCTCAGTGCCGGGCGTCTCCGTTGTTTGTGCCTGCTCTGCTTGCATTTTCGTAGTGTCTACCATAAGTTTACCTCCATGTTTGAATTAAAACAATTATCATGAGTCTGCCCAATTGCTATTATAAACGATTTGCGCGGCTAATGCTGCCTCTCAACTACCATTTTGTCTCCGAAATATACAATACCACGACGGATCCTGGAAACTTCTCCCCTTCAGTTTATTGCTTCAGTTTATTGCTTCAGTTCGTCGCACCAAAACCGTCCAGAAGCCAGGAAATGCAACATCTTCACAGAAATGCTGTCAATTGTCGTTGACACGCGCTGTTGACATAGGAATAATGACCTTTTTGGCTACGTTGGTTGATAAAGAGAAACACCCAGTTCTACCATCAGGTAACAGAGACCTGGGTGTTTGATGGTTGTACTCTGTGAATTACTATAGTGGAATAGACTGCCAATTGACCAGTGCGTCAAAGTGGTTAAGCACACTGGTATCGTTATCTGCGGCCCAGCCGTCCGGATGGATCAGTATATGTCTATGCAAGTACAAGAGAGCAATGAGCCACTTGCGCTTCCCGGTGCCGCGAGGACCACGCAGTAACTCAAACTCAGCCTGTTCCAGCAACAATGTGATGATCGATAATTGTGCCATGCGCTCTACGAGGCCACGTAGAGGCAACTGAGCACTGTCCGCGTCAAGCGTAGCGAGGGACTGTATGCGTTCCGAAACCTGCCGGATGAGCGTTTGCACCTCCTGAACAACAGGGACAACAATTGAATGTTGTAGAGATCGCAAACGCTGATCCAGCATCGCAAAAAGGGTTGTGTCTGCACCTTCCCTGGCAATAGCGCGTGCCACGTCCAGCGCAATGACGTTACTGGAACCTTCCCATACGACATTCACGATGGCGTCGCGCAGAAAACGCGGATTCGCCCAATCTTCGACATACCCATTCCCTCCGAGCATCTCCAGTGCTTCCAACGTCACATACTCGCCACGCTTTGGTATATAGTTTTTACAGAGCGGCGTGAGGATGCGCAGCAGGCGATGATCTTCCTCGGTGCCATGGCGGTCGACACGATCCAGTACCGCCACCGTCTCAAAAGCCAGAGCGGCACAACCTTCCACCTCGATGAGCAAGTCTACCAATTGGCGACGCATCAAGGGATGTTCGGCCAGTGGACGATCGAAGGCAACGCGGCCCCTTGTATAGGTTAACGCCTCTAGATAACTGCGGCGCATCGCTGAAAGCGACCCGATAGCCGCCCAGATACGGGTGAGATTGATCATCTCAGTCATCTGAACAAAGCCACGATCAATTTTACCAACGAGATATGCTTGTGATCCGTGCAGCGTCACTTCACCTGTCGCCAGCGAACGCGTGCCCAGTTTATCCTTGAGGCGATTGATCGTGTAGGAATTGCGTGCACCATCATCAAGCATCCTGGGAACTAAAAACAGGCCGAGACCGCGAGTTCCGGCGGGAGCACCTTCTGGACGTGCCAGCGTCAGTATGAGGTCAGCTGAGACATTGGAGCAAAACCACTTATCTCCCCATAATTCCCACTCAGGCTGGAGTGTATAGTGTGCATTAACAGATCGAGGCCGTGCGACTGTAGCAGTCTGACCCACATCTGAGCCGCCCTGCTTCTCAGTAAGAAACATGGCAGCCTGTTGTAATTCGACCATGGAAGTGGCAGTTAAAGCAGGCAGAAAGCGTCGTTGTAGGGGTTCGCTGGCATAACGTTCAAGTACGCGAGCAAGAGCGTCGGTCATAGAGACAGGGCAGAATACGCCTGATTCCGCTTGCATTCCGAGGTAACCCAGGGCAAATTTGACCCGCTGCGGCACTCTGCCCGGCCAACCCAGAGCGCCTTCCCGGTGTGAGCAGGCAGCAATGGCAAAATCCTCGTAGGCGATACGCTCCAGTTCGTGATAGGCTGGATGAAATACTACCGCGTCAACGCGCTGACCACGTTTATCATATTGTACCAGCACAGGCCCCTGGCGATTCGCAACCTGGGCCAATCCGTCCATTTTCTGTGAGGCGACCTCTCCCATCTGTTTCAGGATTGTGTGCGCTCGCTCAAAATCCTCTGGTGAGAGGGAATGTTGTAAAAGATGTGATAGGTCAGGATCAGCGGTATAGAAATTTATTCCGCTCGTATCAGGCATGAGTGAGTATAGATCAGCCATTGGCACGTATCCTTTTCCTTTACTCTTGTTGGCGTAGAACCGCTTCACGAACAGCGAGAACACTCATTGGCGGGCTGCCCGTGTTATAGGCTGTCTTGCCGAGAGCCTTCTCAATTTGTGGTATAGGGGCGGCTGAACAGGCGGAGGCGGGCTGCTGGTTTGTCATCAAACAAATAGCAGCCGTCAGATAATTTGCTGAACCAACAATCCCTTTAGTTACGTCTGAGCTCGGATCTGACAATTTGTTGGCGATATCCTCCAACGTGAGATTAGCAAGCACCTGTGGGGAATAGTTGGCCCCCTGCATCGCGTACCGGTTGGCAATATCGATAAAGGGAATGCTGCCAGCGCTGGAAAGGTAGGGTGGTCCATCATATGTCTGAATCAGATTGTGTAGGCACTTTGATAAAAGCTAAAGGTTGCTGTATTCGGAAAACTATCGGTTGCGGAGGACGTTGTCTGATTGAGTTTACTGAATGTGCCAAAACGGCTAAGCACCACCACAACTGCCCAGCGCTGGGCAGCACAGAAGGGGCAATATTCCGCGCCTGCGTAGAAAAATTCTGGTTTGCCGTTTGGCCCAGTCAGCGCTGGTGGAGGAGGTGACCCTTTGAGAGGCGTCAATACGTTATTCTGCCCACCGGTGCCAACTGCCGCCGATACTGCAGGACTCACATTGGTCACTGCTTGCAACACAGCGGGACCGGTAGTAGCCTCAGTTGTGGGTGTGGGACTCCCATTACTTGTTGACTGCTTTGACAGGAAGAAAAAAATACCAATGATCGCTGCTATCACAAGCAGCACTACACCGATAAGAAGCCATGGACTTCGATTTGGCTTCTTTTGTGCTCGTCTCTTATTTGGATTATTTGATGATTGCCTCTGTTGGCGTTGTTTTTTCACTTCTTCACGCCGTTTTGAGGCTGATGATGATGGTTGTTTCGCTTTTGCCATAACGCTGCACTTTCACTGATAAGTAGATTTCTTCATTGTATCATGGCTGCCTGGGATTGAAAACTGTGTACCGGCTCATTTTTCTTGACAAAGCACCAGCATTAGAGTACAATCCAGACTGTGATCTGTAAGCCTCGTTCGTCTAGTGGCCAAGGACGCCGCCCTTTCAAGGCGGAGATCACGGGTTCGACTCCCGTACGAGGTACTTATTTTTAGACAAGCCTGGCATTCCTGCTTATTTTGGTTTGCCAGGCTTGTTTGCATCCATCTCTTCAAAGGACGGAAAGGAGACTAGTACTATGATGAGCGTAGAAGAGGCCCTTGCGCGGATACTCACTGAGATTTCGCCCCTCAGCGTCATGCAGATACCGCTGCCCGAATCTTCTGGATTGGTACTGGCCCAGGATATTGTGGCGCAAGAAGATATTCCGCCATTCGCAAACTCAGCTATGGATGGTTTCGCATTGCTCAGCCGCGACAGTCAGCCAAAAGAAGGACAACCTCCACGCCTGCTTATCACGGGTGGCGTGGCGGCGGGTTATGTGGCAGATCACGCGGTTGTAGAGGGGACAACCATGCGCATTATGACAGGCGCGCCTGTACCAGAAGGGGCTGACAGCGTCATACAGGTAGAGTTGACACGCTCCGAAGAGCCAAACGGTGAATGGGTAGAGATCCTGGAAGTGGCTCCCCCAGGCAATAACATCCGTCCAGCAGGTGAAGATATGCAGCGAGGTCAAACGGTGTTGCAACAGGGCAGCGAGATCGGGCCCTGGGAAATCGGCGTACTGGCCACGCTGGGTTGGGCAAGTATCCCGGTAATACGACGCCCTCACGTAGCTATACTTGGGACAGGGGATGAGGTAATCGATGTCAATGAGCCGTTGAGACCAGGGAAGATTCGCAACAGCAACAGTTATCTTCTCGAGGCGGCTGTACGACGTGTAGGGGCGATACCTCACCGCTTAGGAGTTGCTCGTGATACAATAGAGAGCCTGAGGGAGAAGTTTAGCGAGGCTATTCAATATGATCTCATCATCACTTCAGGCGGCGTCTCAGTTGGAGACTTCGACCTGGTGAAGAATATCATGGCAGAGCAAGGGCAGATTAACTTCTGGCGCATTAATATGCGGCCAGGCAAACCAGTTGCGTTCGGACACATTCGTAGTGTACCTCTTTTAGGGCTTCCCGGCAATCCTGTTTCAGCCGCCGTGACATTCGAACTATTTGGTCGTCCAGTGATACGCAAGATGATGGGGCATACGCATCTTGTACGCCCACAAGTTGATGTAATCGTGGAAGATGGAGTGAGTGATCGCGCTATGCGCCGGCATTATGTGCGGGCACGTGTGGAATGGCACGATGGTCGCTTTATAGCCCATACAACCGGCAATCAAGGCTCGCACATTATGACTTCGTTGCTGAACGTCAATGCCCTGGTAATAGTACCTGAAGGTGGAGTTGAGGTTCATCCTGGAGATTCAGCAAAAGCAATGATGCTTGATTGGCCAGAGATATAGTAACGCAAACAGAAGGCATCCAGAGAGTTTCTGGATGCCTTTTTTGATTATCTTCAGGGTGTTTACGATGGTTACCATGTTTCGTATGAGACTAACGGCCACTCCCGATGGGAGCATAGACGCCATTTGTAGCGTAGAGCGGACCACTTGGCTGTACAGGCTGCACAGGCTGAGGATTAGCAACCCAACCTCGTCCAGGAACAAAAGTTGCACCATTACCACCATTGCCCCATTGGGACATCGTCTCAAAGGGAACAGATACACCAAAAGAAGGGGAAAATGAATCCGTAGTGGAAGTAATAGCAACCCAGGGTTGCGGAGTAATTGTGACATACCCGTTGGAAACAGAGTCATTGTTAGTAGCAGGGGAGATGAGGTCTCTTGAAACGGGTGGCAATTCGTTCATTGACACCTGCTGCAGAGGTATTGATACATGTATTACACCAAGTGCTATGAGTTCGCCAGCAACCTGACACAGTATATCAGCCGGCATTCCTAGTTCCAGGCAAGCGCATTGTAGTGTCGTGCGTCCATCTACTCGCGTAAGAACAAACCACTGCTCAGGTGTAATAGGCAAATGCAGACCTTGCTGACGTAGAGCAGAAAGATCAAGCGGTATTAACACCATTTCAGGCCTCATATAGGATGTATCAATACGCAGTGGAGGCAGGGGTTGACTTATGCGCATTGGCGGTGAGAGCTGAGGGAAATTTTGCGCATCGGCATCGCCAAACATATTCACAGTGCGCACGGATGACACAGGTGAGGGAAATGAGGCATATATTGGCGGCGCTTCGGTGATAAGCTGTGATGCACTTAGTAACCCAGCAGATTGAGCCTGAACAGAGGCCAGTAATTCATTCTGCGGTTGCCTATTCTGGAGCCTGACTTCACCAGCTTCATCCTGTGTATTGTTTGCCGACGTGGTAGCTGACTGTGTAGATGGCAACAAAGAACAAGGAGAAAGCGCGACGAGGAGGCGATCAGCTGGCGGTTGCATTCCGTCCTCAAAATATATTTCACCGCCTGGCCATGTGAGGAGTACCTGTATGACGCCACTCGCTTCTTTCATCGCCCAGGCACGAAGATCCTCATGACTGATATATCCGAGGTCCATCAGCGTCAGAGCTATCCTGGTCTCACCAGATTGTGCTATATCCAGGGCTGCTGAAGTATCTTGCAATGCTGATGACGAGATTACGCCGGCGCGTAAGAGGCGATCCCTCAGGGTCATATCTGGCCGCACAGGACCAATACACATCAACCGCCCATCCCTGAAATAAAGCTCTACCCTTTGAACGTCTTGCTGTACAAGAAGCAACCCAGTTTTCGCGTAGGTCTCAATTCCTTGTAAAACTAACGATAGATTGAGCTGCTCTAACCGACCTATAAGTGACACAATAATTCACCGCCCGTCCAAAATCGGCTCTTTATAGCAGAGTACGCTCCGTCCCCCACTCTTGCGGATTTGTACAACGGCTTAAGAGCCCACTACGAAATGTTGCACTACAAATATACGTCGACTCAATTAATCACGCTTCTCGACGAAGCTTTTCGAAGTTGATGGACACTGTCAACATTAGAGTTTATGCGAGGGTAACGACGATCAGTATTTTCTGAACTAATACAGTGAATACTCATCATCAAATAATAAGGCACCATTGCCTCGTTAGCGGAGGGAAAGGGATTCGAACCCCTGGGGCTGTTAACCCAGCTGTTTTCAAGACAGCCGCAATAGACCACTCTGCCATCCCTCCGTGCTTTAGTTTACCACAAGATTTATCCAAAATGGAAGTCTCCCGCACAAATGTCTCACTGGAAGTGTTTACTTTTGCAAAGAACTGCTTGTAAAACCTCCTGTATAAGCTTCCCCACGCTAGAAAGATACAATCGAGGTCCCCATAGAAGGGCGTAGGACTTTTGGGATAATTACCGTTCCATCTGCTTGTTGATACATCTCTAAAATCGCAGCCATGGTTCGCCCAACGGCTAATCCTGATGCATTCAACGTGTGTACATACTCAACGTGAGCACCCCTTGTAGGCCGATATTTGATATTGGCGCGCTGCGCCTGAAAGGCTTCACAGTTGCTCACCGAAGAGACCTCTACATAACGACTCTGACCAGGCATCCAGACTTCCAAATCAAACGTCTTTGCGGCGGCGAAGGGTAAGTTGGGAGCACTCAGTGCTATGACACGATAGGGTAGCTCCAAACCGCGCAAGACAGCTTCCGCATGTCCCAACATCTGATCCAATGCGGCATATGAATCCTGGGGTGCGACGATTTGAAAAAGCTCAACTTTGTTGAACTGGTGGAGGCGCAACAAGCCGCGTGTCTGCCGCGAAGCTGAACCGCCTTCGCGCCGAAAAGCGGTAGTCCAGGCAACATAACGAAGTGGAAGGGTACCTGGCGGCAATATCGAATCACTGTGCATTCCAACGAGGGGAACTTCAGCAGTAGGATTGAGATAGAGCTCATCTTCGGTACATTCATATGCTTGATCTTCAAATTTCGGCAATTGGCCTGCCCCAAGCATTATCGAGCGTTTGACAAGATATGGAGGCATGATTTCGATATAGCCATGTTCACGCGTATGCAAATCGAGCATAAACGAGATCAGGGCGCGTTCAAGCCGCGCACCAGCACCTTTCAAGGTGACAAATCGGCTTCCTGCGATCTTTGTCCCTGTTTCGAAATTAATAATGCCCAGACGTTCGCCAAGGTCCCAATGAGCCAGCGCTTCGAAACCCAGAGGAACTGGTTCTCCCCAACGTTTCAGTTCATCATCTCCATATTCATTATCACCGTCCCTGACGCTCTGGTGAGGAATATTTGGTAAGCTGAGAAGAAATGGTTGAAGACGCGTGTCGATATCGACAATTTGTAGCTCAAGCTGACGTATATCCTGTGTAATGGCCCTGATTTGCCTGCTCAGTTCGGGGCGCCGCTCAATAGGAACTGTTTTTACTGTCTCTTTGAGCGGTTTCAAGGTATTATAAAGACCATCGCAGCGCGTCACGAGTCCGCGCTTCTGTTCAGCCAGGCGGAGTAGTTCGTCGATATTTTGAGTGTGACGACGTCGATACAGCCCCTCCCGGACGACCTGGGGATTTTGGCGAATAAAATCAAGGCTTAACATGAGCACAGTATAGCATACCTCGGCTGCATTTCTTCTTCGTTGTCATTGGCGATAGCCTACATTGATAAACGGGCAATCGCTGACTCGTTGACGATTATACCAAATATCCCGTATAATGCAGCTAACAAATTTTATAGAACTATTCCTAGCAGGAAACAAACAAGATGAGAATTGGACTACTCGAAGACAATACCGCAATCCACGAATATATTACGACAGCGCTAGAGCTAGCGGGCCATACAGTTTTCACCCATACTGTCGGTATGTCGCTCTTAAACGAACTCTTCGCTGATACTGGTAGTCACTCCCCTTTGCCGTATGAACTGGTGATTGTTGATCTATTACTACCAGGTACTCTGTCTGGTTTAGCGGTGATCAATTCCATACGACAAACCATTCCCCCTGAAACCCTCCCCATTATTGTTGTATCAGCAGCGAGCCAGAAGCAACTTCTGCAGATTCGCGAGCGCTTTTCCGACGTTCAGGTGCTACAAAAACCATTTCCAATGAAAAAGCTCCTACAGCTTATCGAAGCAAGCAAGGTTAGCGATACGATCTGAGCCCTACCTCCCATCTTCAGGGCTTATGCGTTCTAAAAAAGAGAGCAAGACAAGACTTGCAAAGCAGCTTCGGGATGAATACTGTGGTAGCGCATGCGAGCAGCAATGGTAGAAAAACCAGCACGGCGGAGCAAGCTGACGACGGTATTGCGCAAAGCGGCCATGATTTTAGGTCCATTGTCTGTATGAAGGGTACTTTGATCTTCTCTCATAGTCACATCTTTGACGTAATGTAAGCGATTTTCAATGGTCCAATGTCCCCGCTTGAGTTTGAGTAAGCGCTCAGGGATGGCGATCGCGGCAGGCAGGCTGCTTACCCCATAATGGACGGCCTCATGCCATTGGCCATTGGATCGCCATCGACGACGGATCTCAAAGACTTGTTCCAACCCCGGCCAGTCGGAGTAGCCTTGGAGTTCCGAAGAGACGCGAATGCTTCGGAACTCCAAACGTCCATGTGCCTGGTCTTTGGTTTGAGCGTGTTGTTCCGGTAAGCGGAAGATCCCCTCCCCTGCTCGTTTTGCCGGAGAGAGGGGGGCAAAGAGCAAACGCAGATCTTCAAACAGCTGAGGCTGATTCCCCTTCACCAGAAACAGCTAATCCCCTCCTGCTCGCCGAAGCGCAGAGCACCAACATCTCTGGCAATAGAAGGCATCTCCCGTCAGTATCTTCCCTTCCCAGTCGATGTGCGCAATCAGGCGGGAAGCCACCGCCAGTTCGCTCCGCTGTTTCTTGTCTTCCTGCTCCTGCTTCTCTTTTTCCTCGGTCGGCTCGCTTTGCTGTGTTTTGGTTCTTCCCTTCTTCCTGTTTTGCTTGTCTGCCGGCTCGCTCTTCGCTTCTGGTTCTCTCGACGCGCTCTTGGTTTGCGTATCTGGTCGCTCAACATGCCCTTGGGTGAGGACTATCCCCGTCTCCTGTGCGACCATACTGACGGCATGCACGGGATAGCTCGCTTCCTCTTCAAACTTCAATCGCCCTCTTTGCGCTTTTCCATCAATGGCCAGTGCACATGCTCCCCTTTGCTCCTGGTCTTGCTTCAACATTGGCAGAAAAATACTCCGAAAAGCCGCTTCTACCTCTTCAGCACTCACTCTCCGAAAGAGCCGTTGAATGGTGCTTTGATGGGGCGTTACTCCCTTCTGAAATCCTAGCGCCTTTTTTACCTCCTCACTTTGTGCCCCTCCCCACTGGGCTATGGCCAGTTCCGACACATGATTGGAGAGCAGTGCCGCCAACGCTCATAACAAGATGGATGTGAGAGTAACCGTTGCCCTTGTTTTCTCCGGGGATCTTTCACCTGCTCACAGGCACTCTGCCAATCAATTGGCCCTGGATGGGCCTTCGCTATTCCTTTTAGACAATCTACGACCGACTCTGTATACTGCATCTACCTCTTCTTTCTGGACGGATCGGTTTTTGTTTAGAACTCCATCCTACCAGAGAAGAGGGAGTTTGTCTCCCTTTCTTGGCCTTTTTTAGAACGCATAAGCCCTGCTCCCATCTTCAATAATCATTGCATGTCAGGTGGATTTGAGGTAAACTATTACACGGTTAATGAGCATGTGAAAAGCATAGGAACATGATAACGGTCGTTAAACTGAATCCACGTGGGGAAACAAAGATACAGTACCAGGGTGAAGTGATCAAACGGCTATCTCATGGTTTGATTATTCAAGCGTACTGGTCACACCCAACAAAGAATCTTGGGTACGCCAGTTTTGAACCGGGCGACCGGTTTATTGAGTACTATTACTCCAACCGGTGGTATAACATCTTTGATATTGCCAGCGCGCAAGGCGCCAGGAAAGGCTGGTACTGCAATATCGCTGAACCAGCCATTCTTATTGATGATCGTATTGAACAGGTTGATTTGCTCCTGGATGTGTGGGTTAGCCCTACTGGGGAGACCCTTATCCTTGATGAAGATGAGTTTGCTACTGATACCACACTCAATGCAGGGCAACGAAAGGGAGCAAAACAGGGATTACAAGAACTTCTAAAGATGATCGCAGATCATCAGGAACCATTTTCGACGTTGTGACATAGAGGCTTGTTTAGTATGTTGAAAAAACACTGTGTAGAAGCCACAGAGGACTTCAGAAGGACATATCTTGATGGAAAAAAGAGGCGCCAGGCTGTTCCAACAGGAGATTGGTACCAGTGAAACCGGTTGGAACATTGTGGAGCTAGAGGCTCGCAGACAACTTCGCCAGAAGGTAAACGCACTCATAAGACTCTGTAACGATTCTACGCTTACCACTAGTGAAATGCATCATCATTTGCTCCTCAGCGTGGCAGAGTTTGGTAACCAACTTGCTGCGCAGCTTGTGCGTTCGCTTCAAAGCGATGATCAACAAAAACGTCAGAATGTCGTCTGGCTACTCACTCTACTAAACGGTACAGAAACTATCCCTCTACTCCAGCATATGTCTCGCAATGAGCGGCTACCCCGCCGTGTCCGGCTCTCAGCATCACTGGCGCTGGCTGGCATGGGAGCGACGGACGAAAGTACAGGGACCTACCCGCGCGCACGCTTTTACGCTATTGGTTGATCAGATGGAAGATAGTGCAATAGGGCCGGATCAACGATCCACCCTTCCCCTCTATTCGACTTTGGCGGAATGCCATAGTCATTGTTGCGCCGGGTGTATGCCCAGGCAGCCTGCAAAGCGCAGAGTAGAGCGTCGAGGTTATCACCCTTGGAGTCTTGTATACAAGCTTCAGCAAGCAAATCAGGCAGTTCAATGGTTACGCCATACTGATTTGAGAATGCAGGTAAGCACAAACCATAGACAATGTCGTGACGCGCCGTGGCTTTCTCTGATGTCTGCTTGTTACTCTCATCACTCTTGTAGCTGCGTTTGCCGATTAACTTGCGCATAAGCAGAGCAGGATACCCTTCAACCACTATCCTGTCGTCATTCGTTGGATGACATGGGAGAATGCACACCCCTGCTGCAAGCAGGCGAGGGGCACCCTGAAAAAACATTTTCCCTACGGGCACCCTCTGTAACATCATAGGGCTACATGCGCCTGCGCACCTATCCGTTACTCTTACATGGTGTTTATCACCTGGCGGTCTGCTCGCACAATACTGAATCAGCGTTCGCTCAAACTGAGTTTTACCCATTGATGATAGAGGATAGATGTAGTCCTCCCAGGTTGAGGGCCAGCCAAGATTGGTGAGTAGTTTTTGTGGGAGACCAAATGGAAAGTCGAGAGCAGCTACCCAGGGGCCTGGCAGTTGTAAAAATGACTCAAACGCAGCAAAACTATCGATTTTGAGTATCTCGTTCACCCGCAAGAGATTATCATTCAACTCACATACAGCAGCAGTGATAGGTTTCTTCGGGCCTGGCGCACTGGTAAAGTCAAGACCAAATATCTTCATGAGTAGGTTTGCCTGTTGACGCTATGCCGGTAACCTGGCACTGAGCGCCCTCTAGTTTACAGCTGGGCCATCACGTTTTTACTGATAGCCCTCAATGTCGCAAAAACGCCTTTGCCATTTGAGGCGATGGCCTCGTAACTGGGAACGCGGCGGCGATTGAGATAGCGTTCGAGCACGTTTACGGGGAGTGCTGATGGCACATCGCGTTTATTCCACTGCATGATGAAGGGGAAATTCCCGAGGTCTTTACCGATACGGCGCATATTGATCTCAAGTTCAGCAATGCTCTGCACATTTTCTTCAAACTTTTCGGCCTGGGAATCCACAACAAAGACAATACCGTCAGCGCCATTCAGTACAGCCAAACGTGTGCGCTCGTAGAGAATCTGGCCAGGAACGGTGTAGAGATGGAAGCGCGTACGAAATCCGTGAACGGCGCCGATATCCAGGGGAAGAAAGTCAAAGAAGAGGGTACGTTCAGTTTCCGTAGCAATCGAGAGCATATCGCCGCGAGCATTTGGATGAATACTTTTAAAAACGTATTGTAAATTTGTCGTCTTACCACAATAACCAATGCCATAATAGACGATCTTACAGTGGATCTCGTGGGTAGCAATATTGATGAGCGCCATGAATGCTAGCACCTCTAATCGCGGAAGAGCAGATCTATGGTATCTTCGACGGAAGAGCGAAACTGTACGTTGATAACCGAGGATTTTGTGCGCGATGTATCGGCTCGCACCCGCTCAAGTATGCGTCCCATTTCATCCGAAGCTTTTTTCGAAAGCACTTTGACCAAACCAATATGAGTGAGTTTATCAAAAACAATGACCAGCAGCCATTGTTCTTCGACCATTGTCGTAAATATATTTTCTTTCACGCCTTGTTGGAAAATAGTACGAAAGTCTTTTTCTCCCAGGAGCTCAGCAATATGACGAGAGGAAGAAAATGCGCCAGCCAACAACGCACCTAAGGAGGTGGCATTACGCCGTACGCCTGTGCCTTGAGTCGCGATGACCTGCCCGCTTTTGTCAATCAACATAACAGAAGTTGCATTGGTGTCATTCATTAGTTTATTTAATGCAGTTGAGATAAAAGCAAGTTCACGATCTGAAATGACAAGATTGGTCAGTTGTTCCATCTACGGGCCGCCCTCCGTACACGCTCAATGTTCATGTAACAATGTTACGCTATGTCTAGAGCTTCAAGAATTTCATTACGACTCGTTTTGATTAAGTGGCGCACGCGAGCAATATTTGAGGCATTATCTGAAAGTGTGACCAGGAGAGCGAAGTCACCCAAAGGATCAACACTTACCAGTCCATTTTCATATTCCATGAGCACGCCTATTACAGAACCTCGCGAGATTTCCAGTCCCAACGCCTCAGCTGTACTCAAGCCGGTGGTCATGATAGCCCCGACCGCCTCCATATCGTCTTTGCCGTCACGAGTTAATCCTTCTATCATTAAACCGTCACGACCCACCAGGATGGCTTGCCACACGCCAGGAATCGATAAAAAGCGGCTAAGTGTCTGTTTAAGATCAACCATTCTTCCCTCCGCAATCGACGGGCTCTACAGTCTATATTTTGGATAACCCAGCATAAATCACCGTTATTCTAACTGATGTGTTGCTAAGTAGCAACCACATGAGACATCTTGGCTAATACCGTAGAGCAAACATCCCGCATGAGCATGGATGACACGCTAGAATACAATGATCGAGTCATATCCTGGACCTCTATGGTGGGTCCCTACAAAAGAAAACGTAGAGCAAACACAATATATGCGCGTGCAGCCAGGATAACTTCAGCGACATCGACGTGTTCATCAGGCTTATGTGCGACGCGAACATCACCAGGGCCAAAAAGTATGGCTGGAATGCCCCCATTGACTAGCAGGCGCAGATCGGAGCCATAGGGTGCACCCTCCAATTCAGGTTTATGGCCTGTGAGATCAAACATGCTTTGCTGGCAAAGCGTAATCAGTGGATGATCTAGAGGTATCTCGGCTGATTCGAACTGGCCTCCACTCCACTTGATCTCCAAAGGATGGTCACGTAACCAGGGGTCGGCTTCTGCCAGGTTCGCCAGGGTGCACTCGAACTGATGACGCACGGCATCGCTTGATTCACCCATTGCCACACCAATACGCCCCTCAAAGATCAGTTCTTCAGGGACTGAAGAAGACCAGTTGCCAGCATGTACCCGTCCAATGTTGAGGGGATATGGCAAGGGCAGTTTCCCGAGTAGCGGATGCTCTACCTCGCTATTTCTTTCTCGCTCCAATTGTAGCAGCGTTCGATGAATATCCAGATACTTTTCTACGGCACTGACCCCTTCAAGGCGAACACAGGCATGGGCTGATTTTCCATGTACACGCACTGCGAATGTTAGCGCCCCGGCCTGAGCAGGAATGAGTTGTAATTGTGTTGGCTCGCATACAATAGCCGCGTCTCCACTGTGGCCACGTAAGAGGCTGGCGAATGTACCCAGGCCGCCATCCTCTTCTCCAATGACGCTCTGTACCATTAACGAGCCTTTGATAGGGAAATCTGAGTCTCTCATAGCTTTGACGGCATAGAGGGCAGCCAGCAAACCGCTCTTCATATCACAAGCGCCACGCCCATAGATGCGGCCATCCACAAGTTCAGCTCCCCAGGGATCGTGATACCAATTGGCATGGTCTCCCTCGGGCACAACATCGATGTGCCCATTAAAAACCAGCCTCTTCCCAGTCAGGATATGTGCCTCGCTCTGCCAGGTACCTACCAGTCCAACAGCTTCGTTATCACTCCGATCCACCTCCATCCCAGGAAATCGTGGGTGTTTCTGCAGTTCCGCAACATCAATGGTCCAGAGGTCCACATCGAGACCGATCCGTTGCATGTGCTGTGCCAGCCAGTTTTGTGCTACACTCTCCTGACCAGTGATACTTGGAATACGCGCCAGGTCGCGAAAAGCCCCGATTAGCCCCTGTTCATCCAGCACTGAGAGGACATTTTGCTCCATCAGAGAAAGAGGCATAGCTTCTCACCCCTGATATTTTGTACCATAATTGGGCGCTTCTTTTGTAATCATCACATCGTGTGGGTGACTCTCACGCAAACCCGCGGTGGTAATACGTACAAAGCGCGTATTATTTTGCATATCTGCAATGGTGGCAGCGCCACAGTAACCCATTGACTGGCGTACACCTCCAACCAGTTGATGCATCAATGGGCCTAGCGGGCCTTTATAGGGAACACGCGCCTCTATACCTTCGGCAATCAATTGTGATTCATACTTCGTGTCACCCTGGAAGTAGCGATCTTTGCTGTAGCTTCGCTGCTTCATAGCACCAATAGAACCCATACCGCGGTAGTCTTTGAAGCGCTCCCCATGCGAGATGATAAGCTCTCCTGGACTCTCATCTACACCAGCCAGGAGGCTACCCAGCATGACGGTATCGGCGCCAGCGGCGATAGCCTTGGCGATATCACCAGAGTATTGAATACCACCATCTGCAATAACCGGCACACCATGCTGACGGGCGAAAAGAGCACAGTCATAAATCGCGGTGATCTGTGGCATCCCAATACCCGCGATAATGCGAGTCGTGCAAATAGCACCTGCACCGATACCTACTTTCACAGCGTCTGCTCCTGCCTGGATAAGGGCCTCAGTTGCCTCGGCTGTCACGACATTGCCCACGATCAACTGCACCTGTCTTCCAAAACGTTTTTTTATTTGCGCCACCGCTTCAATGACCATGCGCGAGTGAGCGTGGGAGGTATCTACTACCAGCACATCCACTCCCTTTTCGATCAAGGCGGCACAACGAGCACGAGTATCTGGTCCTACACCGATTGCGGCCCCAACACGCAAGCGACCATATTCGTCTTTGGTAGCATGTGGGTAGAGAATTTTCTTCTGGATATCCTTCATGGTGATAAGGCCCTTGAGCATTCCGTGCTCATCCACCACCGGCAATTTCTCGATCTTATAGCGATGGAGGCTATCTCGTGCCTGCTCTAACGTCGTACCAACAGGCACCGTGATGAGATGATCACGGGTCATAAGCTCGGTAATAGGACGTTCTGGGTTCGTTTCGAAACGAATGTCGCGGTTTGTAAGAATACCAACGAGCTTTCCCTGTTCGGTGATAGGAACACCAGAAATGTGAAAATGCTCCATAGCGGCTAGAGCTTCACGCAGTAAGGCGGTTGGCTCCAATGTGATAGGATCGGTGATCATCCCCGACTCAGAGCGCTTGACTTTATCGACTTCCTGCGCCTGGCATTCAAGAGACAAATTACGGTGGATAACGCCAAGACCGCCCTCTCGTGCCAGCGCAATAGCCAGCTTTCCTTCGGTGACAGTATCCATAGCAGCGCTAATGATAGGGATGTTGATCGTGATTGTACGGGTCAGGCGAGTTTGTGTGGAAACATCACAGGGCAGCACTGACGAAGCGGCAGGTAAGATGAGTACATCGTCAAACGTGAGACCTTCTCTGGCAAATTTTTCATCAAATGCACCAGGGTCATACGCCAAAGACATGATAGCAGTATCCTCCTTGGTTAGAAAAACGCCCAGCGCACGCTAAGGACGTGAGCCGGGCCTCACACCATGATAAAATGATATGAATGTATCAATGCTACAGAAAGAGTGCATAATAAGTTTTTTTTGTAGTGTAGCACCTGAGATTGTGCAACGTCAAATGGAAGTGTACCAGCTTAGGAACATTTTACCTGACGGAATATGCCTACTTGACGCTAATAGAAGCTAAATGGTATCGTTGTAACATCCTCAAATGTAACCAGAGAGCAATACACGAGATCAGAGAAATCACTATATAAGGAAAAGGTGGTACCTTCTAAGTACAACTTTTGGGAGCCTCTCATGAGCACATCTTTATCCTCTTTCAGCAAATACCGGGCTGCGGCAATCCAATATGAACCGATACTAGGCGAGAAAGAGAAGAATGTGACCACTCTTCTCCACCTCGTAGAAGAGGCCGCCCAACACGAAGCACGCCTCATCGTGTTGCCAGTCGAACCCATCCCTGGTCCCACAACCGGCCGCTTTCAGCACATTGCTACCAGCTATGGTTGTTTTATCGCCATCAGCCTGCCTGAAGTAGACCCCTCCACAGAAGTCTATTACAACAGCATGGCCCTGATCGGGCCTGAAGGATTGATCGGCACCTATCGTAAAATCCACTCCTACATGTCAGACTCTCGTTGGGCACGCGATGGAGACCTGGGCATGCCGGTATGGGAGACACCGCTGGGCCGTCTTGCCGCTCTGATCTGTATGGACGCCGAATTCTTCGAATCAGCGCGCATTCCTGCCTTACATGGCGCAGATGTGCTCCTCTTCCCCACAAACTGGTTGGACGAAAATTCCCCCAGCGGCATCTGGATGGCTCGTGCATTTGAAAACGGTGTCTACTTCATTGGCGCGAACCGCTATGGCAGCGAGCGCGGCACACAATTTAGCGGAGGTAGCTGCATCCTGAATCCTGATGGTTCCATTCAAGCGTATCTCGATAACGGTGAAGGAATCGTCTATGGCGAAATTGATCTCAGCCAGTGCCGCGATAAAAGCTGGGGACCCAGCAAAGATGAACCGTGGGGAAATTGCCTCGCTGACCGTCGCCCCTCCGAGTACGTAACGATCACAAACAATACCTATCTCTGGGAGCCTTTGCGTTATCATAGCCTGTATGAACTGGGCGAGTTGCCACCTGGGCAGCTCTCATGCGTCGCGATTATCCAGACCAATCTACAAGAATGGTGGACACAAGCAGCTAGCCCCAATGCAACACAAACATTGCGCAGCGTTGTGCAAACTCTCATCATTGACCATGATCCGGCACGCCCCGATGTACTGGTACTACCTGAATTGATACTACCAGGACCGGTCACATCCAACGCTGACGAGAATATCATCGCCCATTTTCAAAATGGGGCCATTGTACTCCCTGGTCCAGAAACCTCCGCCCTGGTAGAACTCGCCAACGAACTGCAAATTAGCCTGGTCATTGGAGTAGCCGAGCGGGTAAACGAACCCGTCCCAACCTACTACAATACTATCCTGCTCATCGACCCCGAAGGCATATATGGCACGTATCGCAAGCTCCACCTGACGGCTAAAGATCGCCTCTGGGCAAGCCCTGGCAATCTTGGCTTGCCTACCTTTGATACTCCCACAGGTCGCATCGGGCTGGCAACCGGCTATGATGTTCTCTTTCCAGAAACATTGCGCGTCCTGGCAGGGCAAGGGGCCGACCTGGTGTGTGCACCCGCGCTACTCAATTTCCCAGATCCTATTGGCCTACCACCTTCCAGCATTCGCTACCACCGCCCAGTTGCTCCAGAGGACTTTGATCCAACCCATTATCTCATCTGGCGTGTGCGGGCCGCCGAGCACAATGTCTACCTGGCTTTGGCAAATTGGAGCGGCCAATGGCATAGTATGAGGGCCAATGGCAACAGTGGTATCTTCTCACCCTCCTGTGCCACCTTCCCCTGGTCAGAGGTCATCGACGACGAGGGCGAACTAACCCTGACGATGATGACTATCGACACGCGCGAGCAACGCACAGGTCGTCGTTCTTCCACTCACCCTCTTAACTATGCTCCTGGTGATGTAGCAGGCTCTTTAACTGGGGAGCTTGCTTATGATATTCGCGATAGTATCCCCGGCAACGTGGTACGCAGCAAACCCTTGTTGCGCAAACGCATACCGTACTGGTACCTTGACCTGGTTAAAAAAGATCTCCAATCGCTAATTTGAAGGAGACACATAGCTTATGAGGTTAGCAGATAAAGTTGCGATTATCACCGGTGCCGCGAGCGGCATGGGCAGGTATGCGGCCGAACTATTTGCCAGTGAAGGAGCCAGTGTTGTGATCACAGACATTGCCGAAAAAGAGGGTGAGGAGATCGCCAGGGCTATTCGTGACAATGGTGGCAGGGCCATATTTGTGAAGGCAAATGTCGCCAACGAGGATGAGGTCAAACACATGGTCAACGCTGCTATCGACGCCTTTGGGCGCGTGGATGTCCTCTATAATAATGCTGGCATCATGCCCGCGGAGGACGGCAGTGTGACGGATATAAGCGAGGGCATCTGGGATAGAATCATGGATATCAACCTCAAAAGCGCCTTTCTCTGTTCCAAATACACCATTCCTCACATGATAAAACAGGGCAAAGGCTCCATCATCAACGTGGCCTCATTTGTCGCCTTTATGGGCTGTAGCGTCCCACAAGATGCCTACACAGCCTCCAAAGGTGGTATGTTGTCGCTCACCAAATCCTTCGCCGTGCAATATGGCCGTCATGGCATACGCTGCAATGCAATTTGCCCTGGCCCTATCGAGACTCCACTGTTGCGAGTCCTCTGGACGAATGAAGAGGCCCGTGATCTGCGGCTCAATCGTATTCCGCTAGGCCGCTTCGGGGAGGCAAAAGATATTGTTTATATGGCACTCTACCTGGCTTCCGATGAATCCTCGTGGACAACGGGCGCATGGCTCATGGTCGATGGCGGTATTTCATCAAACTATTTTTAACCCCTTTCCAATGAGGAACCGTTGTTTACCTCGACACTGATTTATAATATAATGATCAAGGTTGGTTAACTTCGTCACATTTTATAAATATCATCACTAGAAGGAGCAGATAACATGGACCAAACAACCACAGACCAAATAACCGCCGCAATGGCAAGTTTTGGGCTGATTGCCGGGATTATCGGAATAGTCTCAATCGTTTTTGCCGTCATCGTCTGGTGGAGAATATTCTCCAAAGCGGGATACAATGGAGCGCTAAGCCTGCTGATGTTCATTCCCATAGCAAACCTAGTCATGATCCTGATCCTCGCCTTTGCCGAGTGGCCCATTTATGCCGAGCTTAATCAGCTCCGGATGATGAGAGGTCAACAATTCCCGCCAAATCAACCCTATCCTCAAAATCCGCAGTATCCTCAAAATCCGCAGTATCCTCAAACGCCGCAAAACCCTCAGTACCGCGGATAAGCAAAACCAGCTGTAGGGGCCCAATAATGATCTTAAACAGCATAATTGTGCCCCTACAGGGTTTGCACTACCTCAGCTATGTGAGGCGCATTCCGTACATGTGGATTGAGTGTAACCACTATTGCCAGCACGAGTTGTGGGATAGCGAGCACCACCACCGTAGCAATAGGGCCTATTACCTGGAGCAAAACTCCTGTCAGAGCCAGGCCAATAGGTTGACTGCCAAAGGCGATCAGGCGAAAGACGCTGTTCACCCTCCCCTGCAGACGATCCGGGATCAAGGCAAGCCGGTAACTAAACTGCACCATCATATAGACTGGCACCACTACAAAGCCCACAAGGTTAGCCACTAACAGGACCCATGGATTAAAGGCGAAAGCATACAGTATCCACCCCAGTACCCAGAGCCACGTTGTGCCGATCATCAACTGCCCAAAACTGAAACGCTTCTGCAGCGGAACCACCAGTAAGGCTCCGACGACGCTGCCAATACCCCCCCCAGCGAAAATGAGGCCCGTCACCACATTCGATGCATGCAAGTCCTTCGCCAATATGATAATAATCAGCACATAGCCTGAACAAGGCGTGATCAGGCCAAATGTCAGCACTGCAATGAAACGCACCAGCGGATTATGCCAGAGCCAGGACATACCCTCACCTATCTCAGTCCATAGTTTCCGTGGTTCGACATCTCTCTTTTCCTGAAACTCCGTTTTGATGAAAAACAGTGAGATAGCTGAGACTGCGTAGGAGATGCCATCGGCGAGAAACGGGATGGACCTGCCGATACCATACAGGATGGGGCCAAGGGCCGGACCAACGACACTCGATACTGAGTACAGAACCTCATTCTGTGCCACGGCGGCGGGTAGCTGCTCCTTCGACACAACCTGGGGTAGGCAGGCCGTCTCTGCCAGGTTAAAAAAGACAAAGAGCGTCCCCTCAACCAACGAGACCGCATAGAGTTGCAGATATGTCAGATGGCCAAAAGCGAGGGCCAGCGGAATACTGCTCAGGGCAATAGCTCGACCTATGTCACAGATGATCATGACACGCTTGCGATCCCAACGATCAATCAGCGCACCGGCAGGCAGGCAAAAAAGTGCAAAGGGCAACCCACGTAGAGCCGTCATTAAGCCGGTCTGTGCCGGCGAGTTCGTCAACGCGAGAATGAGTAGCGGAAACGCAACCAGCGAGACCTGCGAACCCACAGAGGACACAGCCTGGCCGCTTATCAGTAAGAGAAAATCACGGTTGCGCCATAATGGTTTTGTTGGACGTTGTTTTGGTGCAGCCACCACTTCTACGTCAAGAAACTGTTCTTCTTGCAGCTTATCAGGTACATTTGACATGAGTTATACCCCCTATAAAGAATATGTACAACGATTTTTATATGGGTAAATGGAATATGAGAAAACACACTTAGGAATATAGTAAAAAGTTTGTAAGTTGGGCTGACTTCCCTGGCTCTCTGAAAACAAAAAACCGCCGCAGGCACGAGGACAGGGAGTGCCCCTTACGGCGATACACCCGAGGATAGAAGCGAGGAAGATACGTTTGCTGGTCAATGAGAAGGCGAACAGAAGATACTACTCGCAGTTGCGGGCGGTACCCGTGTGCGGGTAGATGCTTATGATAGCGCCACTTCCTGCCGCATAGGCCCGGCGTGATCGCCTACGCGGCTAAGTCGCTCATTTGGATGAAGTGAAGGATATACATCGTGTTGCTGACCAGTATAAGTACAGCACAGCGTCTCGCTGCACGGCGTACTATCGATTATCTAACAATAGCATAGTAACACGCAAGCTAAGATCATGTCAATGGCAGACTGAATAATCTCTTCAGGAGTAATGGGTAAAAATGGCTGCTGCGCTTTTGTGACTTCAGCACCTACTATCGCTGACGTAATAATAACCGGCTGCATGAGAAACCGCCCTCTTTTGTACCGAAAAAGTGACAAACAGCGGAAGTTTGTATATACTATCCTTAGTAACATACAAAATCATACATATTGCGAACAGGTAGAGAGAATAGCCCAAACCAGGCACCGAGGGACCCATTGAAAGCAAAAATAAACGATGTGCTCACTCGTGAATATTTGCAAAAGCTGGGCCGGCAAAACTACATAGCTACAACCATCTTTGTAGTGTTAGCTACCATCTCTATTTTCTGGTCTCTCTTTCACATCGGCGGCGATCAAGGCTTAATGCGTCTATCGAACATCATGTACCCCCTATCTTCAATGATTGGCGCTATCTGGGCCTTAATCACCGCCTACAGAGCGCGCCGCGGCCCTCTGCACCTGGAACGGCATTACCAGTTGGCCTGGCTCCTTGTCGGTTTAGGCTTGCTGGCGAATTGTTTTGGTGGTATCTATTTTACGTATCTCCAGTTAAAAGGCGTCTCAGACACAGTACCCTCCCCTGGCGATATCGGGTTTACCCTTTTCTATCCGCTCACGTTTGTCGCGCTACTCATTATGCCCTCAGCCATTCCCTTCCGTAAGCGGATAGCTCTCGATTCAGTAATTACGACACTCTGCATTCTGGGGGTAAGCTGGTTTTTTTTCATCAGTACAGTATTTATGGCCAATAAAAATGCCAATGAATCGCTCTATACGTTTTTCGTTACACTATCCTACCCTTTTTGGGATATGCTGCTTATACTTGCCGTAGTATTACTTGTTCAGCGGCGCACGGAACCTGTCCTCCGCACTTCTCTGCTCATCTTTACCATCGGTATCCTCTGCCAAATCTGGGCTGATATTGGATATGCGTATACCCTGGCAATTGGCACGTATTACACAGGCATGATCTTTATCGACCCGTTCTGGTTTATAGGATTTTTTCTGTTTGGCCTCGCGGCCCTCTATCAATATTCTGCACTCGCGTACCGGGCATACAATGGACAGACACTCCCTGACCAGGTAGCTGTGCAGAGAGAAACAGAACTATTTCGTCAAGGTAAAAAATTACAGCGCCGCAATGTATTACTGCAAAGTACGTTGATCTACGTTCCGCTCGCCGTTTTACTCATATTGACGATTTATAGCGCGGTTAGTGATAACTCACTCCATAGCGATCGAACATTCTTTATGGTAATCCTCACCGCTATTGTTGGTATCCTGGTCGCAGTTCGCTATTTAATCACCACTCTTGAGAATGAAGTTCTTCTGCGAGAGCGAGAGCAGAGCCGCCAGGAGGCTGAGCACCTGCGACTCCTGGGGACAGAGCTTTCCAATATTCTTGAACTCGACGAACTTCTTGAACACATCGTCAAGATAGCTACTTCTGACCTTGGCTTTGATGCTTCTCTACTCATTCTCATCGACAAGGACGATCATCCACTCTATGCACAATCTCGTCTCATTATCCATGCCGCTACATCTTCCTCATCAGAGTCTATCACATGGCGACTCGAGGACACGGATCTTCCGCACAATATACTGCTTCTAGAGACCGAAAAAGATGTGACCTGGATAGCACACAACATTGAGCTGCCGTCAGAGGTAGAGAAATGGCACCAGGAACAAAACATTTTCACAACGCTCTTTATGCCTTTGATCTACCAGGGGAAACATTTAGGTAGTTTAGGTTTTGCCAGCCGCACTGAAAAACATTTTAGCGAGCATGACAAAACGCTTGCGAAAGCGTACGCGGAACAGGTCGCTCCGAATATCGAACACACACGTCTCTACCAACTATCATGTGAACAAGAGGTTATTGCGAAGTCGATGGCAAATATTGCAGCACGTCTAAACGCGGCCGCCGTAGAGCCATTCGAAATTCAAGAGCTCATTTGCACCGAGGCTGCCACTGCTCTGCGTGCTGACTATGCGTTACTTTATGGCATAGCAAATGGTGGCACACTCATACCACTTGCTCTCTATGCAGACGATCATGAGCCTCCTACGACACTGAGCGACTGGCCACCAATCTATCAAAACGAATACGAAGCACAGGCTCTTACGGAGCTACAGCCGCTATTGATGCAATTCAATGTTCCCCGGTATAATAAAGCCCTGGCTATACCCGCCATTTCCTCGCGCTTAAAAATAACTGGCTCTTATCCAACATATACTGCATCCAGGGAGATCATCAATGGCTTTCCCACCTCGTTCCTACGAGAAATGCTTGTACAGCGTTCTGTGCATTCAGCCATTTTTGCCCCGTTAATTTCCGGCGGAGATCCTCTTGGCTTGCTCATACTGGCTCGTTCTCTGCCACCAGGCACTCATGAAAAGCACGCGTTAACTAGCGTTGAATTGCTCCCGGCACAAGATTTCGCTGAACAAGCGGTTGTTGCGTTGACAAACGCGCAACTCTATCAGAGGCAGCGTGAGGCCAATCGCCGCCTGCAAGAGGTTGACCAGCTCAAAGATCAGTTTATGATGACCGCGTCCCATGAATTGCGTACGCCGTTGACTGCCGTCCAGGGATATATTGAGCTGATGGCACAGTACGGTGAAACGCTGCCGGCTGAGCAACGCAAGGAATTTCTGCAAAAAGCCCGCCGAAGTTGTGAGGAACTGGTCGTGCTCCTTGATAATGTCATGGATATCAGCCGTCTGGAGATGGAGGCCGGTATTCACCCTGTCCATTTAGAGTCGGTATCCGTGCAAGCCATGATTACTAGTGTGCTCAATCTCATTGAGCCTCAGTTGACGCAGGAACAACGCGAAGTTCACCTTGACATCCCGGCCCGACTGAACATAAGAGCAGACGAGGGGCAACTACGCCAGGTGCTCGTCAATATTAGCGTCAATGCCTTAAAATATTCGCCACCACGTTCACCGATTGTCTTCACTGCACGTGCCATCTTTGATCACGGACGTTATGTCGTTATCAGCGTGAGGGATAGAGGCCTGGGCATTGCGCCGCAGCATCAAGCACGCATCTTTAAGCGTTTTGTGCGCCTGGAAAGAGACATTAATAGCCCCATACGTGGTTCCGGCCTGGGTCTCTATATCTCTCGCCGCCTGATCGAGGCAATGGAGGGGAAAATATGGATCGAGAGTAGCGGTGTTCCCGGAGAAGGCTCCACCTTTCACATTCAACTGCCAATGGCTGATTAGTATTTACTTTTTCTCTTTTTCCGCGGCTGCCGCAGTCGCCTCAGCCTGTTTTTTCACGAGTAAGGGAGCATGTTGCTCACAAAAAAGAAATTTTCGCCCGCCCGGCAGCAGCTGCGCATAGGCAGCCGGCTCCCCGCAGGTATCACAACGCCCAACATGAGTCTTGACGGCTTTCATGAAACATATTCCTCTTGAATGTTTATGGTATTGAACAGGACATGCAGAAGTGTAGTCGGTCCAATCAAATGTATGTTCTTCTACAATTTATCATATCACAAAGTGACCTCCATCATTGACTACACTTGCCTTCAAGTCTTACATAAGACAAGGAAAGAATCTTCTCTATTTACCGACAAGTTTGTGTAAACAACGTTCTCCATCCCGCTTAGAAGAGGACTTCAGGCTGAACAATCTCAACCTGCCCAGGCTCACGAATATCGATCTCGAGATGCCCATCCCTGGCCTTCACATGGACTTCTCCATGCTCGGGTATATTGGCGAGGAGGATGCGCAGGCTGAGTGGCACGGTCAGCAAGCGTTCAATGGCACGACGCAGGGGCCGCGCTCCCTGCGTTTGGCTGAAGCCTTCTTTACAGAGCAGGTCGATAGCACTGTCATCCGCGTGTAAAGTCAATCCTTGCTCAAGCAGGCGAGCGCCTAGCTCATTCATCTGCAGGCGCGTGATGGCGCGCGCCTGTTCCTGTCCCAATGGATGGAAGATTACCACTTCATCGATACGATTAAGGAATTCAGGGCGGAAGGTCTGGCGCAAGCGCTCTAGTAAGCGGTCGCGCTGCATCTCCTCCGCTGTTCCTTTCATCGTGGCGCGGAAGCCACTGGGCATTGATCGCCCCAGCATATCGGTACCTACGTTAGAAGTCATTATCCATATGGCATGCTGAGCATCGACGGTATGGCCCTGGGCGTCTGTCAAGCGACCGGCGTCAAACACTTGTAAGAAGAGATCAAAGACTTCCGGGTGGGCCTTCTCTAGTTCATCCAGCAAGACGACACAATGAGGACGGCGGCGCAGCTTGCCGGTCAATTGACCTTCCTGGTCGTGCCCGATATAGCCAGGAGGAGCGCCAACCATGCGCGAGACCGCGTGCTTCTCCATGTATTCTGACATATCGATGCGAATCAGGTATTCGTCGGAACCAAAGACTTCTGCCGCCAGGGCGCGCGCCAGTTCGGTCTTACCGACCCCTGTCGGTCCCAAGAAGAGGAAGATACCGGCAGGGCGGTTACGCGGCTTCAAACCGGCGCGGGCCACTTGAATGGCCTGCGTAACACGGCTGATGGCCTCATCCTGGCCGATAACCCTTGCTTTGAGGCGAGATTCCAGGTTCAACAGGCGATCCCGTTCCTCGCGTCCTGGTGCCCGCACGGGTATACCTGTGCGGTGTGAGATTACTTCGGCGATCATTGAAGCAGTGATCACAGGCAACTCATCCAGATCTTCGAGATCATCTTCTTGATCCGCTCCCTCTGCCGCTGCATCTTCCATTGAGAAGACACGCGCCTGCGAACAGGCTTCATCCAGAACACTGCACGCTTTGTCGGGTAGACGCAAATTGGGCAGGTACTGCACAGAAAGATGCACCGCGGCGTGGAGAGCCTCTTTGGTAATACTGACGTTGTGGTGCTGCTCATAGAGATCCCGCATACCTGTCAGAATAGTGAGGGCCTCCTCGGGGGTTGGTTCCTCGATGATTACCGGGCGCAGGCGGCGCTCCATTGCGGCATCTTTTTCAATCAGGCGGTACTCTTGCGCGGTGGTGGCGCCAATACAGCGCAATCGACCACCGGCCAGGGCAGGCTTTAGAATACCCGCCGCGTCAATACTGCCATCAGCGGCACGCCCTGTTCCTATGAGCAGGTGCATTTCATCAATGAAGAGAATGATATTGCCGGCGCTCTCTGCCTCCTCAAGAACTTTTAAGAGCCGCTCCTCAAATTCGCCGCGGTATTTGGTGCCAGCAACCAGCGAACTGGCAGAGAGTTCGATCAGGCGCTTGCCACGCAATTCGGCAGGGACCTTCCCATCGACGATACGCTGGGCGAGGCCGCCCACAATGGTTGTCTTCCCAACTCCTGAATCGCCAATCAAGACGGGATTATTGCGATCCTTGAGCATCAGCGTCTGCATGAGGAGACGCAGTTCTTTCGCGCGCCCAATCAGGGGCGTCAACTGTTTAAGACTGGCCTGCCTGGTCAGGTCGCGCCCCAGGCGTTCCAGAACCGAATTGCTTCCTTTAGCCACAACATCGGGGCTTACCCCTACTGGAAGCTCAACGGATGCGTCCGCCGGATTCGCGCTGATATATGGCAGCAGTTCGAGCAATGCTCGCGCATTGCTGGCCAGGATAAGCTCTATCAATTGCGCTGGATTAATGCCCAGTTTAGTGAGTAATTCATGTGTGACGCCATCCCCTTCACTCAATACTGCCTGCGCGATTGCTCGCTCGTCTATTGTAGGTGAGTCAGAGAGTATGGCATTGCGCTCAGCCGTCTGCAGGATCTCCTTACAACGGCGAGTTGGGAGAATTGGCGTATCACTGGTGGCTTTCCCATTGCCCAGCGCCAGGCGAATAACATCGCGCACCTGTTTGGGAGAGAAGCCCAGGGTATGCAGCGCATCCTGTGTACACCCGCCATCTAGCTTTGTGAGAGCGATAAAAAGATGGGGAGTCCCCAGGTAGTCCTTGTGCATACGCCGCGCTTCCATCAAAGCAAGGCCCAGCACTTCCTGCAAAAAACGGCGTTCAAGCGTGTTCGAGGAAGACATCATAGGAGGGATCAGGTGGTTATCATCAAATGCCTCAAAGCGCGGTTCGTTGCTACGCTCTTTGCTTGAAGCAGAAGCAGTCACTAAGCGTTGCGTGGGGTCGCCAAAGAGCACAAAAGACATCCAGGATGTGTCCTCCGGGTGATGCTGCGCCATACTTGATCGCGCCCGGCGCACTGCTTCACCAAGTGCCACTCCATCCGCCACATCCTGGTAGCAGAGCACCGTAAATTCGCGCGTGCGCTGAGTGCTGACAGGCCAGCGCATAGCCAGCACAGCGCCTGCCCCCGACACTAACAGGTTACGCGCCAGTTTCTCCATGGATTCTTCCCGTTCCTGCTGGCTTGGGACCGAACTACCATTGCGACTCTGCCGCTCATTTTCATGATAGCTCAGAAAAACCAGGGGACGCCTTGGTAACGGCTGCAATAATTGTTCGAGGACAGCGCTATCTAAACGGGAACTACCTCCAAGAACCAGGACAGGTTCCTCTCCCCTGGTAATGGGCAACGGCCCGGCATAATGAAGCACATGCGGTGAATCTGCGCTGATACGCATCTTCATCTCCAGCTGATTCGCCTGCTGGCGATAGAGAATGATACGCGACACCGATTCGGGCAGGGTTGTGCAGAGCGTGGCAACCTCTTCTTCGGCCACAGGACGGTCACCGCCAGGGTTTACAAGAAACAATACCGTCAGACCCTGTGCTTCACGACGCCCTATTTTTCGCGTAGTCCGCTCCGATACAGGGAGACGAGGTGCCCCATCAAGACCACCAGCCACCTGCCGACCTATACTGAGGTGCTGGCAAAGAAAACGCCCGGGTTTCGTTTTGCTATCTAACAATAACTCCCAGGGAATGTCAGGTGTGTTGGTATTGATAATAAGTGGCGTGTCAAGGTGACGGAGCGCCTCTTGTATCCGGGTGGGCAGCAGATGATCAAATAGGAAGCGTCCCAGGTTGAGCAAAGAATCATTGTTGGCGCTCGTCTTCATTGTCTGGCGTTTTACATCTGCCAGGGCCATAGTTTGCTCAATTGCCTGCATTTGTTGGGCAGTCGCCTGGGCCATAGCTTGCTCAATTGCCTGCATTTGTTGGGCAGCCGCTTGTAAAGCGCGTCGCAGGCGCTGGCGTATCTCGGGTGTGAGATCAATACTGTATTCCTGATCTCCTTGAGATGAACCCTCAGGCAGTTCGAGTCGAAAACGGTAGACAGTCTCTGTCCGTAGTATTGTAAGCAGAGCCGATTGTTCCATATTACTTATTATTCCACACTGTACCCGGAATACGCCAAATTCGCGTCCATGACGAAAAGCACACCGCGATGTTTGCAAAAGCAGTATACGAGAGGGATATGTCAGTGTCAATACTTACGCTTATACTCCCGGTTGTGGGTAACATCCTGCTCTCACATTTTCTCCTACCGGGAAGTTTCTCAAAACAAAGTTTGTATCTTCTCCGAGGATACCATTAAAGTATTGCCCCGCGGTTTTGAGCACGCCACAATTGCCAGGAGACGGCAGAATGGTGAGATCTAATTCGGGAAAGGTACCCGTCTGGCGCTGCACCAGCAGAGTATAAGGAGTGGTATGCCCTGCTGGCGGAACATACCACGAGAGAGTGACAGTCATCGTGCAGTTTTTGGGCACGATCACCCAACCTCCAAACATCGCTCGCCCGGGTTCATCGCTTTGAAAACTAGTCGGCGGTCCCACGGTATCCAGTGGATGCCAGCGCCCACCATTCTCGTCGCTGAGCGAAGGGGCGGCCGCCCCTGGCTGGGATTGACCGGTCGGGCACAGCAGTTCATGGTTTGGATATACATCTGTAGACGCGCAGGCAGAATAGAACGCGCCACAGAGTGGTATCCCGGTGTCAAAGCCATCTCCCCACAAATATTTACTCGTTGGAGGGACATACACACGCACATAGTCATGATACGTATCATAGCCATATACTGGCCCAACCTGGTTGTACACCAGGCGCAATTGCATGAGATGTGTAGCGCCTCCATCAGCATTCAGGGTCACCGTGTCATGCATAATGGTTCTTACATACTGAGAGGCTTTGCTGGCGCTGATATTCGCCTGGACAACGTATAACCCATCGTGTGTCGTGGAGCGATCAATCTGCGCAGAATCACCAAATTGTACCAGCGCTGCCTCTACTTGCGGATTTGTCACATAAATTTGCAAATCCTTTGTCTTCACATCATAGAGCACCTGCTGAGCAATGGCAAGAATCTCGTCTGGGGGAGCCTGACGTAGACGATCTACCAACAAGTGCGCCAATAGGGCGGTAAAACGTTTACGGCTGGACGTCGCTTTATCGCCAGGTTGATAAAGCTGTTTGAGTATGCCAACGTTATCCAGCTGGTAGTAATGCAAGCGTTCTTCAAGGTTCTGAGCCGTAATCGCGTCATTATAACCGGGCACCTCAACAGGCCCAATGACCTGTAAGATATGCTCGATCAAGAAAGGAGTGAACATGATCACTCCGTCGACCTGGTGACCAACCTCGCTTTTGTATTTAGTGATAGCGATCTGGGCGGAAGTCGGAAAATCAGCAGACAGATTTGAGTCACGCAACCCCCAATTAGCAAAAGGCCACCAGCTGCGATACTGCGGAAGCGCTCTGACCCCAAGGGTGGGACTATTTTCGACGTACTCTACCAGCGAGATGTCCCTGAGTGAGAATGGAGCAACTCGTCCGCCGTTAATAGAAAGTTCGCCGTATTGCCCGGTAAATCCTCCTGTTGGACGCAGCTCAGCCCGGTCCATGGTCTGGACAAGAAATGTACGCGGTTCGTTCACACCAAGCATCCATCCAGCGGCGTCCAGCAGATTACGGACCTGTACCAGGTCCGTTTGCGCCTGTGGAAGCAACTGGAGCAACTGCACCAATTGGGCGCGCTGATGAGCGCTTATATTGGCTGGCAGGGCCTCCAGCGAAAACTTATGGCTCTGTGTCTGGATATCACGCAACATCGGCAGGATATTGTTGATGGTGGTGCGCACAAGCTCAAGCATAGCCGGGGTAACTAGCGGCTTGTTCGTTGCATTGAGTAGCGGTTCGCGGAATGATGGCGCGAGTATCGTCGCTGCGTGAATAAGCTCTTGCCCGATATTTGTAACTTCAATCCCAATCTGGCTAAGGGCGCGAGTCGTGGTAACCTGGCTGCTATACTGGGGAAAATAGTGTACGACCGTGCCGATAACAGCAGCATGATCGAGAGTGTACTGGACCTGCTGAAAATCCTTGTGAGCAGTACTAAACTCTTTCTGCGCAAGATGCAATTTGCCCAGATCAAGAAAGCCAGTTGGATGGATTTTGAGGCCAGTAAAAACTGTTTTCACGTTGAACAGGTGCTGAATACCATCATAGGCTTCGCTGCGCAGGGTCGTATAGGTAGTATAAGCGCCTATACCAAAGTTTATAGCCAGGGCGGCGGAAATGATCGTACCGCTTAAAGCCAGCAACAACAGAGGGATAACTATCCTGAGGGTCTTCTTTTTGCGCCGAGGGTGAGGAGCTGGTAGAACAGGAGGCGCTGATACGGTTGATGGTATTATAACCGATATATTTATATCAGCTATTTGACTATCCTCAAGGTTTTCTTCAGCAGGTGTTCTACCAGTCTCTAAAGGGCCGCTGTTCGGTAACGTGTCGGACATATTCCGCCCCCAGCCGGTACAAATAAAAATAGAGCAAGGGAAAGCCGCGACAGGTCGACCGCAAGGGTCGACCCGTCACCGGGCGAGCACAAGGCATCGCCCCTACTATGCGACGGCTTCGCAAGCGAGTTGAATCGGCCCCGTCACAAGGCGAGCATATGCCCCCAGACAGGGGGAGCACAAGGCATCGCCCCAACTATGTGACGGCTTCGCAAGCCGGGGTGTGCATGGTGGCAAAGGAACGTTTCTTTCCCTTCACCCGGACATTTCACTTTATGTGTCATTCGCCAACAAAGTCTTAATTATTAGTACGTTTTAGTGGAACGTAGCGTTACAATTATGTCTTCCCCACAGGTAATTGTAGCAAACCGCAGCAAGTATTTTCTAGCTACACTGGCTTCAAATGCAGCGTCTGTGAATTATCGTGAAAATGCCATTATTGCGACTCATGCGATGTTGACTGTTTCAAGTGTATCAGGTGTATCAGGTGTATCAGGTGTATCAGAGTTTCACACAAGTTTGAGTCGATGTGGCTCACTGTTTCAAGTGTTTCACCAGGAGCCGTGAATTATTCCACTATAATCTTTACCGGGCTGGCTATAACTTACGGGTTGCCCTACCTCTGGCCCGCGCGAGGGGCGGATAGTAAGCCTGCGTTATCGCCACGATATCTCCAATACGTAACTGTACTTGTAAGTAGCGGTAAGCCGGTCGGTGATAATGCGCAAAGAGCATCAAAGCGTGATTAGCAATCACATCAGCCTCATCCGTATGGCGAGAGAGAATCATCTGACCACCAATCGTCTCCTCGGCGGCAGTGACGGCCACCTCTTCGCCTTCTTCATTCATCAGCAGCCTGCGCGTATCCCGCTGCACGTTGCGATGAGGCCAGAGCATCAACGCAATGGTCTGACCTTTCAGCCGTTGCTCCCTTAAACGCTCTCCCAGATAGTTAGCAAGTTTGCGAACAGCGGCACAGGTTTCGTCTGCATCTGTGGGAGTATGAAAACGCACGCGTGCATTCTGGCTTAAAGGAGGTGCGTCAGGCACAACGAGGCTGGTATCCTCGCCACAGGCGACCTGATACACCCACGAGCCTAGGCGCCCCAGGCGGCGGCGCAAACCCTCTTCCGTCAACGCTGCTACCTGGGCGAAAGAGTTTATACCGAAATCTCGCAGGTGTGCCACCAGTTCAGCTACTGCTACCGAGTCCACCTGTTCGCTCTTCCCCTCGACCTCTGGCGGACGCGAGCCAGAATTCTCTACTTGCTCTCCCAGGTCTGGCAACGCACTCGGGATACCTGCACCTGCGGCGCGCAGTTGCAAGAGCATCGAAAGCGGTAACGTCTGTACAAATGATGCTTCGCGCCCAGCAGGGATATATAATACACCCTGGCGTCCATTTTTGCGGCTCATTAGCGCGGCGAGTTCAGCAACTGCCTTTCCATTGGCGATCCCAATCAGCGCGGTCAATCCCATCTCAGCCACCTCCGCGCATAGGCGCTCAGCCAGTGCGACGGGCGAGTCAAATGGAATTTCACAGCCACGCAGATCAATAAAAGTGTCCGCGATAGGTATCGATTCAATAATACGAGAATAGGCTTTATACCGTTCGCGCAAGCTTTGCAATACAGGTTGATAGCGATCATACGAGGCCGGCAAAAAACGAGTACGCGGAACTATACCCTTAGCGCGCCGCAAAGGCATCCCGGGACTGACGCCCAGGCGCATCGCGGCAGGAGAAGCATCAATAACACGGCCCGGTTCATTTGGTCTCCCTGTGCCGGTCCCCACGACAAAACTTTGGCCATGCAAGGAGGGATCGAACATCTCCTCCAGAGTGCAATAAAAGTGGCGAATACGCACATGCATAATACCCTGCCGCAGACGGGCCCGTTCAGCGGCGCGAGCAGCTTCCTGCATGTCCAGAGACAGACCTGCAGGTTGATGTTCCCGAGAAGTACCGTTCGATGGTGGCAAAGGGCTGCTGGTAGAAGTGTTGATGTTATATTGTTGCATATGGTGGTAATCTTCTGTTATTTAATCTTTTGTGTGTTACTATATTTTCTTACCTGCACTATGTCCCTGTCAAGTCGCTCAAAAAATCGGTACTGTTCAGACTTGAGGGGGAAAGAGAGACGAGGGCGACCCAAGGGTCCCCACCCCACGTCCTCTCCGCTCCCGCCCCTACGGGTGTTTTCCCCCGGAAGGATGGAGAGCCAAAAAATCACTATTGCCAACCGATACTTATGCGTGTTATGCTTGTACTGTCTACCTCACAGGCCTTAGCGTTACTTGAGATCGTACATGTAGCACCAAAAACTTACACTTACGCTACCACTACAACCTTGTATCTTAATAAACGCAACTTGTTCGGTTAAACAGGCACGAAAAGTATCATTTCTACGCTGTATCCCTAATAGAAAGGTATCACACAGTGGAGAACAGGGACAGGTTTAATAAATTTACAGAACGTGCTCGCAAGGTCTTGACACTGGCACAGGAAGAGGCTCAACGCTTCCAACACAACTACATCGGCACTGAACATCTCCTACTCGGCCTTGTGCGCGAAGGTGAAGGGGTTGCCGCCAAAGTATTAACGAACCTCGGCATACAATTGAGTGACGTGCGTGCCGCAATTGAATATATTATCGGTCGTGGTGACCACGCGGCACCCGGTGATATTGGCCTTACTCCCCGTGCAAAAAAAGTAATTGAGCTGGCTGTTGATGAAGCAAAGCTGTTGAAGCACCAGTATATTGGCACCGAACACCTTCTCCTGGGACTGGTACGCGAAGGGGAAGGTATTGCCGCGGGAGTACTGGCGGGCATGGGCGTGAAACTCGAGCAGGTGCGTGCAGAAACTCTGAAAGTGCTTCAATCAATTCAAGATACAAAGGAATAATTGAGTCCTATCATCCTAGAAAATACAACAGATCTCCTAATACAAAACGCACCCTGATGAAGTGCCCATGCTCCAGGGCGAAATCGTACTCTACCTGGCTGATTGGTGGCTCCAAATCTTGAGGAACAAGCGGCGCTCCTGCCTGGGCGAGAATAGTCGCTACAATTTCAGGTGAGCAAACCAACGAGGAGAGTTTCGGGCGATGGACGGCTCGCCAATCGCCACAGAATTGCTCAAACCGCCGGCGGTTCTGACGCCACAATTTCAGCTTTTTGCTATAGTCGCTCCAGCATTCCCGCGCCATCGCTCCGGAAGCATCAATCTTCACGAAGAGCCGTTCCATCCGCGCTTGCAATACAGCGTCATCGGGATAACAGCTATCAAAATCAACCTCTTCTGGCTCAAAGCTACTTAGAAAATGCTGGTAGAGCCGCGCTGCGCTAATGGTGGCTACTCCCACCTGGGCGCCGTGCAGTGCCAGGCCGCGCCGGTGATGGTCCGCGATCATATCCAGGACGTGCGATGTCACATGTTCAGTGCCTGAAATGGGGGCCGACATATCGACAATGGATTGAGCAATACCAGCAAGCAGCAAAGCTTGAGCTACAACCGCTTCTCCTTCGAGTGAACGCTGGCCGATGCCTGCCGCGTGCTCTATGAGTATAGTTTCAAGGCTGCCCAGCAGCGCCAGTGGGACTTCGCTATAAAAATCAACCATGCCAAGAGCACTGGCGAGATACCAATCACCATAGGCGACGAAGCGGGCGCAGCAATCGCCAAGCCCTGCCAATGTCATCGCTTTTGGAGCTGAGGCAAGTACTCGCAGATCAGCTATGATAGCCGTAGGGTAACGCGAAGGAATAGTGCGCTTGACACCATCTTTGAGCAGTACAGTCATATTCGCGGCAAAGGCTGTGACCGAATTGGCAGTCTGGCAACATATGTAGACAATATTCTTTAGCCCGCCCTGCTCCTGGTCATAAAGATAGGCCGCGTGCTTGACAATGTCGGTCACTGTTCCAGAGCCGAGCGCGATCAGCGCGTTTCCTGGCAGAATTGCTTCGTGAACGCGCCGCACCTGCTCAAAATCAGCATGGATAAGAGCATAGCGGTCACTCTCGAGCCACAGAGACGCAACCTGGTAACCGGCATTTTGCAACAATGCTTGTACGAAGGGCTTTAAGTCCCACCCCTCCCGCAGCATGGAGGTCTCGTCCATCACCAGCAGTACCCGCACTCCGGGAGCAACCCCTGCACGTTGTAGCACCTGTGGCAGTTGTAGCAGCGCATCCTGGCCGATGAGAATCTCGTCGATACCAATGGCGCGCAGGGTTGACTGGTCGTCTTGCGCTGCCAACCACCGCTTCAATGCGGGCATATCTCCAGGGTCAACCGCAAACTCTGAGCTACTCTTCATAGCCATATCCCTTTCTTTGAGTACACGCTTCTTAACCTTGATCAAAGAGTCTCAACGGAAATGCAACCGTATTGCCACATTTTTCTTAGTGTTGCTTGTGTATCATTGGCTGTAACAAATTCTATGTAACTTCAATCTAATTGAGGAGCAGGATATGAGCAATGAAGCTGCGTCTCGCCTGACTATAGAGCCGACATTGTCCTTGTATACTTATGAGACGATTGCTACAACTGAGACAATTGCGGCGACGATCCAGCATATTGTAGCTACTCGTGCCAACCAGCTCGCCCTGGTAACCATCGCGCTCTACCTTGAATCCGACGCAAAAACAAACTCAAATAACACGCTATATTCCGACCCAATTGCCAGTGCGCACTACTTCATGAATTGCCTGCGCCCACTCGTACGCAAAACGGATGTAGTCTTTCTCCTTGGCAACACGTTGCACTTCCTTTTGCCTGGAGCCAACCTCCAGGGAGGGCAAATTGTACAAAGCCGTCTCTGGGATGCTCTACTCTGGAGTATTCATAATACCACCGATATGGAGCTCACCCGTCCCATTGAAATAACTATCGGTCATAGTGCCTACCCGACGCCTTATCAAACTATCGGCGAGTCAATCGAGGCCGCCAGCCAGGCAAGCCTACGCTTCAATTTCACCCCCAAACGTTCAGCGCGCAAAACTATCACCCGCCAGGGGCAGAGTACCCGACATCAAACCGCGGATGACGAGTTACCAGCCCTCGCCCGCAAATTGGGCATTCCTTACCTCTCGCTCTTACCAAAAAAGCCCCACGCGCGGCTACAACAGCTCGTCAATGCCCAGCTGGCCCAGGAGCTTCGCTGCTTTCCCGTTGGTCGCGATCGCAACATACTGACTGTGGCCATGTTAAATCCACAGGATCACGCAGCCCTTGAGCGCCTTCAACAGGAGACCGGACTACATATCTTCCCCGTTTTAACGCACCCCGAAGCACTGCAGACCGCGATTGAGCAATTGGTTTGATTCCACCCTGTGGTTCAAGAGTACTGAGGGTGAGCCTCATCGTGATAGATTTGATACGTGGCAAGTGCATAAACCTGAGGCTAGGAGTGGTTTCGCGAGATGTACCAGAAAAAATCTATGCTTTTTCTTATACACTGTAGTATACTGCCCAAGAGATCAGACGGAATACATAAAGAAAGGTTTTGCATATCTGATGAACATTTTAGTGACAGGTGGAGCGGGTTTCATTGGGTCTCACATCGTTGATCGATGTCTTGCGGCAGGGCACAAGGTTGCTGTCCTGGACAGCCTGTGGGAAGAGGGCGGGGGGAAGAGAACGAATCTTCAGCCACAAACACAGTTCTTTCATGTCGATATCACAAATGAAGACAGCCTGAACCAGGTTTTCGATACGGTACGCCCAGAAATTGTCTGCCACCAGGCTGCGCAGCAAAGCGTTGCAGTCTCAACGCAGGATCCGAAACTTGATGCGCGTGTCAACGTACTGGGCCTGCTCAATGTTTTAACCAATTGCACTCGCGTGGGCACCCGCAAGATCGTCTTTGCTTCGTCTGGCGCAACCTATGGCACTCCCGTCCGTCTCCCTATCGACGAAGAGGTTGAACAACATCCAGAATCACCCTACGGTATCACCAAGATGGTCGCGGAACACTACCTGCGCTACTGGAAAGAGGCAAATGGACTGACATATACAATTCTGCGTTATGGCAACGTCTTTGGTCCGCGCCAGGACCCCAATGGAGAAGCAGGCGTCATCGCCATCTTCGCCAGGCGCTTTCTTAACCACGAGACAATACGTATTGACTGGGATGGGGAACAGCAGAAGGATTATGTCTACGTGGGAGACGTCGCACAGGCCAACCTCATCGCCATGGAACACGGCGACAACGATATTTTCTGTATCGGGACAGGGAAAGGGACCTCCGTCAACGAGATTTACCATGTGATGGCAAATCTGATTGGCTACAAACCAGAGATTGTGCGAGCGCCCAAACGTCCCGGCGATATCTACCTATCATACTTCGATTGCAGTAAGGCAGCCCGCATCCTTGGGTGGAACGCGGCAGTCACGCTGGAAGAGGGAATTCGCGCAACAGTCGAGTACTTCAAAAAGAAGGAATGAGCAAAATGACACAATCGAAGAAAGTGCGTGTAGCCATCATTGGCGTAGGCAACTGCGCCAGCTCGCTCGTGCAGGGTGTTCACTACTACCGCGACGCAAAAGCCGAGGATTTTGTGCCCGGCCTCATGCACGTCGACATGGCAGGCTATCACGTTAACGATATTGAATTTTCAGCGGCCTTTGATATTGACCAGAACAAAGTCGGCAAGGATATCAGCGAGGCCATTTGTACCGCCCCTAATAATACCTACCACTTCGCCGATGTTCCCCATCTCGGGGTCAAAGTCTATCGTGGTATGACACATGACGGGCTGGGCAAATATCTTTCCCAGATCATCAAGAAAGCGCCCGGTCAGACAGACGATATCGTGAAAATACTGAAAGATAGCGGCACCAATGTTGTGATCAACTACCTGCCGGTCGGCTCCGAAACGGCCACCAAGTGGTACGTAGAACAGATACTCCGGGCCGGGGTCGGTTTCGTCAATTGTGTTCCCGTCTTTATCGCGCGTGAGAATTATTGGCAGCAGTGCTTCAAAGAAGCCCACCTTCCGATGATAGGCGACGATATCAAAAGCCAGGTTGGCGCCACTATCGTCCATCGCATGCTGGCGCATCTCTTTCGCGAACGGGGCGTCAAGCTAGAGCGCACCATGCAGCTCAATGTCGGCGGTAACACCGATTTCTACAACATGCTTGACCGCGACCGCCTGGAATCGAAGAAAATTAGCAAGACTAATGCTGTTACCAGCCAGCTCGACTATGATCTCGGCGCGGACAACGTGCACATCGGCCCTTCAGACTACGTGCCGTGGCTTACTGATCGTAAATGGGCCTATATTCGTCTTGAAGGACGCACCTTCGGTGATGTGCCGCTCAACGTGGAGCTAAAACTGGAAGTCTGGGACTCGCCAAACTCCGCCGGCGTCGTCATTGACGCGGTGCGCATGGTCAAGCTCGCCATAGATCGCGGCATGAGCGGGACTTTGGAGGGGCCGAGCGCCTACCTCATGAAGTCGCCCCCGGTGCAGCATCCCGATGACCTGGCGCACGAGATGACCGAGGCTTTCATTCACGAGGAGAGAGGGACTAGCACCAGGCAAGAGTGACCAGCACCAGGCCCGAGGAGGCAGGTTGACCGCACCAGGCCCGGGGGGGCAGGTTGACCGCACCAGGCCCGGGGGGGCAGGTTGACCGCAAGGGTCAACCCTACTATATTACGGCGCGGCTCCCTGGGCGGTTTCATGGCTGTGGTACGATGCATTGGGCCCAGGGAGAGCGGGATGGATGCTCGCTAGTTTGCGCAAATAGCGAGTAATATGCTCTATTTATTTTGGAAACAGTTGAGTTTACTGTGCTCGCTATTTTCGGGAATTACCGCGCAAATTGCTCGATAAATTTTTGCATTTGATGCGTAGGTTGGCATGGTTTTTTCTTCTTTTCGTGTATGGCTCGCGGTGGGCGAGTTTGTAAGGGAGGGACTGGTCCCTTTTCTGTATTGTTCTTTTTGGTTTATGAAAAGTGGTAACATATAAGGCTATTTCCAGGGGAGAGTCATTGTTGGGAGGGTTTCTGAGCCGGGATATGCCTTGCTTCTTCCTCCAAAGAAGTAACCTTTTGCATCCTGGTAGCTACTATATTCATAGAAGATGAGTGCTGATGTATGCTCGTTTTGCATCCTGGTAGCTACTATATTTATAGAAGAAGAATGCTGATGTATGCTTGTTCTCATTGATCGGCAAGTACAACTATGAGGGAGAACTCAGACGCCGAGCTGCTCGCTGCGGCCCACGATGGCAACAAGGATGCATTTGGCTACCTGGTTGAGCGATACCAGCACATGACTGAACGGGTCGCTGAGCGTATGGTAGGCAATGCATACATTGCTCAGGAACTAGCGCAAGAGGCTGTTCTCCAGGCCTATCTTTCGCTGGATCGCCTGCGAAACGATGGAAGTTTTGCCAGCTGGCTCTACGGCATCACCTTGAACGTCTGCCGGACCTATCTCCGTTCGTTAAAGATAGATGTACGCTCATTGGAAGCGTTGATGGGCGGGATGTTGATTGATCCCTTGCTGCTCTCTGAAGGCATGATCGATCCACTTACTCTTGCCGAGGAACACGAAGTAGCGCAAGTGATTTTGCGCTCTGTCTACGCGCTTTCTCCAGCCGAGCGGGAAGCCACGCTCCTGTTCTACTATGCCCAGTTTCGCCTTAGTGAAATCGCCGTCATCCTCGGTATTTCGGTCGTTGCCGTCAAGGGGCGCCTGCATAAAGCACGCAAAC
>VBHI01000055.1 GCA_005881495.1 Chloroflexota bacterium
GTATTCTCTTGCAGCGCTTCTGGCGTGGTGGCCTGGGAGCCGGCAGTGTCAAAGGCTGATGGCGCAGACGACAGTCGTGGAGACGAAAAGCTCGTTAAACAATTGAAGCTGACGAAAGATGACTGAACCAACGCAAGACAGCAACAGCAAGCTGACGCCCTATCTGCGGAAACAGGAGAGTGCGACCCAGCTCGTCGTCGACGGCAAGCCGTTCCTGGTTCTCGGCGGTGAGCTGCACAACTCCAGTTCATCAAGCCTCGAGTACATGCGACCAATCTCCAGATCGGGGAGAAGGTGCTGGCCTACAATCCGAAAACGCACCAGATAGAAATGGCAACCCGTTCTTCACCTCGCAAAAAGAAAGACAGAGAGAAACAATAATCATCCAGGAGCCAGAATGACCACCAACAACTGCATGAACACCACCAACCAACATCAAAATAAACTCCACAGTTCCAAAATAATAGCGCGCAATGTGCGCGCTATTTACCCAAAATACCGAGCACACCTGAAACAGTGAAACACTTGACCCGCAGCCATCAGCACCAGAACCATTACCGCTATTCTATAGCCTCCACCTGTGATACAATACCAGGGATTGAAAATGCAACTAAGCGCGACGAAGGTCACGCCTCATATAATATCTGCTGGAGATAGGTGATGATGATGGAACACACAGATTTGTTGGCTGGACTCAATGAGCCGCAAAAGAGGGCCGTGACTATGACAGAGGGGCCGCTGCTTATTCTGGCAGGACCCGGGAGCGGCAAGACCCGCGTCATCACTCACCGCATGGCCTACCTCGTACAGCAGGAGCATGTCTCACCCTGGCGCATCCTCGGCGTTACCTTTACCAACAAAGCCGCGAAGGAGATGCGCGAGCGCCTGGAGAAACTGGTGGGGGTCAACGAGTCCAAAGAGATGACCATCGGCACCTTCCATGCCATCTGCGCTCGTATCCTGCGCATAGAAGCAGATTATCTCGCCCCCTTAGGACTCAATAAGTCTTACGTCATCCTGGATACCGACGACCAGGCCGTGCTGGTAAAACAAGCGGTGAGAGATTTGAATCTGGATGAAAAGCAGTACAAACCTGCTACCATGCAGGCGTTGATCTCGCGTGCCAAGAATGACCTGCTGGTCCCTGAACAAATGGCCGAGCAGGCGGCAAAATACATTGAAGAAGTGGCGGCGCGCGTCTACAAAGTCTATCAAAAACTGCTGCGCGCCAATAATAGCGTCGATTTTGATGATCTGCTGCTGCTCACCGAGCAATTGTGGCGGCGTGAAGGCGATGTCTTGCACCGCTACCAGTTGCGCTGGCAGTATATCCACGTCGATGAGTTCCAGGATTGCAACCTGCCTCAATATAAGTTGATACGCCTGCTGGGGTATGGCACAAGCGATAGACACGAGGGGCTGGGGAATGTCTGTGTCGTGGGCGACGATGACCAGATGATTTATAGCTGGCGTGGGGCTAGCTCCGCCAATGTACAGCAATTCGAGCTGGATTTTCCGCGCACGAAGATCGTCATGTTGGAGCAGAATTATCGCTCCACTCAGTCTATTCTCGACGCGGCCCAGAACGTGGTGCGGCGCAACAGGTCGCGCAAGGACAAGAAACTCTGGACAGCATTAGGCACGGGCGAGAAAATCACCGTCTACGAGGCCTATAACGAAGAAGAAGAAGGGCTTTTTGCCGCTCGCGAAATCACGCGCTTGCTCGCCCGAGGAGAGATTGAGAAGCGTGGCGATGTGGCCGTGATGTATCGTACCAATGCACAGTCACGCGCCATCGAAGAACAATTCCTGCGCGCGAATATTCCCTACAAGGTCATCGGTAGCCGCAAGTTCTATGAGCGCAAAGAGATCAAAGATATGGTGGCCTACCTGCGCTTGCTGCTGAATAAGCACGATGAGTTAAGCCTCAAACGTATCATCAATGTGCCCAATCGCAAAATCGGCCCGAAAACAGTTGGTGACCTGCAGCAGTGGGCAACAGAAAAAGGCGTGACGCTCTACCAGGCTATACAACAGGTGGAGCTGCATCCCACGCTGGGGAGAGCCGCCAAAAATGCCCTGACTGAATTCGGGCGCTTGATGGCCGACCTCACCAATGCCCTGGATGAACTGGCGCTGCCAGAGCTGCTCGATAGAATCGCCGAGAAAAGCGGCTATGGTCCGGAACTGCGCGGCGAAGCCGGGACTGATTTGGATCGCTGGGCCAACGTGCTGGAATTGCGCCGGGTCGCCGAAGACTACTCTGAGATTGAAACGCGTATCGCGCTTGAGCTGTTCCTGGAGAATGTCGCGCTGGTGGGCGGCGCGGATACGACGCAAACGGGCGAGAACGGCAAGCTGATTCAGGAAGAGAATAGCGACGCGGTAACCCTGATTACCCTGCATGCCGCCAAGGGACTGGAGTATCCCGTTGTCTTTATCGTCGGTATGGATGAAGGCTCGCTGCCCCATTCGCGCTCGGTAGACAAACCGGAACAGTTGGAGGAGGAGCGGCGCCTGGCGTATGTTGGCTTTACTCGGGCTATGCGTCGCCTCTACCTTGTGCGCGCCTACCGCCGTTCTTTTTTCGGCGAGTCCCACTCTACCGAGCCATCGCGTTTCCTGGACGATATCCCATCGTCCTTGATAGCCAATCCCGCAACTGCTACGAGTACCGGTACGCGTGAGACAGGTGGCACGCGCTCACAAACAAGTACGCGTACGACACGCCGCAGTACGAATTGGGATGACGACGACGACTACAACGACTACAACCAGGACCAGGGCTACTCGCGCGATACTGGACGAACATTTGGTAGTGGCAAAAGCAACACCTTTGGCGGGAATAGCGCAGCAAAACCAGGCCGCATCATCCCTCCGAGTTGGGCGCCACGTACCGGCTCATACTCATCGCCGACTGTGCCACCATCAGCGCCCTCGGGAAAAAATTTACCACCACCGCCCGCGCCGCAACCTGACAAGCCGAAGGAGCAGCAGTACAAGCCCGGTGATAAGGTACGGCACGATAAATTCGGTGAGGGCGTCATTCTCAAAAGCGAGATGGAGCAGAACACTGAGTTTGTGGAGGTACAGTTCAAGGGGAAAACAGGCAAAAAGCGGTTGAGCATGGATTTCGCCAAACTGGAAAAAATATAACAGCCTACCCCCAAAGCCTTCCTACATTACGTTGATTTGTTTCAGTAAGGCAAATCAATAGACCAGATTCGGGGAGGCATATTTCATTGATCATCGATCTTTCATCTCAGTGCCCTACTGATACAGTTATTATCCGTCTTTCATCTGGACCGGGGTAAGATGTACACATTAGAAGACGACAGCAGATAGTTCTGGTGGTGCTGCTACAGGCGCTCTCCATCACCCATCATTGAGCACCCAGGTGACAAGCTCTTTCAAAAAGATCACCACCCCCACGCAGCCACAGGCGGGCGGGAAAGGCGTTGCCCTTGGCGCTCTGACCATAGCCTGTATCGGCGTCTTTTTTACGGCGATGGACCAGACGGTCGTAGTGACGGCGCTGCCGCCTATTGCCAACGACTTGAATATCGGAGTGACCAAACTAGATCACGCGGCCTGGATTATCAGCGCGTACCTGCTCGGTTTTGTGATTGCCATGCCGCTCATGGGACGCGTCTCTGATATCTATGGGCGGCGGCGTATCTTTTTACTTTGCCTGAGCATCTTTGGCATAGGTTCCATTCTCTGCGGACTTGCTCCTGTCTTTGGGCAAATGTGGGATCTGGGCTTTTTAAACGCCTTCAACATTGATACTTCTTCTCCAGGATTGATCTGGCTGATTGCCGCGCGTTTTATCCAGGCAGTTGGTGGTGGTGCGGTTGTACCGGTGGCGATGGCCATCGCGGGCGATTTTTATGGAGAACAGCGGCGTGCGCTGGCACTGGGTGTCATAGGCGCTGCCACCGAGGCTGGTGGGGTTATTGGCCCGCTCTATGGCGCGGTGATCGTACAGCAATTTGGCTGGCAATATATCTTCTATCTCAATGTTCCTATCGTAATTGGTTTGATGATCACGGCCTGGAGATTGATTCCCAGCGGGTCGCGCCTGCGCGAAGGTATCGACTGGGTTGGTACGGTTCTACTCGGTTTAGCGCTGACCTGCCTGAGCCTTGGCCTGGCTCAGCAAGGCACCGACCTTGGGCCAACTCCCGCCAACGCCCCTGCTCCACAAAATAATCCGATCGCCATTGGCCTGGCCATTGTTCTCCTGTTAGCCTTCGTACTGGTCGAGCGAAAAGTACGCTGGCCGGTAGTAGATTTATCACTTTTCAAACGCCTTCCCTTTGGCGCGGCGTCGCTGGTAAGCCTCTTTGTAGGGGCTGCGCTGATTATTGCGATGGCCGATATTCCCATCTTTGTCGATACCGTATTACAACGCCCGGTGCTTGATAGCGGACTTGCATTGCTGCGTCTCACCGCCATGATCCCGCTGGGAGCATTGGTAGGTGGCTGGCTCTGTGGCCGCATTACCTGCCGTTTTACGGGAGTGTTGGGGCTGCTCTTTACAGCGACCGGCTTTTACCTGATGAGTCGCTGGCCTATCCACGTCGACTGGAATCAGATCACTATCAGTACAGTCACGACCGGTTTTGGTTTTGGGTTGGTGATTGCCCCTATTGGCACGACAGCGATCAATGCAGTAAGAGCCAGGCAAGCGGGTATGAGTTCCGCCATCGTCACCTCGCTGCGTATGGTGGGCATGATGCTGGGGCTGGCCGCGTTGACGTCCTGGGCTCTGGCATACTTCAAACAACTGGTCTCGACCTATCCTTCGCTTCCCCTCACGGCGACGACTGCGCAGTTTGCGGATTGGTCAAGGGGTTATGCCGCTCATATTATTCAATCTGCACACACCGTCTACGGTGCCGTATTTTTCACCGCCATGGCGCTCTGCCTGATTGCCACTATTCCCGCCCTCTTCTTATGGGGCCGCAAGGCTGCGGTGGTTGAGCAGCTTGTGCCGGATAGCAATGCCGCACCTGATCCACACGAAGCCGACACCGTGGTAGTCACGGTCGTCGCCGCGGCTGATGTTTCGATTGACCCTGCACTACCTGCAGAACTGGCTCAGCCACCACTGCCGCCAATCAATGGGAATGGAGGCAATGGAGGCAATGGTGGTAATATTGGACGCAATCCCAGGAAGCGGCGGCATTTGATTATAGCGGCGGCGAGCCTCATATTAGTCGTGTTGCTGGTCGTGGCAGGAGTATTTGCGGCCTTTCTGTGGCAAGCACCCGCTTCGCCTCTCACTTCAGCGCATCCAATGAATCCGGCAACTGCGACGCCTGTTTCCGGCCCGCGTATGATCCAGCTTGCCCTCGATCAGACGGCGCTCACCTCAATCTTTGTCTCGCAAATGGGAATGAAGCAAGGCGCATTGACCGATATGAAGGTCATGCCCATTCCAGGGGATGGAGTGATCATGAGCTTGAACTTGCACATTGACGCAAACGGTATTCACCGGGTCATGCCGGTTGAAATGGATGGCGTCCTTGGCATCGATAAACAGCAAAACATTCAAATCCACGTGCTGCACCTTAGACGCGACGGCATAGACGCCGGCCCGGCGGCAGCCGCGAGCATGGGGAAGGCTGTGAACGAGCTGTTGATTAGCTCGCTTATGCCGGCGCTACATGGTCAATTCAAGGGTGTGAAACTCATCTCTGCACACACCAATAAGTCAATCGGGTGTGCCAATGGAACAGAAATGTTTGTACTTTTGATCCAGGCACCTCCCATTCAGGGCATAGCAGCGCAACCGACACCGGTACCATTCTGCTTCAAAGGCCCGATCGATCTCAATAAACTTCTACCGCATTAAGAAGGTTTCACGAGGAGATGAAGATAGATGAGACAGTCGAAATACAGATGCTATGTTCAGGCTGGTTGGGTCACGTTGCTGTCAGCCCTCATGCTGAGCCTGGTGGTGACACCGGTAAGCGCGACGAGCAGCAGAGCTGTTCATGCAGCACAACGACTGGATAATGCCACATCTGTTGGCGCAAGCACGTACATTACAACAGGTACGCTGGTACCGCTCTTTCAGAACCGTATCGATCAGCATGTTCCCGGGGCGTTCAACAACGCTATCAACAATTTGGTGAGTACCCTGCCGAGGCAAGATCAGGGCTGGGCGCTGCAAATGGCAACTACGCTCATCCAGCCCTCTGCCACGTTAACCGGGCTTACGACGCAACCGGGTGGGCTGGTGACGTCATTGCGTATCAGCCTCTATCCTGGTGACCCACAACCAATTAACTCCAGTATGCTGGTGAGCTTCAGTGTGCTTGATTCGTCAACGATACAGGTCAGCGCAAAGCCGATCAATGGTAGTCCTACGTTGGTCAATGGGCCACTGGCAACCTTCCAGATTCCCCTCGGTCAGCTTAATAGTATCAATACAACGCCTGCATGTGGCGATGCTGCCCTGGCGGTAAAACTGCAATTTCCTATTGCTCTGGGGCATACACAAACGCAGGTTCAACAAAACACGGCATTGAACGTCTTCGCCAGCCCGCGCGAGGTACGTAACACGCCCTCAACAAATACGAACGCCTACGTAGAACTTCCGGCCTCATCTCTGGCCTCGATTGGCGATAGCGTCGGAGACCTGCACATTAATACCAGTACGACAGCAAAAAATATCAACATTAGTGTGCAGGGGAGCAACCTGGTTATCAACTCGGATATTTACGACTCGTTCTGGGGCAAAATTGGTACGGCTACAACGACAGTAGCGCCGACAGCGGCAGGAGGAAATCTGGCTGTACACGTGTTGAGTACGACGATTACCATCCTAAATATATTCACATTCCCGTATGACAGCTACAATCAGCAGATCCAGCAGACATTGAACTCGAAGCTGAATGGTGCGCTGGCTGGCAAGTTTACCGTGACGCGGGCAGCGATTGGCCCCAACGCACAACTCCCCTGCGCTGCCGGCAATAGCCTTGTGCTGACGGGTAGCGCGAGTTTGGGATAAGAGATACTGCATCGAAAATGTAGGGGAGATGTGCATTGCGCTCCCTTACAGATCACCCAGAACTAAGGAGATCTCACTCCGGCCCAATTATGGCAAAAGGCCAGCTCTGATCACCGATCGTGATCATGGCTTGATCTTCTGTAATACGCACTTTGTAGCCTGCCTCAGGATACAGATGTTCATACATCGCGATACTCTCTTTGATCTGTTCCTCCAGATGCTCACTATCTCCATACACTGTGATTCGATCATCATGAACCCGCACGGCAGCGCCAACTGATGCTTGCTCTAACAGATACACATCAGGCTGATCTTTTCCAGCGTTCCAGCGATAGTGCTTGCTTACTCTTGGAAGTACGCATTGCAGCAGCAAGCTATACGAGGTGTTATTGAGCAACTCAGTCAGATTGTCAGAAAGCTTCGCATCATGGCGAGGAAGTGCGTCATACTTCTTCCAATGTATGCCACTTCTCGATGGCAGACCACTTGGACTATGCATCTCCATGTACTGTGCGTCGATGTCTAGCAAACGACCTTCCAGGGTCGTTGAGTTGAGTTTCTCTAAACGTACGAAAATACTCGCCAGGTTGAGAAGCACATTGCAGATGAGCACGCCACCTTGCTTCAATTGATACAGCCATGCACGTGGAATGTATTTTACGCCACAAGTCGCCAATAAGCGATCATATGGTGAATTAGCAGGATAACCAGCAAAGCCATCTCCACTGACAGCCAGCACATTTCCTGCTCTCGTATAAGACAGATGAAGCTTTGCAGTGCTCACCAGTTCTTCATCAATGTCGATACTTATTACCTGACCAGTACGACCAACCATGTGACCCATCAAGGCTGCATTGTAGCCCGTTCCGGCCCCGATCTCTTGTACGCGATGACCGCTTTGCAAATCTAAAGCTTCAAGCTGAACGGCCATGATGGAAGGCTGAGAACTGGAGCAGACTGGCCGCCCATGTGCATCTAGTTTTGTGACCAGCGGCTCATCTCGATAAATTGCTTCCAGCGATGGTGATGGAACCGGGTCCCAGGAAAAGCTATTTCCTTGTTGCTCGTAATATCGCTCAATAAACAGATTACGTGGTACGCTCAAAAAAGCTTCACGCACGCTGGTTACAAGCGGTCGAGACAGGCGCCGCTCGATTTCTTCCACTAAACGATATCGATACGGTTGCGTATTGACGGCAGTATCTTGCTGGAGCATCAGTTACTCTTTCTTATAGGTACTTACGCTTCATTCCTCGCGGCCAGCAGACGCGCGAGGCTTTGATACAAGGGTAGATCTGTTGAACCATCTAGCCAGCCAAATTGTCCTACTGGATTGGTCTCAACGTACACATATCTGTTATCCGAGGTGTAGAAATCCCAGCAACTTATAGATGATCTTTCCACCACACTCTATATGAAACTGCTTCAACGCGTCAGGGTCGTTGGTAATGAGCGTGCGTGGGATATCTAAACCGAGCGAATGTGCTATTTGCAACTGGCGCGCTTTATACGATGCTTCACGGATCGCGTCTGGATGATTTACCCACAATCCAGGGATAGTACGTAAAAGGCCCCAAAGACCCGATCTAGCCTCGCGCTCAATAAATTCTTTTTCTATTGCTGGCAGGGCTGTGTTCGCAGTGATGTGAGTTGGCCGGCGATACCACACACTGCCGGCCTCTTCCAAGTGGATCGGTCTTCCATCAGAGAGTAGTAAGCTGCTCTTACTACCAGCGTTACCAAGGCGGGCAATCAGCACAGCTTGAGTGGGAAAATCGCCGGGATCAAAAAGTACCCAGGGGTGATCGAGTTTGTCTAGCTCTATCACTAAATGGCTTACATGTGGATCATCACGGTTAGACAAAATAAGTGTTTTCTTTACGATAACATTCCTCTTCGTCATCTTCCTCGTCTTCGTCGTATATAGGATCAAGTTTGCTCGTGCCATCATTTGACGTCTCCTCGCTATCGCTAGTGGTGACCTTTCCAAACAATGGCGAAGGGTTTTTTGGCAATGGCACATATAAAAACTGCATGCCAAAGGGAGAATCTTGGCGTGCCTGAATATGCTCTAGCTCTGGTGAATGATAAATAGGATTCTCAGTTTCTATGGTAGAGGACATACTAACCCCTCTCCTAATCAGACAAGCAGCAACACGCACTTCCATAATAGCACTACAGTCGACGACATCGTCAGTGTACAATATCGTCTACTATCAGTCAAACAAAATATCATAACTAACCCTGCCAACGCAGTTAAGATGATTGCAGATTTTCCCCATTGCATTTTCCACGTATTAGGTGTATATAAGGTTCAGCAAACCACTCTATAAAATAAGGAGAGGCCCCCTATGATGCCTACCGTCGAAAAAGCCTCTGGTAAACTTGCCCTCGTCAAACTCGAATACCACCCCACCATCCATGACATGCCCACCGAAGAACGACCGCGCGAACGACTCCAACACTATGGCCCCAAGGCCCTCTCAACAGCGGAATTGCTGGCTATTATCTTGCGCACCGGCACATCGCGCGACAACGTGATCGAGTTAGCCGGCAAGTTACTGGCGAAATACGGCGGTCTCAGCGGCCTGATGCGCGCAGAATTTAGTGAACTATGTACGGAGCATGGACTGGGAGAAGCCAAAGCCTCGCAATTGAAGGCCGCTTTGGAGATGGGACGGCGACTTGGTATGCTGCAAGATGATGAGAAATACCAGATTAAATCTCCTGCCGACGCGGCCAATCTGGTGATGCCAGAGATGATGTATCTGGATCATGAGCAGATGCGGATTTTAGTCCTGGATACGAAAAACCAGGTCATGGAGAATTTCAGCCGCTACCAGGGCACGGTCAACAGCTCGGTCCTGCGCGCAGCGGAAATATATCGCCAGGCCATTATTCGCAACTGTCCTGCCGTGATCATCTGTCACAATCATCCCAGTGGAGACCCGACGCCTTCGCCTGAGGATATCCAGGTTACCGAGCAGTTGGTTGAGGCGGGAAAGCTTCTAGATATTGAGTTAGTCGATCACATTGTAATTGGGAGCCACCGCTTTGTCAGTTTGAAAGAGAGGTTGCGCTGGTAAGCGCAAAATAGAAGGATGGTGCTGAATTATGCCAAACGTCGGTTTAGCATAATTCAGCACCATCCTTCTATACTTCCTGCGCCTGTGCTGCCGCGACCTTCTCGATCTTCCGTCTCTTCGGACGTTCGTGGCCGTTGGCGGTCTCTGTGGCTTTCGCCTTGTGATCCTGCTTCGCGGGTTCAAGCGCGGCATCGAGCACCTGGCGAATTTCGGTGACGAAGACAAAGTGCATCTCATCGCGCAGCTCTTTGGGCAGGTCTTCCAGCAAATCCTGCTCGTTCTTCTTGGGCAGAATGACCGTGCGAATGCCTGAGCGGTATGCCGCCAGCACCTTCTCTTTGACCCCACCAATGGGCATTACCTTGCCACGCAGCGTAATTTCACCGGTCATGGCGACATCAGAACGCACCTTGCGACCACTTGCCAGCGAAACCAGCACGGTCACCATGGTCACGCCGGCCGAGGGTCCATCTTTGGGGATGGCGCCCGCGGGCACGTGAATATGGACATTCTGATTAGCTGACTCTTTCATAACGTCACCCAGTTGCCCGGTCAGGATTAACTGATTCTGCTTGCTTGCCATGGCGGCAGCCTCGATGAAGATGATCTCACCGCCCACAGCTGTCCACACCAGCCCGGTGGCAATACCAGGGCGGTCAATGCGTTCAGCCGCTTCCTCGAAGAAGCGCTGTCGCCCGAGGTACTCGGGAATGTGTTCGGCTGTTACGGCAATAGGTGTCTTCCTGCCCTCCGCGATCTGCTTCGCCACTTTGCGGCAGAGCGAACCAACTTCTCGTTCCAGGTTACGCACGCCCGCCTCGCGCGTATAGTCGCGGGCAATACGGCGCAAGGCATCATCATCAACGGTCAGTTCGTCTTTGTTTAGCCCATTGGCCTCAAGCTGCTTGGGCAAAAGGTAATTGCGCGCGATATGCAGTTTCTGCTCTTCGGTATAGCCCGAGAGTTCCAGGATCTCCATACGGTCGCGCAAGGCCGCCGGAATTGTCTCCAAGGAATTGGCTGTGGCGATAAACATCACCCTGGACAGGTCAAAAGCGAGATCCAGGTAGTTATCACGGAAGTTATAGTTTTGCTCAGGGTCAAGCACTTCCAGCAAGGCCGAGGAGGGATCGCCGCGCCAGTCTGCGCCGACCTTATCAACCTCGTCCAGCATGATCACCGGGTCATTGGCCTCCACGCGGCGCAGCGTCTGTATGATGCGTCCAGGCATGGCGCCGATATAGGTGCGGCGGTGACCGCGAATCTCGGCCTCATCGCGAATGCCGCCAAGCGACATGCGGGCGAACCTTCGTCCGAGCGCTCTGGCGATTGACTGGCCAAGCGATGTCTTGCCAACCCCAGGAGGGCCGACAAAACAGAGAATCGGTTCGCGATTGATCTGCCGTGTGGCCTCATCTGATTGCAATGGCTGTGTCGGCCTGATTCCTTCTGAGTCAGCGCCCTCGGAAGCCGCCTCAGCTTCCTGCTGGAGACGCTCAGCAACGCGCTCTTCCTTCAAGCGGCGCACTGCCAGGTACTCGAGGATGCGATCTTTGATCTTTTCCAGGTCGTAATGGTCGTGGTCAAGCACCTGGCGTGCGTGGGGCACATCGATCTTCTCGCCGGTGCTCTTAGACCAGGGCAGGCTTGCTAGCAATTCGAGGTATGTGCGAATGATGCTATATTCAGGTGAGACAGTGGGTAACTTCTCAAGCCGTGAAAGTTCACGGTTTGCTTCTTTCAGTGCCTCCTCTGGCATCTTCGCTTCATCGATCTTGCGGCGTAGCTCGTTGGCAGTGGCCTGCTCTTCGCTTTCCTCGCCAAGTTCACGCTGAATAGCCTTGAGCTGTTCGCGCAACAGGTATTCGCGCTGTACTTTGCCCATTTCTTCCTGCGCGCTTGTCTGAATCTTCTTGCCAAGCTCGAATATTTCCAGCTCATGCGATAGGTAGTTGCTGAGGTTTTCCAACTTGGCGCGTACAGAATCGAGTTCAAGCAATTTCTGACGCAGTTCAAGCTCCATCTGCATGAAGGTGGCAATCACGTACACAACCTGGCGCGGTTCTTCCAGGTTCAGCGTGGCGGCGGCAACCCCTTCGGGTACATTCTGTACCAGGGCGACCAGTCGCTGGAAGTAGCTGACGACGTTACGTTTAATGGCCTCGGTTTCGTTGTCAGTTTCCTGCGTATCCGGCTTCAGCGTAACGTGGGCGGCCAGGTAGGGTTTTTCTTGCGCCAATTCGCCGATCTCCACCCGCTCAAGGCCCTGCACAATAATCTGAATAGTGCCATCGGGCATACGGATCATGCGAGCAACACGCGACACTGTGCCAATTTTGAAGATATCATCCAGGCCAGCCTGCTCCGTCTCGGCTGATTTCTGTGCTACCAATACGACCAGGCGATCGCCGCGCATGACGTCATCGATCAGGCGAATAGAACGCTCCTGGCCTACACCAAGCGGTTGCACTGCGAAAGGGTAAATGACGATATCTTTGAGCGGTAAAACTGGCAGCACATCGGGGATAGTCAAACGCTCCTCTTCCTCTGAGCTTTGCCGTTCCTCCGCCTCTTCTTCAGGCTTTTGATCGCCTGGCTCTTTGTCCTGGGGCAAGGAGGTACCGTCTGGTGTTTCGCCAGCAAGAGGCTGTTTGTTTTCATCATCGGTGTGGTTATCTTCACCTGGAGCAGCGGCGGGCTTTATTGCTTCCGGCTGATCCTCGTGCTCTATTTCGGGTTGTATATGTTCTTTTTCCATAGTATTCTTCTCACTCAATACAGGGAATATTCACTCGCTCTCTTCGGCTATTGTTTTGTGGTGCTCGGCTGTATTTGAACACGTTCTGAAATGCTCTCAGGCATCTTTTTTGGTAGATCAACCCATAAAAAACCATTTTCGTAACGTGCCTTTATGTTATCTCTATCAATGGGAGAGAGAATAAGCACCTCAACGCGAAATGGCCCATAGCGAATTTGTGCTTCATCATAGTACAGGTTCTCATTACGTGCGGGATCGTCGTGCCTTTCACCACTTATCACAAGAGCATCTTCATACAGCGTCACCTCGATTTCTTCTTCTCTCATCCCCGCGAGTTCTATTTTGATAGTCATCATCTCTGCTGACTCGCGTATGTCAGCCAGGGGTCGCCATGTTGCCGAACGTTGAAGAATAGACTGGTGGCTTTGTCGTAAAGCATCATGTAAAAGTTGACGGTAGTGACGCTCCAGTTGTTGCTGCGATCCATCTGTATAGCGGTAGGTCACATACCGGTAGCGAATACGCATAGTTGGTTCCCTCTAATATATACGTACCATCGGGGTGCTTAGGGAATGTTGTTCCCGGAGGGATGTTGGATCTCCCACGTATTTTTCCCTATTTCTCTCCCCATAGGATAAATTACCTGCGAACGAAAAAGGCAAAAGGTACAAAGTACAGGATATTTTGCTCTTTGACCTTTGCCTTTTGTCGCGAATGTGCTCGAAGGAGAAAAATGGATTACGATATAGCCAGGTCTTTTTCTCCATTAGCGAGGGCTTTCTGGCATTCTGGGCAGAGATATTCATACTCAGAATTGCTATCGGAAAGCACGTCACTCTGGATAATACGGGCATCACGTAATCGTGTTATCTTGTTACATCTTGCACAATTGACATATGTTTCCGAGATGGCGGTACGTCGGGTTCCAAGAACGTCTTCCTGCATGTCCGACACCTGCCTTTCTTTCCGTTTCAGTAGTTTCTAACGCCTAGCAGAGTAAGACCTAAAGTATCTTGTCCAAAGAAGAGAGGACGTACATTAACAGTCCACATAAGGCCTTCTTGCATGACCCCGTCCGTATTGATTATGGCACGTCGAACGGAAAATTGCAAGTGAGTTTGACGAGTGCCTGACTATGTGCTACTATATTTCCATAATCTTCATTGGTACCTATTTCACCTGGTACCTGAGTGAACCGCTGGATTTTGAGTGCGTGATTGCTATGGATGGCTAGAGTGGCCGTCCCTACAAAAAGGCAAGAAATACCATGCTCACGCAAGGGATCAAACGCTGGTTAACTAAGCTGTTTGGGTGGTGGCCCTGGAAGAAGCAACATGAGCGCCAATATGCTCAAGCAACAAACCTTTTGAACAAAGGCGCTGCGCAGGAATCCATTTTCCGCTCAACAAATGATGGGGCTCCTCCCCATTCTGGTGTTGCTCCTCTTATTGTTGGACAGGGTGAAACGAGCCAGACAAGTCTCTCAACCATAGATGAATGGCCAGAGCGTGTCGTTCAGGCAACTCCACCCTCCATTGAAAAGGTCGATCCGCCGCAACCACCAGCACTTTTACCAATAACCCCTCCCAATGATTCTTCGCCAATAGCTGAAGACATTTCCGAGAATGCTAACTCTTTATTTTCAGAAGGACCACCACCTTCGCCAACGCCAGATCAGAAATTGGAATTTCTACAGTATCTTGTCAATCGGGGCATTGTGAACGAGGGCTTTGTCGAGGGGCAGGTACCTGAGCAGTATAAAAATAAATAGCAAGGAAAGAGAAACATAATACGCCATGTTCCTCCTTCCTTACTATCTTTTCTCCCTATGGACTACTCTGCCGCGCTATAGCCTTGCGCCCTCGCCTCATCCTCGGAGACGAAGAAGATGGTCTCTTGCGCGCTCTCGCCGGGTAATTTCTCCAAAGGATAGTAGCGTTTTGTACCGACAACGCCTGCAAAAGCGGCATTGGCGGGAACTTCGACCGCTTTTGCGCTATTTACGCCAACGGTCTGCATTGTCGCTGCGGAGTTTCCTTCATTGTCCAGGTGAAGGATTTCGTCTGCAGGCTTTCCGGGCCGCCCTTGTCCCAGGCTACTTGCGCCATTCAAGTTTTGCTGCTGCGGCAATTCAATCTGCCCTTCTTCCTCGTCGGCACTTTGTTTACCCAGGCGTTTGCGTAACAATACAAACGTAATAACAGCAGCAGCAACCATGCCAAGGCTAAAGCCCAGGACCGTCCAGAATGTGCCGCTTCGCTTGCGAAGAGGCTGCAAGAGCTGATCGCCGCGTTCGGCCATTACATGCGTGACCTGGCTGCCACGTTCGGTTAAATCGCGCGTTACCTGACCACCACGATCGGCCAGTACGTGTCTGGCCTGGCTGCCACGTTCGGTCAAATCGCGTGTAACTTGACCCCCGCGCTTAAATAGACCATAACTCCAGTCACGGCCAGTTGCGCTCAGCTGCTTTATGGTCGTATTCATACCGGCGCGCTGGGCAGTATCTGTCGCTGTAGTGAATAGTATTTCTTGACGCTTACGCAAGAAATACTTGATGTTCGAAGCGATGGAGGCGAAGAAGGTCAGTGAAAGAAGACCTACGCGCAACCAGCGACCAGTGTTTGTTTTAGTATGCAAATGTTCATTTTTCATATTCTAACTCCTCCTTGTGCTTTGTCCGCTAAAGGCCTGTTGATCCTTCTGGGCGAAAATAGGGAAACACGCTAAAGGGTTTGACAAAGAAATAGGCGCGATTTGTCGCGCCTTTGCAACAGACCTGTCTATCTTCCGGTTATAGTATGTCAGGTTGCGTCACTCTATGTCAAGAAAGGAATGGCTCTTATTACGCTATATGCCATGAAATTTGGCCGGGGCATATCATCACAGTCGTAGGGGCGGGAGAGGTGAGGAGTGGAGAGGGGACGCTTGCGTCGCCCATGGGGGGCAGGTGCGAAGCGGCAGGGAAACAGGACGCCGGGCGACCCAGGGGTCCCCACCCTTCTTCACTGCTCGTTTCACATTAGCTATTATTCTTCGGTGGCGGCCTCACTCAATCGCAACACGAGGCGACAGAAGTGAAGCATGGCAGCAGCAAACTCTAAATAGGCAGCATCGCTGGCTGCGGCCTGTTGCGTTACCGATGCACGGCGGCGTAACGCGCGTAAGACGACCAATACATCCTCTTTGAGCGATGGATCAAGATCACCACGCTGCATCAGGCGAACTACTTGTATGACAATGGACTCAACTTCGCGCCGCATTAAGCGTAGATCACTTAACCAGGCATCCTCATCCTCATCTATGCTGCTATTACTTGCTCTCCCCCAGATGAATGCATCTGTGGACTGCGTTTGCCGTTTGGAGTCTTTCTTCTCTCGAAAGGGAAGTATCTCCTGTTGATGGTCTTCATGTACGTATGTCGGTCCGAGGTGAGTCCTGGGTTCTTCCAACGTCACCCCTAGCTCACGGAGTAGCACTGCCAGTTCATCTTCCCAGCTAGCCATAGAGCACCTTCCTTGTAGAACAACCAAGCAAATGAAATAGCGGTTGGTATCACCTTCGTGGCCCGAAACCTTATTCGCAGTGTAACATAGTGTGTCACACTTGTAAATGGCCCAAAAAGGTCAGGAAGTGCTTAATTTTTCTTTGCCGGCGGTGTCAGTGTAAATGCTTTGTCGACATTAATGTCACCGTGGAAGCTGAAAGATTTCAACCCTTTGATGGCGCTGGCGTTGATGCTCAGATCAATAGTGGGGCTGTAACCGCTTTGCTTCTGGATAAGAATAGTGTACGAAGGTTGTCCATTCACTTTCTTTACCACGTGGGGAACATACCATGAAAGTGAGATATAGGAGATGCAGTTCTTCGGCGTCTCCGTGAGACCTCCCCACATCGCGCGACCCGCTAAATCGCTCCTCAGTGCTGTTGGTGAGCCAAGGCTGTCGATCACCCAGGGTGTATTGAATCCGCCCCGCAGGCCCAGAGAATAATTCCCACTGGGACAGTAACGAGCGTTGCTTGGAAAGGATGAACTATACTGGCTGCACCCCGTCGGTACAGGTGTTGAACCACCTCGCTTTGGTGACGGCCCCCTTGATCTGGGTCTGCAGAGCGGTCTTCCTGTGTCAAAACCATCACCGCTGATGAATTGAGCGTTCCTGGGAGCATAGACGCGAATATAATCGGCATAGGTATCGAAGCCGTAGACAGGCCCTCTTTGCTGGTAATTGAGAGTGATAGTCAGGTTATGCGTCGCTCCGCCATGAGCGTCCAGCGTCACGGAGTCTTGCTCGGTGGTATGCACATACTGGCTGGCTTTGCTGATACTGATGTTCGCTTGCACGGATATAAAACCGTCCTGCTTATCGAACGTATCGATCGAGCCGCTCAAGCCATGCTCAGCCAGCCATGCTTCTGCTGCTGGATTACCTTTGCATGACGTACACGGTCAAGCATCAATTTGCCAAGTGTCGAAGTAAAAGCTTTACGACCAGCATGAGAATAATCTCCGCTGATCTGTTTCTCTCGTGCGATAGCCGAGAAGTCTTGTTGATAGTAGTGGAGGCGCTCTTCTAAGTTCTTTGAAGTTATCGTCTCGTTATATCCTGGTACTTTGATCGGGCCAATAACGTCCAGGATATGTCCAATGAGCGTGGGTGTGAAGGCGATATCGCCATCAATCGGTCCCCCGCCCTCATCCTGGTAGAGCTGCATTGTCATACGCGCAGTAGTGGGGAAATCGCCGGACAGGTTCGAGTCGCGTACGCCCCAGTTTCCAAAATTCATCCAGCCATATCCCGGAGGTGCGGTACGCCCAATAGCCGTGCCATTTTCAGCATAGTCGATAAGCGTGACATCTTTCAGCGTAAAGGGGGACATACGGCCGTCCTGTATCTGCAAAATGCCGTATTGTCCGGTGAAACCACCGCCCGGTCGTATTTCTGCCCTGTCCATTGTCTGTACCAGGTAACGGCGCTGCTGGCCTGCACCCAGTAACCAGGCAGCTATACCAATCAATCCCTGGGCCTGCACGATCATATCTCGCGCATTTGGCAACAAGTCCAGGACGGAAACGAGTTGCTGTTTCTGTTTATCGCTGATAGGTATATCTTTGATGGATACCTGGCTCATTTGCTCTTGAATATCGTCGATGTAGTAGAGGGCATGAACCATTGCACCTTCAATGGCAGTAACATCTGCAACACTGATAACGGGCTTGGTGGACCCGCTGGAGAGAGGCAAACCATGGATGATGTTTGCGCCGATAAGAGCAATGCCACTCAGCTCATTCCCCATGCGTGAGACGTCCAGAGCGACCTGCACCAGCCTTTGCGCCATGTCCAGTTTATTCGTATACTGTGGCGCGAATTGCGTAATGGCAGCCTGGACATCAGTGCGATTCACCAGTTGTTGCAATTGCACGAAATCACCTTCCGCCGCCTTAAACTCGATTTGTGCCTGTTGTAAATTATTTGCGTTAAGTGCTGCTGTCGGATCGCTCTTTGAGATAGGGAGTAAACTTTTTACCTTCAGCAGGTGATTGATCCCATCGTGCGCGATGCCACTGATATTATTATAGGCACTATAGGCGGCGAATCCCGCGCTTACAGGTACCAGGATAAAGAGCAAAATTGTGGCGATTACGGCTAAGCTGATAAATTGTAATGAACGCCACTTTATATGGTGAGTGTGTTCATCGCGCAGCCAGCGCTTGCGTACCATGCGTCGCTGTAGCGCTACCTTCCTGGCGTTGGTATCGTTTCGTCTGATGTACGCTGGCGCAAATGGCACGAGGGTAGTGTTAGAGCGAGCGGGCAGCAGCGTCTGCTCCTCTGCATGACCATTCAGAGCTGGAAGCCCTGTCCTCTCCTCTTCATGTACGTCGTCTGTTATTCTTACTGCCACAACAATTGCATTTCGCGCGTCGGAAGGTACTGGAACGTTATCGTGGGGTTCACCATCGCTATCGTTGAGGTGCTCTGTTATTGTTTCTTCGCCGTCTAGAAGGACAGGTTCTGTCTCCAGAGTTGTTTCGTCGACAATTGTCTCGTCCTGGTCCGGGGAAACCTCTTCTATCTGCTCAGGCTCTGCAATTTCCTCATTGTCACCAGCGGCAAGCATGTCTGCTTCTAAGGTTGCTTCCTCGATCACATGCCCCACCTCCACATCTCCCTCTTCCGCATCGATAATTTCCTCTTCCATAGTAGCAGAGGTATGCTCAGCTTCCTGTGATGCGGCAGGAATCTCTTCTTCCTCTTCCGTCAATGGCACTAGTGTACCAGTAGGTTCATCGAAAGAGGCAGAGTCTTCTACCGTCGCTTCTTCATGAGCCAGCAGGGGTGCTAATGTGACGGTAGGTTCATCCTTGCTGTCAAGTATTTCTTCATCCGCGAGGGGAGCCGTTGTATCTGCCTCTGTAGAGGTAGGGCCTGCCGAACATTCCGTGAGGGTCTGCGTGCTTTCTTCAGCTATTTCAGGTAATGCAGGTATTTCAGCCGCCTCTTCGGTAGCAGGTTGAGGAGAATGATCTGCAACATTGGCGCCAGGAAGCAAAGCACGAAATCCCCAGGGAGTGCCATCTGGATCCAGCATCAAACATCGTTCAACCAGTTGCATGAGACTCTCAGACGAAATATGGTTCAGCTGCGAAATTTCATCGATGGTGGCTTCGGTTGTAAAGTACTCTTTAATAGCGGATTTACGTTTATAATATTTTTTCTTTGCTCGCGCGCTTAGTGATGAGATATTTTCTTCCTGCCAGGAAGAGATGTCGCGCATCCGCTTAGCGAATTTCGGAGTGTTTCCCACTCGTGCTCCAGGCAAGGCGCACCTCCGCGGTTCTATGTACATGAATTACGTTTTTATCTTTTGATGAGAACTGTGTGTTCTGCGGTTTGAGGTTGTGAAACTGTTGTCGTTCTTGTTGTAACCTACCCCCCAGGTAAAAGTCAAGTAAACTATATCACACTTCAGTGATTTTCTAAAGTAAGCAGTCGGCCTTTTTTCTCCACCCCTTTTTCTCCACTCAATAATAGATGACGACTGAAATCAGTAATATGTTGCACCCACCTGGAAAATAGCATAGATAGGACATACGAAATAGAGGGGTGTTTTTCATAGCATCCCTCTAAATACTATCGTTGTGAGCGGTCAAAATGTTACTTGAGCCTGGCTTCGAGCGCCCCCAATTGCTCTTTCAGCTTGCGGTTCTCCTCACGCACCTGGTCAAGGTCTTTGCGCAGTAGCTTCAACTGTTCTTCGGATTTATCACCGGTGCGCAGTGCATGAGCAGCTACCCGCATATCGCGCTGCACGCGTGTTTCGGTCTCATGGCTAGCGAGGCGCTCCAGGATGCTGATAGCGCGTTTTTCACCAAGTGACATCAGGGCAACGGCAGAGACGGCGCGCACCGGTTCCCAGTGATCGTGCTCCACCGCGTGACAAAGCGCCGTCACAGCGCGTTGGCGCGCTTCTTCGGTGTACAGATGGCGGTTCCCACCCAGCGTCAACATGCCTGAGGAGGCAGCATAACGGAGCGTGATAGGTCGATTGCTATCGTTAAGATAGGTGGCAAGTATATCAACTGCCCGATCGTCCCCCGATTCTGCCATGCCGTTGAAAATACCGCGCTGCACGGAATGATTCAATGATGGGCGATCAATCAACTTCTCTAAGTGATCAACGCTGCCTGCACTGCGGGTTTTCCCCAGTGAATGCGCCGCCGCGCTTTCGACCCGGTAGCTGATATCGCCACGTTCCAGCAGAGCTTTCAGCGCTTGTGCGGAACGCTCCGCAAGCTCTGCTTGTTGCGGTACCTGGAACTTCCCCAGCGTCTCGGCGATGGTGGTGCGCACGCGGGAAAACTCCGGGCTGGTGAGTTCTTGCAGTCCCTCTAACAGGATAGATTGCGCTCGTTCGCTACCGATGACGCCCAGCGCCTCGGCTGCTGCCACGCGCACGCCCCAGAACGTGTCATTGAACACGGCCATCTTCAGGGCCTCGATGCTCTCATCACTACCATCTTCGCCTAATGCCTCGGCTGCCTCAATGCGACCCAGCACATCTGGATCGTGGGCAAACTGGTAGCGCATCATCTTTGTGGAGCGCTCGAATTTAAGCGTTTTAAGCAGCCAGCCGTCCGGGTCGAAGCGCACCATCACAGGTTCTCGTTCCAGGGGGATGTAGAAGCTCTGCTCAACCTGTCCATCTTCGCCCGACATCACACGCATGGCTATTGTGCGTGTCTCTGTCGTGTGTTCATCTTTGGCGGCCTCATCCGAGGTTGGGACAGTGAAAGCCAGGTCAACCGGCGTGACAAAACAGGGAGTGAGATCATCGACCTGTTGCGTTTGCTTGATCCTTACCCTGGCCATGGAATGTTCACCATCCCATGAATAATTCACCTCAAACGCGGGATAGCCTCCCTGGTACACCCATTGCTGGAAGAACTGCGCCAGGCTGCGCCCGGTCACCTCCTCAAAAGTACGCTCCAGGTCTGCGGTGATCACCTCTCGCTCGCGATATCGTTCGAGATATACTTTGACGGCGCGTCTGAACGTCGCATCGCTGAGCTGGTGTCGCAGCATATGCAGGACCCAGGCGCCCTTGTTATACATGTGCCCATCAAACAATTCAAAGCCGTCATTGTGATAGACATGGTAGACAATTGGACGGCGGTACTGCCCGTCTTCACCAAGGTAGCCTTTTTTGAGATTGAGCAACGACTGCTTAAAGTAGTCCGTGCCAAGATCGTGCTCGTTCCATAGTTCCTCGAAGTAGGTAGCAAACCCCTCGTTTAACCAGCCATTCGGCCAGTCTCGACAGGTCACCAGGTCGCCGAACCACTGGTGTGCCAGTTCGTGCGCTACAACTGGCACGTAATCGAAATCGAGAGCGGCGCGCTCATCGAGCAGGAGTGCAAAGCTGTGGGTAGTCGCGGTTGTATGCTCCATCGCGCCGGTATAAATCTCGACGACCGTTTGCGCGTACTTGTCGTAGGGATAATCGACGCCGGTATAGTCCGCAAAAAAGCGCATCATCTCGGGAGTTTTGCCCATATAATAGCGCGCATCGTCTTTGCGATCAGGGCGAACATAATAGTTGACCGGTTTCCCGTTGTAGGAATCTTCGATGACCGCGAATTCGCCGACCACCAGCGAGATCAGGTACGCGGCATGAGGTATGTCATGTCGCCAGTGATGGGTTTTTGTCGCGCCATGGTCGGTAACGCTGATCAAGTTGCCATTGGCGATGGTCTGGAAATGTGCAGGGACAGTGACAATGATCTCGGTCGTAGCGCGATCATTGGGCGCGTCATGACAGGGGAACCAGTAGCTGTGGTAGCGCGGCTGCCCAAATGTCCAGGCCTGCACCGGGCGAGTCGGGTCCTCGGGCGCTGGCTTGATGAAATGCAGGCCAGTGCGCGGCTTCGCATGATACTCTACAGCAACGGTGAACTCTTCGCCATAGTGGTAAGGGCGATCAAGTGCCAAAGTAAGCTTCTTGGCATCATTGCTGAAGGCTAACACTTGACCGCCTGTCAGCGTAATGCGCTCGACTTGCAGGTCGATTGCATCAAACGAGATGCTTTTGACCTCTTCATAGAGTGCAGAAAAGGTAGTGCTCACTGTGCCACTGACGGTTTCTTGCTCG
>VBHI01000056.1 GCA_005881495.1 Chloroflexota bacterium
CGGCCGGCCAGTGGCGCGTAGATTTCCCGCGTCTCCAGAGCCATCTCCAGTTTTTCATGTTGGTCAGTGGATGAGGAAGAGGATGGCTGCGCTAGCGGCGTTGCAGGGATGGCTTTCAATGTACTTCCTTGTATCCCTGCTGAGACATCGTCTGGCTGCGCTAGCGGCGTTGCAGGGATGACTTTCAATGTGATAAGCCGCATAGCGTGCAGACGATAAGCAAGCTTGAGAAGCACCACGCGCGGGTCCTCGGCCATACCGATGAACATTTTGCGTACAGTCTCCGCCTGCTGGCGGCGCAGGGCTTCACGAATACGGCGCTTTTTCTGGTCGCGACTATTCTCTCCCTCACCTCCACTGGGCGCATTTAACTGCGCGCCAACATTTTTCGCGCGTTCCAGAATGTTCAGTCGCTGCATACTACCGACGATACGCCCTACTGGTACACCAAGGGTTCGTTCAACCCGCTCAACCGGCAGAAGGTCAGCGTCAACAGCTTCAAAGACCACTCCGGCAGCGACACCCACGGCGTCGATATGCATTTGAGCCAGAATCGTTGCTACCGCCAGTGCGTGCACTAAAGGAGAAAGCTGGCGCAGTGATTGGAGTGACGCTTCACGGTGTTCGCTCACTCCTGAGCTCGTCTCCTCAGCAAGCTGAATAGCCTGGGCCACCAGTTCAACTTCGCTCTCGCTCATATACTGTCTCACTGTAGCCAGCAGTTGCTCAGCACTCGCGGCGTATGGATTGGGCGCCTCTGATTCATTATCTATAAACATCGGTATCATAGAATTATTTCTCGCTTCGCTCGCCCCTCGATAAATCGGGGTCTACAGTAGGCCCCTCGATAAATCGGGGTCTACAGTAGGCCCCTCGATAAATCGGGGTCTACAGTAGGCCCCTCGATAAATCGGGGTCTACAGTAGGCCCCTCGATACATTGGGGTCTCCTGTAGGTCCCCGATGTATCGGAGGACTCAGGCTTGCCTGGGATGGCTTTCACTATTCGTGGCAAGGAGTCCCCTGCGTTCACGCATGGGGTTCATGACTACTGCGGTAGGCCGGAGGGCTCTTCGTGGAAAGTGATCTACTCACACTCACGACATTTTTCACCTGCCGTAACCGTTTAAAGATGCGATCGATCTGCTCTACAGCCTCTATCTCCAATGTGGCCGTAATCACTGCCTTCTGCGAAGAAGCCTTGGTAGTGGAAGTGACCGCGGTCATATTAATCCCCGCATCTGATACGACAGCCGCCACGTCTCGCAATAGTCCAGCACGGTCTCGCGCCACAATAGTAATCGGCGCGAGATAAAGTTGCGGCTCAATCTGCAACCAGTTGATCTCTACGTACCGATCCCGCGCTTGCTCTCCATTGCGACGTAGCGTGCGGCAATCGCTACGATGTACAACCATGCCCTTGCCAGGATGGAATAAGCCCACAATGGTGTCGCCAGGAATAGGACAACAACAGTGCGCCAGCTTCACCAGCGGAGCTGACTTTTGTACGCTGCTCTTACTATCAGGCATGTCAAAGAGAGGCTGCTGCTGCACTCCCGGCACCTCGCCATGCCCATTTATGCAAGGCGAGACACCCTCACTCTCGTATCGTGCTTTCGGAGTGGGAAAGGGCACAACATCACCCCGGCTCTGTAGCACCGGGAGAAGCTGTTCCACCACCGTCTCTACGTGCATATCTTCGCGCCCTAACGCTACGTAGATGTCATCGAGCGTGGGATACTTCTTCATCGCCGTGAAAGGTGAAAAATCCCCCTCACGCACGACGTCAATACCCGGCACACCAACCGACTTTAAGGCCAGGTCTAGCCGTTCCCGCCCCAGTTGGAGATCAATCTCGCGCTCATACGTCTTCAGGTAGCGCCGGATCTTTGTGCGTGCCGCCGCAGTCCGTGCGAAGGAAAGCCAATCGCGGGTCGGATGCGTGGTACGATTCACCACAATATCGACGATCTCTCCGCCCTGTAGCTCGTAATCCAGCGGCACCAGCCGTGTAATCAGGCGACCGGTATCAGCCATATTCGTAATAATGCGCGCGCCTGCGCAATGATCGCCAATATCGGTATGAATTCGGTACGCCATATCCAGCGGTGTGGAGCCGCGCGGCAGATCTTTCACCTCACCCTTTGGCGTAAAAACGAAGATCTGCTCCTGGAAGATATCGCCCTTGACAGCCTCGACAAACTCGTCCGCGCTCTGTGGCAATTCACGGTGCCAATCGCGCAGTTGCTCAATCCAGGCGATCATCTCACGGTAAGAGAGTCGCGATTCGCCGCGTCTTTTGAGGTACCAGTAGCTGGCGATACCGAAATCCGCCGTGCGCTGCATGTCATGTGTGCGAATCTGAATCTCAGCCAGCCGGTTGTCCAGGCAAAACACTGTTGTATGCAGCGATTGGTAGCCGTTCAACTTTGGCGTGGCGATAAAATCTTTGATTCGTCCATCCTTGGGCCGCCACAGTGCGTGGATATGTCCCAACGCCAGGTAGCAGTCGTAGTCAGAATTCACCAGGATGCGGAAAGAGACAAGATCGTGAATCTGGCTGATATCTCCCCCGCTCTGTTGCAATTTGCGGTTGATACTCGCCAGGTGCTTCTGCCAGGCCTGAATCTCCGCGTCGATACCCGCCCGCTCCATTTCCTCTTGCAGCGTGCGACATACTTCATCAATATAGGGTTGCCGTTTGCGCCGCTCCTCTTCTACTCCCCGTGCAAGCCGGGCATACTTATCTGGTTCCAGGTACGAGAAGGCCAGGTCTTCCAGTTCCGCCTGCACCAGCGCCATACCCAGGCGCCTGGCCAGCGGAGCGTATATCTCCATAGTCTCACGGGCCTTATTCTGCTGTTGTAAGGGATTCATCACCGCTAGGGTACGCATATTATGGAGGCGATCCGCCAACTTCAGCACCACCACGCGCGGGTCCTCGACCATCGCCAGCAGCATCTTGCGCACAGTTTCCGAGCGCTGTCGCCGCTTTAGCTCTTTCGCCTGTTGGCGGCGCTGCTCTTCTGCTCGTGCGCGCTCAGCCTCATTATCCTGTGCAGTATGCGCTCCGGCGTCTGCCGGGAGAGGAACAGGAGTAACGCCCGGCACCAGTGCGTCGAACTTGGTTACCCCATCCACAATATTGGCCACTGCATCGCCAAACTGTTCGCGGATATCTTCCAGCGAAAAAGTGGTATCTTCTACCACATCATGCAGCAGGGCAGCGGCAATCCCATCGGCATCAATGCGCATATCTGCCAGGAGCAGCGCAACTTCCAGAGGATGCTGGATATACGCCTCACCCGAGCGGCGCAACGTGCCCATATGCGCTATTTTCGCCAGTTCGTAGGCACGCTCAATCCGCTCCACATCTTGTGGAGTGAGATACTGGCTGGTCTCCGCCAAGAGATCTTGCAATGTGCTCCCCTGTGGAGGAGGGGTCGCCATATGCCTTGGCGCCAGAGACTCTTCTGGATTGATGGCCATCATTGGATTACCTCGATAGATGATACCTATGGTTAATACTTTCTATTACTATATGAAAACAACAAATAAGGCCTACTTTCATCCATGTGGGCGCGCAGTGTTCATAGTTTCCAATACACCTATTATAGGCTGTGACGAATAACTGTCAAGGAAAGTACATTTTTAGCTGGGAATAGGGTATTTTGATGAGAAACCGCTTTATTCACTTGAGATCAGCCGATCAAGCAGCTGGATCATGTGAGCACGGCCACTCGTTTGAGGATGGCATTCTCTTGTGTGACATCGTGGCATCTGGTAGACTTGCTGTAGGATATGTGTTAATCAAGGTTGGCAGGTGATGAGAACGCCAGAATCTATTCGTCATCTCAGAATAGCAATTATTTTAGTATTCAGCGTACTTGTCCTGGGAACGGTTGGCTATATGCTGATCGAACAGCTTGCGTTTGCCGATGCCCTTTATACTACCATCGAAATGATGGCAACGGTGGGGGATGTGGTATATCCGCTTTCTGGGCCTGGTCGGATGTTCACCATTGTCGTGATCGTTTTGGGAGTAGGATCACTGCTCTATACCTTCGGTGCAGGTATGGAATTCATGATCGAGGGCCACCTAAGCCAGGCGATCAGGAGGCGCTTTATGGAGAAAAAGATTTCTGCGTTGCGCAACCATTATATCATCTGTGGATATGGACGTGTCGGCTTCCACATCGTCGAAGAGCTTACGGGAGCACGCCTCCCATTCGTCGTTATTGATGAGAAGGAGAGTAATGTTGGCAACTGCATCGAACGTGGCTACTTAGCATTGCAAGGAGATGCGACGAGCGATGATGTGCTGCGTCAGGCAGGTATCCTGTATGCAAAGTGTTTATTGGTTGCCACAGATAACGATGCACACAATATCTCCATTACGCTGTCCGCACGACATCTCAGCAGAAAACTGTTTATTGTTGCACGGGCTAACCACAATGAGACGGCAGCGAAGCTCAAGCTAGCGGGAGCAGATCGGGCACTTTCACCCTACACTATTAGTGGACATCGTATGGCAAACCTGGCTCTTCAGCCCGGTGTGATAGAATTTTTTGATACTATTACGAAGGCTGGCGATGTGGAACTTGCGGTTCAGGAAGTGGTAGTTCCCGCGACCTCGCTGCTTGTGGGCAAAACATTGGTGGAGGCCCAGAATACCTTGAGTTACGGGACCATGCTCGTCGCGTTAAAAAGACCAAGTGGAGTGATGCCGGGTTCAAGGCTTGAGGCGCGTATCGAAGTAGGTGATACAGTCATTGTCGTGGGTGCTTTAGAGCAGCTGGCAGCATTTAAACAGAAAAACAATGCTCAATAAGCAGGGGACGCCATCTGCCTCTCAAGGGTAGAGCCCTGCGTCCTGCTCCCCTGCCCCCATGGGCGACGCAAGCGTCCCCACTCCACTCCTCACCTCTCCCGCCCCTACTGACAATATTCATGTGGGTCCTGGTTGGGCGTTTTTAGGGAATATGAGGGCATTTCCTAACTCTCAAAAAGCTCTTCAATGGATTCCAAAACATGCTCAGTTAAAGTGAGCAAGGACCAGTAGAAATGAGATTTTTGATGAGTTAGAAAAGTATACTCTGTTCCTGTTTAAGCTCAGAACTGTTCTGTTAATCTGAGTTACGAAACGCTCTCGGAATATTACTGATGGAGGTGTTGTTTGGAAAAATAGAAAGTGGTGTTAGTCTTAGCGGGGTCTATCTATTTTGCATAGAGGATCTCTAGAGAGAAATGATCAATGACTCACGATCAAGAGTACCATGTTATAGTTCATGAGAGCGGACAATTCTTGTGCGAAAAGTGCGGGGCCCCTCTTCCTTTAGAGCCAGAGTCATTCCGTCGCACCCTGAATATTTCAGGATATTCTGAACCCGGATGGTTCGTTTGGCGTTGTTCTAATCCATTTTGTCGTTCAACGAATATTCGACGAGTTGACGATGTTGCAGACATCGAGCGAGAGATTGATGCAATCTGCTGCTAATAACAAAAGCAGATCAGGCCGCATCTCTTTTTGAGGTATAATCCACATGTTGGCTCTTATTGTGGCTGGTAGTGCTCTTCGAACAACTTTCTGAGTGCAGCTAGTTCTTCTCGTATAGCGGCCAGTTCAGCATCACGGTTGCTGGAATCGTCTTCATCTTGCTCGTTGTCTCCGGCATCATCGTTTTCGCCATGCTCTTTTCCTGCTTCTTCTCTTTCTCTACTCCTACTCTGAAGGGAAATAAACGTCGTGGCGAGGTAGCTGGATAACACCCCAATGATGCCAAGGCCGGAAAACATCAGGATGATTGCCCCTATTCGTCCAAACGTTGTCACAGGATAGTAATCACCGTAGCCAACGGTCGTAATGGTGACGAAAGACCACCAGACGGCATTTGTATAGGTGGTGATATTTGCATGGGGAGCCCCCTTTTCAAAATAGAGAACAAACCCGCTGTCAAGGATAATCAAAATCAGCGCAACGATAAAGGTGAAGAGCAAAGTACTTTGCGCAAGACGTTGTGTCAGCATTCTACTAAAATCATTGCCCTTTAATGTACGCATAACACGAACGACACGGAATAAGCGGGCGACGCGAAAAACGGCTAATCTGCTAAATGGAAGACTGCCCAGCAAATCCAGCAATCCTCCTCCTCGTAAAAAATAGTTCCATTTCTTTGGTGCACGGGACAGGCTCCGAAAGAAATCGAAGAGAAACACCACGCACAGGAGATTTTCAAAGGTGTTTAAGAGATCTTCTGTCGAGGGTTGTAACGGGACGAAAATGATGAGAACCAGGATTAAGAGAGAAATAATAGCCAGTATGCCGATGGCTAAATCATAGGTGGTAATCTTGGTGGCGGCAGAGACTGTTGGTGTTTGTTCTGTGGTGCTTTTTGTTGCCATGTGCATGTGTTCCTTTCGCTGTTCTTGACGTTGCTCGTTTGTCTCCGCTGCTAGTGTACTGCTAGATTCGACGTTGCACAATACCCCGTTGAATGATGGATTGCTCTCTG